>CAVFLH010000098.1:704-9980 GCA_963622995.1 uncultured Eubacteriales bacterium | reverse complement strand
TATTATACACTATATGGATGAAAAAATAAACATATTTAGTAAAAATGCAAACAGCTGTCTTGACTTCACGAATCCACTGTGCTATATTTTGGTTAAGAAAAAGATTTCGGAAAAAATTTCTTGTACAAAAACACAATGGAGGAGTAGCATGAAGGTATTAAATATCGGCTCCTTGAACATCGACCGGGTATACGAGGTAGAACATTTCGTGAAACCTGGCGAGACGATCAAAACGACGCATTATTCCGAGGCCTGCGGAGGAAAAGGACTGAACCAGTCTATCGCCCTTGCGAGATCCGGTGCGGAAGTTTACCATGTCGGTGCTGTCGGCGCGGACGGTGGAATGCTTTTAGATGTCTTAAAGACTTCCGGAGTTCACACGGAGGGAGTCAGGACACTTCCTGGAGCCAGCGGACATGCCGTGATCCAGGTGGATGTGAGCGGACAGAACAACATTATCATCTGCGGCGGAGCAAACGATTCCGTATCGAAAGAGATGATCGATGAGGCTGTAAAGAAGATCGAGCCGGGGGATATCGTCCTGTTCCAGAACGAAATTTCCAATGTGGGCTACGCAGTCAAGGCGGCGAAGGAAGGCGGAGCGAAAGTTGCGTTGAATCCGTCCCCGATCAATGAGAATCTCGCGTCGATCCCGATAGATCTGGTGGATTATTTCCTGGTAAATGAGATCGAGGGAAAGGAGATCTCCGGGGCGGAGACGGAAGAGCCGGAAATCGTGATGGAAGGACTTAAAAAGAAATTTCCAAATGCGGCGGTGGTCCTGACACTGGGAGATAAAGGTTCCTGGTACTTTGACAAAGACCAGTGTATCCGCCAGGAGATCTACAAGGTGAAAGCGGTGGATACAACGGCAGCTGGTGATACGTTCTGCGGCTATTTCCTCTCAGGAATCACAAAAAACATGGAAATGCACGAGATCTTAAAGACGGCCAGTGCGGCCAGCGCCATCGCGGTCAGCAAAAAAGGCGCCGCACCGAGCATTCCGACATATGAGGAAGTCGAAGAGTTCCTCAAGACAAATCAGTAGACATGCACATTTACAACCTATGGAGGAAAAACGCATGAGTAAACGTCCGTTTATTATCGACTGCGATACGGGAACTGATGATGCCATTGCGATCCTGGCGGCCTATGGCTGTCCGGATATGGATATTTTGGCAATTACATCTGTAAACGGAAATGTTGCAGAAAAATACACATCCGCAAACAATTTAAATCTAGTGGAATATCTTGGAAAAGATACAAAGGTCGCGAGAGGCGCGGCACTTCCGTTATATACCAGAGGTGCTTATTACAGTGATACCCACGGTTCCACAGGACTTGGAAACTGCGAGCTCCCGACAGCGGTAAAAAGCAGTTTCGTTCCTGAGACAGCACCGGAACTAATCTACAAACTGGCCTGCGAACACGGAAAGATCGAACTTCTCGTGACAGGCCCGATGACAAACATCGCGATCGCGCTGAGCCTGCATCCGGATCTCAAGGAACATATCTCCTATATCTGGTTCATGGGCGGCGCGGCAATCGGAGGAAACGTGTCCACTACCGCGGAGTTCAATATCTGGGTAGACCCGTATGCCGCTAAGATCGTGATCGGATCCGGAATCCCGATGACAATGGTGGGACTGGATGTCACAGAAAAGGCGATCATGCAGCCGGAGGACGAGAAAGAACTCCGGGGATTCGGAACAAAAGCCGGAACCTTCGCGGCAGACCTTTTAAAGTTTATGTTTGAACGATGCGCCAAAGGCGGAGAGGATGCCATGATGCATGACTCCCTGGCCCTGGCCGCAGCTTTTGCACCGGAATGCTTAAAGTGCACGAAATATTTCGTGGATGTGGAGTGTGAGGGCGAATATACAGCCGGTCATACCGTGGTGGAAATGAAATCCAGAAAGAACAAGAACCATATCCCGAATGTGGAGGTTGCTCTTGAAATCGATATCCCGGCATTCAGAAAGTGGCTGGTAAAGAGCATCGGAAACTGCAGAGGATAAACAGAATATGGAACAGCGCATCGTAACAAAACCTTCGTTTTACGCGAACATCATGCTGCTGTCGATTCCGATCATCCTACAGCAGTTTTTGAGAGTGAGTGTAGACCTGTGTGACAGTATCATGCTGGGGCGGATCGATCAGGTCCAGATGGCGGCTGTCTCCCAGGCACAGCAGATTTTCTTCGTATTTTACACCGTCTGCAACGGCTTTGCCGTCGGATGCAGCGTTCTGATCGCCCAGTACTGGGGTCTTCAGAGAAAAGAAGAGATCAAGACTCTGTTCGCCATCGGCTCAAAGATCATCGCGGTTTTCGCAATCATCATATCCGCCATCGTCCTGATCCGCCCGGATCAGGTCATGAGGATCTACAGTAGCGATCCGGAAGTGATCGCGCTGGGAGCTTCCTATTTAAGAATCGCGGCATGGATGTACACTCCCTGCGCGGTGAGCTCCATGTTGTTCGCGTGCTGCAGGGGAATCGAACAGATGAAGATCTCCTTTGCGGTAAACGCGGTATCTTATCCGATCAACCTGATCCTGGATTACTGCATGATCTTCGGAAAATTCGGTTTTCCGAAGCTTGGGATCCGGGGAAGCGCAGTCGGAGCCGTGATCGCGAGACTCATTGAGTTCGGAATTCTTCTCTGGTTTATCATAAAGAAAGAGAAGAAACTTCAGATGAAGCTCAAGGATTTCCTTAGAAAAGACTGGAAGCTCACAAAGGACTTCTTGAAAGTGGGAATTCCCATCGTTGCCCATGAGATGATCTGGTCAGCGGGAACCACGGCGGGAAGTTCCATCACCGGACAGATGAGTACGACCATCGTTGCCGGTTACAACGTGGCAAACGCCATGTACCAGATGATGGCATGCACGATGAATGGAATCCTTCACGCGTGTTCCGTAACCATCGGAAAGACCATCGGATCCGGTGCACCGAGAGACGAGATCCAGAGAGAGGCTTACAGCCTGATCCTCATCGGACTTGTGGGAGGTTCCGTCCTTGGAGTCCTGACACTTCTCGGCGGCGATCTGTTTATCAGCTTCTATTCGCTGACAGACGCAACAAGGGCATTCGCGAAAGGATTTATCGCGATCTTCGCGGCGATCTGGCCATTCTCCGGAATGGAGATGACAGGAATGATCGCAGTGCTCCGCGCGGGCGGAGATGGAAAAACGGGATTTATCTCCGACATCTTCACCATGTGGATCTTCACAATCCCGCTTGCGGCAGCAGGAGCATTTATGTGGGATTTCTCCCCGCACGTGATCATTGGAATTATCAAATTTAACATTGTATTGGAAGCATTGGTGGGAATCTGGAGGATCCACTCGATGAAATGGATCCGCAATCTCACGGCGGCTTAACAATAGAAAACAGGAGGAAAAATTTTATGAAGAGAAAACAGTTGGCAGCATTGGCAGCAGCAACCGTAATGGCATTATCCCTGGTGGGATGCGGCGGAAGCAGCACAAGCACAGAGACAAAGGCAGCTGAGGCCGGCGCAACAACAGCGGCTACAGCAGAGGCAGACAACAAGGCAGACGACGGCGAGATCATCAAAAAGGTCGCTCATGTTTGCCAGGGACTTGGCGATAAGTCTTTCAGTGACTCCCTTGAGGGCGGCATGAAAGTTCTCCGCGAAAAAGGCTGGGACTGCAAGACCATCGAGTGCGGCGACGAGACAAAGGCTGATAAGTACGAAGATATGATGCTTGACGCCATCGACGAAGGTTACCACTACATCGTAGCGTCCTCCACATTCCGTGACGCAATGTTAAAGCTTGCGAAAGAGTATCCGGAGAACCAGTTCATCATCGTAGACGACAGCATGGACGAAGCTGATATCCCGGACAACATGGCCCTGATCTTCTACGCACAGAACGAAGGCTCCTACATTGTGGGCCAGCTCGCAGCAGGTATGACAGAGACAGGCGTTGTAGCAGTCAACGTAGGTATGGATACACCGGTCATCGCGGACTTCGTAACAGGATTCATCGATGGCGCTCAGGCATATAACCCGGATATCAAGATCGTCAAGGCAGCCGTTGGTTCCTGGACAGATCCGGCAAAGATGAAAGAGCTCTGCTTAACACAGGCAAGAGACAAACAGGCAGACGTATTCTACCAGGTTGCAGGCGCATCCGGTGCAGGTCTTTTCGAGGCTTGTAAAGAACTCGGAACATGGGCGATCGGTGTTGACTCTGACCAGTACGCATACTACAAAGAGTCCGAGAACCCGGAACTTGCAGACATCATCCTCACATCCATGCTAAAGAATGTTGGTGACTCTGTTGTCGCTTTCTTCGAGAAAGTTGAGAACGGCGAAGCTGAGTGGGGCAAACAGAACAGCCTTGGTCTTACAGACAACGCGGTTGGCTATGTAGACAATGATTTCTTCGAAGCAACTGTTCCGGAAGAGTTACGCGCAGTTATGGCTGAGTCCAAAGAGAAGATCGCAAGCGGCGAGCTCAAAGTAAAATCCTACTATGATTTCACAAACGAGGACGAGTACCAGAAACTTCTTGATTCTGTAGCTCCGTAATAAAAACGCATATAACGGCGGTCCTTATAACAGGAGGCTGAATGGGGACGCAGAAAACGTGCGAAATACCGCGTTTTCTGCGTTTCCTTTGAAGATAGGAGGAATGACGATGGCGGTAGAAGTGCTGCGAATGGAAGGAATCACAAAGATATACGGCAACGGTTTCGTCGCCAACAAGAACGTTACGTTCTGGCTCAACAAGGGAGAGATCCTGGCGTTGGTAGGTGAGAACGGAGCAGGAAAGACCACACTGATGAAGGTACTGTTCGGTCTTGAGAACCCGCAGTCCGGTCAGGTCTTCATGGACGGGGAGCCGGTAAAGATCTTAAATCCGCTGGATGCGATCAGTAAAGGAATTGGAATGGTTCATCAGCACTTCATGCTGCTGCCATCCCTGACGGTGGCGGAAAACGTTGTTCTTGGAATCGAACCGATGAAGAACGGACTTTTTGATTTCAAAAAAGCCGTTGAAATGACGAGAGAAGTTGCGGAGAAATATAAATTCGATATTGATCCGCTCATGAAGGTAGCAGATCTTTCTGTCGGCCAGATGCAGAAGGTCGAGATCATGAAAGTTCTGATCAAAGGCGCAAAGATCATTATCATGGATGAGCCGACAGCAGTTTTAACACCGCAGGAGACAGAAGAACTGTTCGAACAGCTGATCCTCCTCAGGGAAAACGGCCATTCCATCATTTTCATCTCCCACAAACTGGAGGAGGTAAAGCAGATCTGTACAAGAGTTACAGTGCTCCGCCACGGATACTGTCTCGGAAGCTATGACTTAAAGGACATGAACGAGGCAGATATCTCAAGACTTATGGTCGGACGTGACGTCATCTTAAAGATCGAAAAAGAGGCGCCGAGTGTCGGAAAGACCATCATTTCCATCAAGAATCTTGTGAAGGTAAATGAGTCCGGAAAGACAGTTCTGGATGACATTTCCTTAAATATCCACGAAGGAGAAGTCGTGGGAATCGCCGGTGTCGAGGGCAACGGACAGAGTGATCTCTCCGATGTGCTTTCAGGAATGGGCGGCTTCACATCCGGAACCGTGGAATTAAACGGAAACAGCATCGCCGGAAAGACGGTCCATGAGATCCGTCAGCTGGGACTTGCCTATATCCCGGAAGACCGTATGGAGTACGGATGTGCAGGTGACATGTCCATCCGCGACAACATCATTGCGGACCGTTATTTCAAGAAAGAATACCGGTCAGGTTTTTTTGTAAACAGAAAATATATCGACAAGATCGTCAATCAGTATATTAAAGATTTCGAGATCGCCTGTGACGATAAGAACCAGCCGGTGCGCATGCTTTCCGGCGGTAACATCCAGAAGGTCGTCGTAGCGAGAGAGTTCACGTCAGGATCAAACTTCATCCTCGCAAACCAGCCGACACGAGGAATCGACGTCGGCGCGGCTGAGATGATCCGAAAGACGATCGTCAAGAAATCGAGGGAAGAGGGAACCGCAACACTTCTGATCTCCGCGGACTTAAATGAGGTCCTAGAGTGTTCCGACCGCCTGCTCGTCATGAGAAAAGGAAAGATCGTCGCGGCGTTTCCGAAAGCAAACGAAGTATCTGAATCAGAACTGGGTGAATATATGCTGGGCCTTAAGGCAATGACCGCCGAGCAGATGGGAGGCCTGTTATGAACAAAACGAGAAAAATTGAAATTACAGTCGAACTGATCCGTATCGTTGCGGCCGTAGTTATCGCCTACGCCATCGCGCTTCTGACTCTGGTGGCCTTCAGTGACGAGCCAGTCTATATTATCCAGCAGTTCATTCTTGGACCGTTCTCATCCATGAGACGTCTGGGAAGTGTTATCAACCTTGCGATCCCGTTTACATTTACAGGACTCTGCTTCTGCTTTATGTACGCGGTAAACAAGTTCAACCTCGCAGGTGAGGGAACTTTCATGGTATCTGGCTGTCTCACAGCCCTCGTTGCCATCAGGATCGGCGATACACTTCCGCCGGTTGTCATGATCCCGCTTCTGCTCTGTGTCGGCGCACTTGTAGGAATCATCTTAAACGCGATCCCGGCTTTACTGGACATCAAGTTCAACGCCAACATCGTCGTTGTATCCTTAATGTTGAACAGCATGCTCGTATTCTTTGCCATCTGGGTACTGAAATACAAGATGCGTGATCCGTCCATCGGATCTCTCGGATCCTATTTACTTCCGGACAATGCGCTTCTTCCGAGTATTTTCGGAAAGATGAGAATCCAGGCAGGACTTATCGCCGCAGTCATCGCGGTGATCTTAGTGGCGATCCTGTTCTATAAGACGATCTTCGGCTACAAGATGCGTGTAGTAGGAAATAACCCGCTGTTCGCGAAAGCCTGCGGAATCAACATGGTGGGAACCATCGTTGCGGCACAGCTCATCGGCGGCGCTCTTGCCGGAATCGGCGGAAGCTGCGAGATTTTAGGAAACTATGACCGTTACAAATGGGTAGCCAGCACACAGCACGGCTTCGACGGACTTATGGTAGCTGTACTCGCGAGAAGAAACCCGGCTCTCGTGCCGGTGGCTGCGTTCCTTTTAGCTTATATCCGAATCGGTGCCGATGTTGTTAACTCCAAGGGAGATATCCCGGTCGAGTTCATCACCGTTATCCAGGGTATCGTTATTCTTCTGGTAGCAGCGGAAGAGTTCATGGGCAAGTTCAAGAAGAACATGATCTACAAAGCTGCTGAGGAATCCCTTGCCGAGGATAAGAAGGAAGAAGTAAAAGAGATCTTAGAAGAATCAGACGGAAAGGAGAAATAGATATGTTTACGATCGAATGGTTTGCCAATTTTGGATTTTCCGTACTGAGACTGTCTACTCCGCTGATCTTCGCAGGACTTGCGGCTGTAATCAGTAAAAAAGCCGGAATGATGAACATGGCTCTTGAAGGTATGATGTTAGCGGCTGCCCTCGGCGGCGTAATCTTTGCGGGAATGACCGGAAATGTATGGGTAGGTCTTGCGGGGGCGATCGTGCTGAGTGTTCTTGTCAGCCTGATCATTGCCTTTGCCAACCTGACCGGACAGACGGATCTGTATCTGACCTGTATCGCGGTCAACCTTGCCACCTCCGGCGGCACGGTGTTTGCCATGTACCTGATCACAGGTGAGAAGTCCACGACTTCCGCGGCGATCAAGGCGTACACACTTCCGTCCATCGTGATCCCGTTATTAAAGGATATCCCGCTGATCGGAAAGATCATTTCCGGACATAACATTCTGACCTATGTGTCCTTTATCAGTATCTTCCTGGTATGGCTTTTCTTATACCGCACAAGACTCGGTCTGCGTCTCCGCGCTGTGGGTGAGAACCCGAAGGCAGCGTCCTCCGTCGGTATCAGTGTCACGAAGATCGGTTACATTTCCTTCTTCCTGTCCGGAATCCTCTGCGGATTCGGCGGCGCATTCATGTCCATGGGCTGGGTAAGCTTCTTCATGAAGAACATGGTCAACGGACGTGGTTATATCGGCCTTTCCGCTTCGAACATCGCAAACGGAAACCCGATCGGTTCCGCCATTGCGTCTGTCTTCTTCGGATTCTGTGACGCGATGGCGACAACTCTTAAGAGCCAGGGAAGCTTCCCGTCCGAGTTCCTTGAGATGATTCCGTATGCGTCCACGATCATCGCGCTCGTTGTGATCAGCTGCCTGCGCATGATGAAATTAAAGAAGATCCAGGAGGGAAAAGAAAGTGCAGCGAAATAGAATCGTGATCGACTGCGATCCTGGAATCGATGATACCTTCGCCCTGCTCCTCTGCATCAAAAAGCTTGATGTGGTAGGAATCGTAGCGGTAGGAGGAAATACAGGACTGCAGTTCACATCAAGAAACGCAAGATTCGTGACAGAGCTTGCGGGAAGAACCGATATTCCGGTCTATGCGGGCTATGACCAGCCGATGCTGGGCAATGCGGTCCGCGCGGAGTATGTCCACGGTGTGGGCGGACTCGGGGACCTCGATATCCCGGAGCCGAAGAAACAGTTGGAAAAAGAACACGGTGTGGATTTCCTGATCCGCACCTTCATGAACGAGGACGATGTGAGCCTCGTGACCATCGGACTGCTGACGAACGTGGCCCAGGCGCTCTTAAAGGAGCCGGAATTAAAGAAACGGATCCCGGAGATCCTAATCATGGGCGGAGCCGCGTTCTGCGGAAACCAGTCTCCGGTGGCGGAGTTCAATATCGCCGCTGATCCGGAGGCCGCAAAGATCGTCATGGAATCCGGAATCCCGATCCGGATGTTCGGCTTAAATGCCACAAGACAGAACTGGATGGGAGAGGAGCAGGTAAAGGAGCTCAGAGCCATCGGAAATAAGGTCGCTGATGTGTGTGCGGACCTTCTCTCCTTTGCGGCAAAGATGTACGGCCACTCCGAACTCTGCGATGCCAGCACCGTGAGCTGGCTTATCGATCCGGCGGTGGTGAAAAAGAGCCTGATGGTCCATATCGACGTGGAGACAAAGGGCGAATTCACCCGCGGAATGACCGTCTGCGACTGGAGAAAGTACATGGGCGAGGACCCGAAACAGGATCTCTCCCACGAAAAGCAGGTGGACGCGGACGGAAAAGAGCCGAACGTCGAGATGGCGATGGAATTTGATAAGAACCGGTTCTGGAAACTGCTCGTTGAGACATTGAAGGAATACGGGGAATAAGAAAAACTAAAAATGTCATGGAAACGAGAGC
>CAVFLH010000098.1:0-621 GCA_963622995.1 uncultured Eubacteriales bacterium | reverse complement strand
CATATGCGGCGGGCGATTTCTGGTCTTTTTTTGTTACTGGATGATTTTTTTATTTTATCAGTCTTTCGACATACAGATCGTACCCGTTCTCTGGAGTTCCAGGATACCGAAGCTTCTCACAAGCTCAATAAAGTCTGTGAGCACATCCGGTGCGGCGTGGAACTCGATGACCATGCTCTTCGGGGAGACGTGGACGATCTTGGCGCCCATGACGCTGCAGAGCTCGATCAGGGAGCTGCGGTTCGTCGCGGAGTAGGAGACTTTGATGAGCATCAGCTCGTGAAGGACACTGCGGGTCTCCTCGAGGCGGCGGACTTTGATTACGTCCAGTTTCTTGTTTAAGTGTTTCTCGATCTGGTCGACGGTACGCTGGTCGCCGGTGGAGACGATGGTCATGCTGGAAATATCATGGCGCTCCGTTTCGCCCACGGCAAGGCTGTCGATGTTGAAGCCTCTTCTCGCGAAAAGACCGGATATCTGGGAGAGAACACCGTCTTTATTTTCTACAAGTACAGAAAAAATACCTTTCATCTTGCGTTCTCCTTATTTTGTGTTGTTGTGGCTGTCGACTTCGCAGACCATGATGCAGGCCTTATCGCAGGCGAGGAAACGGTCAAGCTC
>CAVFLH010000097.1:3936-10003 GCA_963622995.1 uncultured Eubacteriales bacterium | reverse complement strand
GATCCACACCTGGGAGGAATTTCTGGAGAGCTTTCACCTGGCTCGAGAGTGCGGGTTTACAAACCTCAATATCGACCTTATGTCGGCGCTGCCAGGGCAGACGTGTGAGTCCTGGAAGGACACGTTAAAGCGGGTCACGGACCTGGATCCGGAACATATCTCGGCCTACAGCCTGATTATCGAGGACGAGACGCCTTTTGGGGAGAAGTACGGAAGTGATGAGGGGCGGAAGCTTCTGCCGGATGAGGATTCCGAGCGGGAGATGTACCATGAGACGAAGCGTTTTTTGAGAGCCTGCGGATATGAGCGGTACGAGATCTCAAACTACGCGAAGCCGGGGAGAGAGTGCCGCCACAATATCGGTTACTGGACCGGCGTGCCTTACCTTGGACTGGGCCTGGGAGCGTCCTCCTACATGGACGGGTGCAGGTTTACGGTCAACTCCGACATGAAGCGGTATCTGGAGGAGCAGCCGGGAATGTTTACGGACGTGGAGAAGCTCACGAAGAAAGACATGGAGGAGGAATTCTTCTATGTGGGACTTCGGATGACAGCGGGGGTGTCGCTCTCGGAGTTTCAGCGGCGGTTCGGGGTGTCCGCGAAGGATGTCTATCCGGGACTTATGGAGACATTTGTGGAGGAAAAGGCAGCAGAATTCCGGGACGACCGGTTTGTTTTGACAGATTATGGACTCGATGTGAGCAATTATATTATGGCGCAGTTTCTGCAGGATTAAATATTCTGCGGAGACTGCGCCTTTCTCATGAAATAGAAAATTTCGAGAAACTTTTTGGTTTAGAAAATAGGGCTCCTTTTTTATAAAAAGCAAAGAAAGGTCAGTCATAGTTTTCAGTGTGGGCAGAAAAAAGACATACGAGCTGCGGGAAAGGCAGATAAATTATAAGCACAGCTTAAGTGCTGTAACGCATTAAAAAGCTGAATACATATATAGAAAATGTAAAAACTGTGGTAAAACTGCATAAAACCACTACCTAAAATGACGGAAATGTGATATAATTTATACAATCCGACGAAATGTGCGGCTGTGCATTTTGCCCGGAGAGACTGTATCCAAAAAACAGGGGGATATTTTTTATGGCAAAGGAAATGATCGCAATGCTTCTTGCGGGCGGCCAGGGTTCCAGACTCTACGCGCTGACACAGAAGCTTGCAAAACCGGCAGTTCCTTTCGGTGGAAAGTACAGAATTATCGACTTCCCGCTCTCGAACTGTGTAAACTCCGGAATTGATACCGTGGGAATTCTGACCCAGTACCAGCCGATGGTACTGAATGAGTATATTGGCAACGGCCAGCCGTGGGACCTCGACCGTCTTTACGGCGGAGTTCATGTGCTGCCGCCGTACCAGAAAGCATCCGGTTCTGACTGGTACAAGGGAACCGCAAACGCAATTTACCAGAACATTCCGTTTATCGAGCGCTATGATCCGCAGTATGTCATCATCTTATCCGGTGACCAGATCTGTAAGCAGGATTACAGCGATTTCCTCCGTTTCCACAAGGAAAAGGGCGCGGAGTTCAGCGTTGCCGTTATGGAGGTGCCGTGGGATGAGGCGTCCCGTTTCGGATTGATGGTTGCGGACGATGATGACCGGATCACTGAGTTCCAGGAGAAGCCGAAGAACCCGAAGTCCAACCTGGCTTCCATGGGAATCTACATCTTCAACTGGGATATTTTAAAGAAATACCTGATCGAGGACGAGGCGGATCCGAATTCTGAGAATGACTTCGGAAACAATATTATTCCGAACCTCTTAAGGGATGGACGCAAGATGTACGCGTACCACTTTGAAGGTTACTGGAAGGATGTTGGAACGATCTCTTCCCTCTGGGAGGCAAATATGGAGGTCCTGGATCCGGAACACAGCGGAATCAACCTCTTCGATGAGAACTGGAAGATCTACAGCCGGAACAGCGGAATGACCGGACACAAGATCGGCTCCAACGCGGTGGTGGAGAACTGTATGATCACAGACGGATGCCGGATCGACGGAAATATCAAGCATTCGATCCTGTTCTCCGGCGTCAAGGTGGAAAAGGGCGCGAAGGTGGAGGATGCCGTTGTCATGGGCGGAACCGTCATCAAAGCCGGTGCCGTTGTGGAACACTGCATCGTCGCGGAAAATGTCGTGATCGGTGAGAATGCCATTGTGGGCTCCATGCCGAAGGACGAAGGACACGGAGTCGCGACGATCGGTTCCGGAATCACCATCGGAAAGGGCGCAAAGATCGGCCCGAATGCCATGGTCAATAAAAATGTGGAGGATGGTGAAGAACAATGGTAAATTCCAATGCAAATGCGATCGGCATTATTTTCCCGAACAGTTATGACAGTCTGGTGCCGGAGCTTGCGGGCGACCGCCTGATGGCATCTATCCCGTTTGCGGGACGTTACCGGATCATCGATTTCCTCCTTTCCAGTCTTGCGAACTGCGGAATCAGCAATATTTCGATTATGGTCCGTGAGAATTACCATTCTCTGATGGATCACCTGGGATCTGGCCGTGAGTGGGATCTTCTCAGAAAGAACGGCGGACTCAGCATCTTCCCGCCCTACGCGGAGAAAAATATGAAGGTCTACAGCGGACGTGTCCAGGCCCTGGAGAGCATCCTGCCGTTCCTTAAGAAAAAGAAGGAAAAATATGTTGTTATGATGGATGCCAACATTGCGGTGGATTTTGATTTCAACGCGATGTTAAAGGCACATATCGAGAGCGGTGCTGATGTGACCGTCGCTTATACGGAGCAGGAGATCCCGGCGGAGCTGATCCGCGCCGGTGTCCATGGGGATATGTATTACACGTTAAAGCTTGAGGATGGGCGCGTGAGCCGGATCTTTATGAACTCCGAGGAGTGTGGAAAACAGAATCTTTCCATGAATATCTATATTATGGAAAGAGAAGCGCTGATCGATAAGATCCATGCGGCTTTTGTACGCGGTTATTCCTACTTTGAGCGCGATATTCTTGCGCCGAGGCTTGAGAAGTACAATATCCGCGCATATAAATATGAAGGATATTACGCGAGAATCTGCGGTTTGAAGAGCTATTTTGACGAGAATATGAAGCTTCTCGACGATGAGAACCTGGAAGCGTTGTTTACCGGCGGTCCGGTCTACACGAAGATCCGTGATGACAACCCGACGAGATATATTACGGGATGCAAGACGAAGAACAATCTCGTGGCTGACGGCTGTGTGATCGAGGGAGATGTGGAGAACTGCATCCTCTTCAGAGGCGTTAAGATCGAGAAGGGCGCGAAGGTCAGAAACAGTGTCCTGATGCAGGATACGGTTGTTAAGGCTGGCGGACGTCTGGATTATGTTGTCACAGACAAAAATGTGACCATTGAGGTCGGACAGGAGCTTAAAGGAACGGATACGCAGCCGTTTTATGTGGCGAAGGGGCGTACGGTTTAAAGGTAAAGACAGTCCTGAAAATTCAGGAGAGATCTTGAATTATATAAGATATGTATAATAGGAAAGGGAATCTTTCACGAGCATTTTCACATGCTCTGGAGAGATTCCCTTTTCATATCACGTGCAGACGAACTTAAGACTGGATCAGATAGACCTCAGACCGCTCAACGCCGTGATCTTTTGTTTCCGAATGTGTATTGTAAAAAATATCGATATGTTTTCCCTTGACACCGCCGCCGACGTCCTCAGCGACATACTCAACACCGTCGATGAGAAGGTGGCTTCCCAGCGGAATGACACGCGGGTCAACGGCTACGGTGCGGCTTGCTGTCGCCTGGGTTCCGGTCTTTGTGAGGCGGCCGTAGCCTTCCGAGCAGCTTCTGCATGGACAGTAAGCGGTAGTCTTGAAGGTTCCTAAGGATACGAGAGTGGCATTTTTGATGATCTTTGTCTCGGTATCGTACTGGTAAGCTAACGGAAGTGCGGTGCCGTTTACGCTGAACTTGATCATGTAGGTGTCATCCGGGATGGAGGACCAGTCGATCATGACCTCAAAGCCGTGGGCACCGTTTCCGATGCCGCTTTCCTTTAAGTCATCCCGCTCGATATCTGCATCGGCAGTCTCAGCTAAGAGAGACTCGCCTGTATGGGAGTTGACCACGGTGACAGTGACGGAAACCGGGGTATCCGGGGCAGCGGAGTTCCACGCCCAGCCGGAGACCTTATTTCCGTCGATGCTGTCCAGATGACCAGAGTTTTTCGGGGTACTTGCGAATGCACATACGGTGTTTAAGAGCATCGAGATGATGGTCAGTAAAACGCCGATGGTCAGTCTAAATTTCTTCATATAACAAACCCTTCGTAACTGTTCGGTTCCCTCGCAGTTACGAGCAAAAATCCATTCCGAATCGACTCCGTCGATGGGATTTTTGCCTTCTATGCGAAGCTTTCTTACGGTCAGCGCAGTAAATGCGCAGACCTACTGAACAATTACATCCTTTCTACGTTTGTTTCACATCTATTACAAATTATATGCTGGCATGTAACAGAAATGTAACAATTTGGAAACAAATATGTATTATACATGATTTTCCAGATTTGTCAAGTTTTAGGAGGTATCACGGCAGAGGCACAGACAGTCCACCATGCGGCACTAATAGTTTTAATATGACGCAAAGCGCCCGGATTCACAGGAAAACCTGAGAAAAGCCAGGGGGAATCCTGCCAAATCCTGGAAGAAAAAGGCGATGAAAAAATTAGTGAAAAAAATGTGAAAATAAACAAAAGCCCTTGACAAACAACACACTAAGTAATATAGTAACAACTGTAAATGTTAGCACTCCTCAATAAAGAGTGCTAATAAAGAAGAGAGAAGAGGTGAGAGGTTTGGAACTGGATGAGAGAAAAGAAAAAATTTTAAAAGCGATTATCCAGACGTACCTGGAGACCGGCGAGCCGGTGGGATCCAGAACGATTTCCAAATACTCGGATCTGAAACTCAGCTCCGCGACGATCCGGAATGAGATGTCTGATCTGGAAGAGCTTGGTTACATTCTTCAGCCGCATACCTCGGCGGGACGAATTCCTTCCGATAAAGGTTACCGCTTCTATGTTGATCAGATCATCAAAGAGAAAGACAGTCAGGTCGAGCAGATGCAGGAACTGATGATTCAGCGTGTAGACCGCGTGGAACTGCTCTTAAAGCAGCTTGCAAAGGTCCTTGCAAAGAATACAAACTATGCGACCCTGATCAGCGGACCGAGCTACAACCAGACAAAGTTAAAGTTTATCCAGCTTTCAAAGGTGGAGGAACACAAACTCCTGGTGGTAGTCGTTGTGGAAGGAAATATTATAAGAAACTCCTTCGTTACGATCGATGAAGAATTAAGCGACGAAGAGATTCTTAATTTAAATATTCTCTTAAACAGCAATTTAAACGGTCTGACAATCGAGGAGATCAATCTTGGCGTGATCGCTAAGATGAAAGAGCAGGCCGGAACCCACAGAAGAGTGGTGGATCTGGTACTCAACGAGGTAAGCGAAGTGATCCGCTCCCAGGATGAAGATCTTCAGATCTACACCAGCGGGGCAACCAATATTTTCAAATATCCGGAACTTTCCGATACAGAGAAAGCGAGCCAGCTGATCAGTACCTTAGAACATAAAGAACTTCTCCGCGGACTGATCGACGAACAGCAGCAGAACAAGCCGGATGATCCGGACAATGAAATTCAGGTCTACATCGGAGATGAGACTCCGGTCCAGAGCATGAAAGACTGCAGCATCGTAACCGCAAATTATGCGCTCGGCGATGGAATGCGCGGAACGATCGGTATCGTGGGACCGAAACGAATGGACTACGAAAAAGTCGTATCGACCCTGAGATCGTTAGTTGCGCAGCTGAACGAAACGTTTAAAAATGAAAGGTGAAGAGAGCAGTGGAAGATAAAGAGTTAGAAAAAGAGAAGACGGAAAGCGAAGCTTCCAAGGAAGAGGCAAAAGCTTCCGATACTGAAAATAAAGAGGCGTCCAAAGAAGAGAAAAAAGAGGAGAAAAAAGAGGAGAAAGCTTCTGAAAAGAAGAAAGACCCGAAGGACGAGAAGATCGATGAGCTAAACGATAAGCTCAAG
>CAVFLH010000097.1:0-3859 GCA_963622995.1 uncultured Eubacteriales bacterium | reverse complement strand
CGCGATGTACGAGATCGGCGCGAGGGACGTGATCGAAAAGATCCTTCCGATCGTCGACAACTTTGAAAGAGGTCTTAATTCCATTCCGGAAGATGCGAAAGGAACCGCATTTGCCGATGGAATGGAAAAGATATATAAGCAATTTGTAAAGACTCTCGATGATATGGGCGTTAAGCCGATCGAGGCAGTCGGAAAGCCGTTCGATCCGAATTTCCACAACGCAGTGATGCATGTGGAGGATGAGAACCTCGGTGAGAATGTTGTGGCAGCGGAACTCCAGAAAGGTTACACCTACAAAGATTCCATCGTCCGTCACAGCATGGTACAGGTTGCGAACTAATTGACATTGATAATTTTCTTAAATTCCATATAACAGGAGGAAATCATTATGAGTAAGATCATTGGTATTGACTTAGGTACAACAAACAGCTGTGTAGCAGTTATGGAAGGCGGTAAACCAACAGTTATCGCCAATACAGAAGGCGTTAGAACAACACCGTCTATCGTCGCATTTACAAAGACAGGAGAGAGACTTGTCGGTGAGCCGGCAAAGCGTCAGGCAGTAACAAACGCTGACAGAACAATCTCCTCCATCAAGAGACATATGGGTACCGACTACAAGGTAGACATCGACGGCAAGAAGTACACCCCGCAGGAGATCTCCGCGATGATCCTTCAGAAGTTAAAAGCAGATGCTGAGAGCTACCTCGGTGAGCAGGTAACAGAGGCAGTTATCACAGTTCCGGCTTACTTCAACGATGCTCAGCGTCAGGCAACAAAGGATGCCGGTAAGATCGCTGGCCTTGATGTAAAGCGTATCATCAACGAGCCGACAGCAGCAGCTCTTGCTTACGGTCTTGACAACGAGAACGAGCAGAAGATCATGGTATACGACCTCGGCGGCGGTACATTCGATGTTTCCATCATTGAGATCGGTGACGGCGTTATCGAAGTTCTCGCAACAAACGGTGATACACACCTCGGCGGTGATGATTTCGATAACCGTATCACACAGTGGATGATCGACGAGTTCAAGAAAGCTGAGGGCGTAGACCTCTCCGGCGATAAGATGGCACTTCAGAGATTAAAAGAAGCTGCCGAGAAAGCTAAAAAAGAGCTTTCTTCCGCAACAACAACAAACATCAACCTTCCGTTCATCACAGCAACAGCTGAGGGACCGAAGCACTTAGATATGAACCTCACAAGAGCTAAATTCGATGAGCTGACAAGCGACCTCATCGAGAGAACAGCGATTCCGGTACAGAACGCATTAAGAGATGCAGGCTTAACAGCAGCAGACCTCTCCAAGGTTCTCCTTGTAGGTGGTTCCACACGTATGCTTTCCGCACAGGAAAAGGTTAAACAGTTAACAGGCAAAGAGCCGAGCAAGAGCTTAAACCCGGATGAGTGCGTAGCCATCGGTGCTGCAATCCAGGGCGGTAAGTTAGCAGGCGATGCCGGTGCCGGTGACATCCTTCTTCTTGATGTTACTCCGCTTTCCCTTTCCATCGAGACAATGGGCGGCGTAGCTACAAAGTTGATCGAGAGAAACACAACGATCCCGACAAAGAAGAGCCAGGTATTCTCCACAGCCGCTGATAACCAGACAGCCGTAGATATCCACGTTGTACAGGGTGAGCGTGAGTTCGCTAGAGACAACAAGACTCTTGGACAGTTCCGTCTTGACGGTATCCTTCCGGCAAGAAGAGGTGTTCCGCAGATCGAAGTTACATTCGATATCGATGCAAACGGTATCGTAAACGTATCCGCTAAGGACCTCGGCACAGGCAAAGAGCAGCACATCACCATCACATCCGGATCCAACATGTCCAAGGATGATATCGATAAGGCTGTTAAGGAAGCTGCAGCTTACGAGGCTGAGGATAAGAAGAAGAAAGAAGCAATCGATACAAGAAACGAAGCTGATTCCATGGTATTCCAGACAGAGAAGGCAATGGAGGAAGTTGGCGATAAGATCGACGCAAACGATAAGGCCGCTGTTGAGGCTGACTTAAATGCCCTCAAGGAAGCGATCAACAAAGCTCCGGCAGAGCAGATGACAGACGCTCAGGTCGAGGAGATCAAGGCAGCGAAAGAGAAACTCATGAACAGCGCACAAAAGCTCTTTGCAAAGGTTTATGAGCAGGCTCAGGCAGCTCAGGGTGCAGCAGGCGCACAGGGCCAGGCAGGTCCGCAGGCCGGACAGAGCGCAAGCCAGGCTGGATACGGCGATGATGTCGTTGACGGCGACTATAAGGAAGTGTAATACCATAAAACAGTTTGATCGAGTGGCAATGAAGGCTGGAAAGGACGTTGCAAGTTTACTTGCATAAGTCCTTTTTAGCCGGAATTGCCATTTGGCGAACGCCAAATGCTTCTTGTTTTCATGAAATGAAAACAAGAAGATAGCCCGAACCAGATACCATAAACCCGAAAGAACGCCCGCAATGGGGCGTTCTTTCGGTTGCCTTGTATCAAGGTTTTGATCGGCAACGATCCGGAAACGCTGCTGCGGCAGGTTCCGTAAAAAGGTACGCGTGAAGCGTGGTACCGCTCACTAACAGGAAAGGTAAGAATAAAGAAATGGCAGAGACCAAGAGAGATTATTACGAAGTCCTCGGCGTGCCGAAAGATGCGGACGAAGCGGCGTTAAAGAAAGCATATCGAGTTCTTGCAAAGAAATACCATCCGGACGCAAACCCGGGAGATAAAGAGGCGGAGGCAAAGTTTAAGGAAGCTTCCGAGGCCTACAGTGTCTTAAGTGATCCGGAAAAGAGAAGAAAATATGACCAGTTCGGCCACGCGGCCTTCGAGGGCGGCGCAGGCGGAGCCGGCGGTTACGGCGGCTTCGATTTCAACGGAGCCGACATGGGAGACATCTTTGGAGATATCTTCGGAGACTTCTTCGGAGGTGGACGTTCCGCTTACGGAAGAAGCAGCAACGGTCCCATGCGCGGCGCAAACTTAAGAACAGGCGTAAGAATCACATTTGAGGAGGCGATCTTCGGATGCGAGAAAGAGATCGAGCTCACACTGAAGGATGAGTGCCCGAAGTGTCACGGAACAGGCGCAAAGCCTGGTACATCCCCGGTTACATGCCCGAAATGTAACGGTAAAGGTAAGATCGTCTACACCCAGCAGTCCTTCTTCGGCCAGGTACAGAATGTCCAGACATGTCCGGACTGCCGCGGTACCGGTAAGATCGTCAAGGATAAATGCCCGGACTGCTACGGCACCGGATATATCTCCAGCAAGAAGAAGATCCAGGTCAAGATCCCGGCAGGTATCGACAACGGACAGAGCATCCGTATCGCAGGAAAAGGAGAGCCTGGAACGAACGGCGGCGAGAGAGGAGACCTTCTCGTTGAGGTAACCGTATCCAGAAGCCCGGTATTTATGCGTCAGGAGACATCCATCTTCTCCACAGTACCGATCTCCTTCGCGACAGCAGCCCTTGGCGGCCCGATCAAGATCAAGACCGTCGACGGCGAGGTCGAGTACGAGGTAAAGCCGGGAACCCAGACCGACACAAAGGTACGTCTCCGCGGCAAGGGCGTTCCGTCCTTAAGAAACAAGAACATCCGCGGCGACCACTATATAACCTTGGTTGTCACCGTACCGGAAAAACTCAACGAAGAGCAGAAGGAAGCCTTAAAACGCTTCGACGACGCCATGAAGGGAATTTCCCCGGAGCCGAAGAAGAAGCGTGGGCTGTTTAAATAACATAGAGTCGCTATAGACAGAATCATGATATCCCACCGAATGTATGACAGAAGAACCTGTGATATGTTTGGTGGGATTTTTTATTGCCATGTATCCGGAAGAATCTGATGGAGCAGGTGTTTGTGTGAAGATGCAT
>CAVFLH010000096.1:0-10246 GCA_963622995.1 uncultured Eubacteriales bacterium | reverse complement strand
ACCTTTACCTGACACTGGACAATTATTTGAAAAAAAACTACGGGAATATTTCGTACTGGCTCAATCCAGGAAAATGGAAACGGTATAATAAAATAAAAAAGATATGTGAAGACCTCGAAAAACTGGCTGATCTTGATGATGAATACGGTAACGACCGCGGAGAAACCAAAGTCGATTGGTATTACTATAAATTAGATAAAGATGGTAAAGTAATAAAAAAACGTAAAGCAAGTGAAGCAGATTACGAATACTGGCAAACATCAGAGCTGAGAAAACCGGAGATGACCAGAGAGCAGACAAAACAGACAGTACCGAAGCAGACCATATCGAAGCAGTTAAAGAATCCTGTCGACATAGCTGAAAAGACAATGGATATCCGGCAGCAGGAAACCGGGGAAAAAGATGAATTGAAAGACCTAGATAAGGATACTGTCAGCAAGATAAGAAACCAAAATGCTGCTCGGGAATTTTATCCGGGCTATGAATCTATGATAAGTATTCAGGCCGATGAGCAGAAGAAAGCGGCAGTAACCCGACAAATGAATTCAAATAACATTGAGGTACTAAGGACTTGGGTCGCTGATATCGAAAAGAAAATGAAAAATGATCCAAAAACCTATGATCAGGAGACCGCAAAATTCCGTGATTATCTGCAGCATCGGTTGACAAAGCTGGAAAAAATCAAAAATGTGATTGACAAGGCAGATGAAAATATGCTGAATCACAAGGTTGGTGAGCTGATATGCAGCGAGGACGAGACCGGATATAAAACTTATTACGTAAAGGATGTCAAACAGCCGGCAATTCAGAGCACACACAATGGATGCTGGTCGGTTGCGATATCCACATTGTTAAAACACCGGGGAGTGAATCTTGAACAGTCTGCGATCCGAGCATACCGTCCGGATCAGGAGAGCTTTTCGAATGATTTCCAGTATGTGAACAAGGATAAGGCAAATTCGATTTCCGCCTATTCGGATCTGATACAGAGTGTGTTGCCCAATACGGCGGTAAATGATGCGCACTACAATAGTATTCACTATCATGAATTAAGTGAAAAAGAGCGAAATGAGGAAAAGAATAAAGTGACGGAGGCAATGAAAACTGCCATCACATACGCAATGAATCAGGGAAGAGGACCGGTAGCAATGCTTGTGGGAGGTCACTACAGGACAATTTATGGACTGCAGGAGGGCAAAGATGGTGTAACCGTAACACTCTGCGACCCGTATAAGTCTGAACCGCAGACATTGGAACTGAAGGAGCTGGCAGAGCAGGCATGGCTGCCTGAAATAATTACGGATGATGACGATCCATATAAAGTGGAGATTGTCAAGGAACAATTCGTATTCGAAACACAGTGGCTTCAGGATCTGAAAAACATTGAAGGCAAGATGAATCTTAACGAAGAGCTTGATAAAAAAATCGAATACGAAAACGATGGGAAACTGACGATCAAAAAAGATACAGAAACGCTGGAGCAATCAAAGGATCATACGCATATTGTGAACGATAAGCTTGCAGAAAACCTCGCTCATTCTACATATCTGCCAAACAAGCTGAGGGATATACAGTTAAAGAAAAAGATAAATCAGAGCAGCCGGGAGAAAATGACCAAAGAAGAACTGAAAAAACTCGGATTGAAACATGCGCAGGAAGCCCCTGTCACTGCAGGAAAAATAGCTCTGGATGAAAAAATTCCGAAGCAGCCGAAACGTACAAATTCAGTTTCACTCTCTGACAGAAGAAAAAAATAAAAGCGTATTCCACGATCTTAAAATCGTTGAATGCTTCACGAACTGACAAAGAGATAAAAGTGCCTGCACAGGCGCAAACAGTAATGCTGCCACAGTTTTGCCGGAATTTTGCGGAAAAATTGAATATAATTTTTCCGCAAGTATCTGATATAATAGTTTCATCGGCACAGTCGGCTCAGGAACGATTTTCTGTGACGATTCAGTACCTTTATAGTTGCAATCTCGTAACTGTGAGGGTAACGAACAGTTATGCGATTTCTTCATGATAAGAGGGAGGTTTACAATATGCAGAAAGAAAAAATGATAATTGTACCGGCTGCGTTGCTTATGACGGCAATGCTTGCGTTTCCGGCATTGGCATCGGAAAAAATTACGGATGTAACGATCGATATTACTGCGGTGCTGACGGACTCCGATAATCTTGAGGTTGAGGCGGATGTATCGGATGACGGCTGCTATGTAGATGAGGTCACGGTCACAAATACACCGAGCGGTGACTGGAGTGACAGTACAAAGCCGAAGCTCAAGATTATCCTCGGTGCGGACAGCGACTATACATTCTCCTCCGGACTCAGCAAATCCGATGTCTATCTCGGAAACGATGACCAGAAGGTGACGTCCGTTACAAGAAGCTCCTCGAAGCTTTATGTATACGTGACACTTCCGGAGATCTCGGAGATCGATACGGAGTATGATGACAGCGATGATGAGCTTTATGTATATGATCTCGGCTGGGACGACAGCTACGGTGGTGTTGCGTACTGGGAGGGGACAGAAGCAGCAAAGAAATATCAGGTTCGTCTGTACAGGGATGGAAGCGCGGTAGGCTCCTCCTATACGACAACAAACAATTATTTCAATTTTTGTGGCTCGTTTACAAAGAAGGGAAGCTATACGTTTAAGGTAAGAGCGATCCGCGGAAGTCACGAGAGCAGCTGGGAAGAATCGGCTGAGAAGGACGTAAGCAGCAGCGCGGCATCTGCAATTTACGCAAACCGCACGGCGGCTGCAAAATATTATGGAAATGGTACTTCAACGTCGGAAAGCCAGACGAATAATAACTCTTCAACGACCGCAGCATCGACAGCAGCCGGCGCATGGCTGAAGGACCAGAACGGCTGGTGGTGGTGTAACCCGGATAAGACATACCCGACTTCGACGTGGAAGCTGATCAATAATGTCTGGTATTACTTCAACCAGAACGGATATATGGCGGAGAACCAGTGGGTTTTAAATAACAGTAAGTGGTATTACTGCAATACGGGCGGTGCGATCGCAAAGAACCAGTGGGTACAGACAAACGGTGTGTGGTACTACTGCGGAGCTGACGGCGCGATGCTCACGAGCCAGCTGATCGGCGGAAAGTATTACGTTGACAAGAGTGGGGCCTGGGTGCAGTAAAAAATTTCAAAAACCCCTTTAAAAACAATGGTCTTTCGTATATAATAAAAACTGATATTTCGCGCCCTGAAACAAAAGGGTTTTCGTATAGAGATAAGCGAGGCGTGTTCCGGTTGCCGGGATGCGGAAATAGATTCAGGAGATTATCAGTCAGAAAGACAGGAGGAAGACGACAATGATGATGTCAAACGACATTGGAATTGACTTAGGTACTGCCAGTATCCTTGTTTATATTAAGGGGAAGGGCGTTGTTTTAAAGGAGCCGTCCGTAGTAGCACTGGACAGAGAGACGAATAAAGTTATCACATTCGGTGAGGAGGCGCGTCTGATGATCGGACGTACTCCGGGTAATATTGTCGCGGTAAGACCGCTCCGAAAAGGTGTGATTTCCGATTATACCGTAACCGAAAAAATGTTAAAATATTTCATCAACAAAGCAGTCGGAAAGAGAACCTTAAGGAAACCGAGAATTGCAGTCTGCATCCCGAGCGGTGCGACAGAGGTTGAGCGAAAGGCCGTTGAGGACGCGACATATCAGGCAGGTGCCCGCGAGGTCTGCATTATCGAGGAGCCGGTTGCCGCAGCCATCGGCGCCGGAATCGATATCTCAAAGGCATGCGGAAATATGATCGTAGATATCGGAGGCGGTACTGCTGATATCGCAGTTATCTCCCTCGGAGGTACTGTAGTAAGTACTTCTATCAAGACTGCCGGAGATGACTTTGATGAAGCCCTCGTCCGCTATATGAGAAAGAAGCATAATCTCCTGATCGGTGAGAGAACCGCTGAGGAGATCAAGATCAATATCGGTGCGGCTTACCGCCGCCCGGAGCTTGTGACGATGGAAGTCCGCGGAAGAAACCTTGTGACAGGTCTCCCGAAGACTATCGTTGTTACATCCGATGAGACGCTTGAGGCGTTAAGAGAGCCGGCAATGCAGATCGTAGACGCTGTACACAATGTATTAGAGCGCACACCACCGGAACTTGCGGCAGATATCTTCGACCGTGGAATCGTTCTTACCGGCGGCGGCTCCCTGATCTCAGGACTTGACGCCCTGATCGAGGAGAAGACCGGAATTACGACGATGATCGCGGAGGAGCCGCTTACTGCGGTTGCAATCGGAACCGGTAAATTTATCGAGTTCGCACACGGCGGAAAAGGCGCAGAAAAATAAAAAATGGCAACTGTAACAGGCTATGTGGAAAGAATCAAATACCGCAACGAGGACAACGGTTACTCGGTCTTAAGCGTGGCGGACGGGGGAGAAGAATACATCCTCGTCGGTACATTCCCCTACATCAGTGAGGGAGAGCGGATCCAGGCGACCGGTCGGATGGTGGAACACTCCATCTACGGCGAACAGCTTGCGGTGGAGAGCTATGAGATAAAAGCTCCCGAGGACACACTGGCGATTGAACGGTATCTCAGCTCCGGTGCTATCAAAGGCATCGGAGCTGCTTTGGCTAAAAGGATCGTAAAAAAGTTCAAGGCGGACACCTTCCGAATCATGGAGGAGGAGCCGGAACGCCTCGCAGAGGTCAAGGGCGTCAGCGAGCGCATGGCGATGGAGATCAGCAGCCAGGTGGAGGAAAAAAGAGACATGCGCCAGGCCATGGTGTTCCTGCAGCAGTACGGGATTTCCATGAATCTCGCGGTGAAAATCTACCAGCACTACGGTCCGAAGATTTACTCGGTGATCCAGGAGAATCCGTACCAGCTGGCGGACGATATCCAGGGCGTGGGCTTTAAGATCGCGGACGAGATCGCGGCGAAGGTCGGAATCTTCACGGACTCCGATTACCGGATCCGCAGCGGACTTTTCTATGCCCTGCTCCAGGCAACTGGAAACGGCCATACATACCTGCCGGAGGAGGAACTCTTCGCCAACGCGGCGGCTCTCTTAAATGTGGAGCCGGAGCAGATGGAAAAGCACCTGGTGGATCTTCAGATGGAGAAGAAGCTGGTGGTGAAGGAAAAGGATGGGAAGCGGATCGTCTACCCAGCGCAGTTCTACTATATGGAACTCAACACGGCGCGGATGCTGCATGATCTGAATATCCACTCGAAGATCGATGAGGAGGACGTAAAGAAACGTCTTCAAAAGATCACGGAGGCGGAGAAGATCGAGCTGGACGAGCTCCAGGAACAGGCGGTCATGGAGGCTGTTGGCAACGGTCTCCTTATCATCACCGGCGGTCCAGGAACCGGTAAGACGACCACCATCAACACGATCATCCATTATTTCGACCAGGAAGACATGGATATTCTCCTGGCTGCCCCGACGGGCCGTGCGGCAAAGCGCATGACGGAGGCGACAGGGTACGAGGCGAAGACGATCCACAGGCTTCTGGAACTCACCGGTGCGCTTGCCATGGATCCGAAGAACAGCGGAAAATCCGGGGAGAACCGGCTTGAGGGCATGCACTTTGAGCGGAACGAGGAAAATCCTCTGGACGCGGACGTGATCATTATCGACGAGATGTCCATGGTGGATATCAGCTTGATTCACGCACTCTTAAAGGCGGTAAATGTTGGAACGAGACTGATCCTCGTGGGCGATGTGAACCAGCTTCCCAGCGTGGGGCCAGGAAACGTGCTGCGGGATATGATCGCGTCGGAGGCGTTCCCTGTGGTGAAGCTCACGAAGATCTTCCGGCAGGCGACCCAGAGCGATATTATCGTCAATGCTCATAAGATCAACGACGGGGAAGTAGTGCCGTTAAATAAAAAGAGCCGGGATTTCCTTTTTATCCGCCGCGATTATCCGGCGGATATCGTGAAGGACATGATGGTTCTCGTACAGGATAAGCTTCCAAACTATGTCCACGCGGAGATGTCGGATATCCAGATCATGACGCCGATGCGGAAGGGCGCTCTCGGGGTGGAGGCGTTAAACAAGCAGCTCCAGGAGAAGTTCAATCCACCTGCGCCGAACAAGCAGGAGAAAGAATCTGGAGGAACAATCTTCCGCGTGGGCGACAAGGTCATGCAGATCAAGAACAACTATCAGATCGAGTGGGAGATCCGTAACCGTTACGGGATCCCGGTGGATAAGGGAGAAGGCGTCTTCAACGGTGACATGGGGATCATCCGCTCCATCAACAGCTTTGCGGAGACCATGGAGGTGGAGTTCGACGAGCGGCGGATGGTGGAGTACAGCTTTAAGCAGTTAGAGGAGCTGGAGCTCGCCTACGCGATCACGATCCACAAGTCCCAGGGAAGCGAGTACCCGGCGGTGGTGATTCCGATCCATTCCGGGCCGCGTATGCTGATGACGAGAAATCTGATCTACACGGCGGTCACCAGGGCGAAATCCTGCGTCTGCCTCGTGGGGATTCCGGAGGTGTTCCAGGCAATGGTGGATAATGAGGTGGAGCAGAAGAGGTATTCAGGGTTGAAAGATCGAATCCTTGAGATCGATACATCTATGATGTGAGAATAGATGTAGTGAGAAAAGTGCTGAACAGGGAAAAGCTGTGCATTGGTACAAATGGCTTTGCAGTGTTTAGCAGGCATAGAATTCAGAAGCAAAATAAACGATTTTAATTCTGTAGTATTTACTCTAATAATTGCATTTAACATGAAATTTAATAAAATTCTTGATATTCTATATCCCCGCCGCTGTCCGGTGTGCGGGGATATCACAGGCGGCTTCGGGCGGATGATCTGCCCGGAGTGCCTTCGTAAACTTTCGTTTGTAAGATCGCCGGTATGTAAAAAATGCGGAAAAGAAATTGAAGATGAGAGCATGGAGTTCTGCCCGGACTGCATGCGCCATTCGCGTGCCTTTGAGTATGGGATCGCCCTGTTGAATTACGACGAGGCGGCGAGACATTCCATGGCGCAGATCAAGTACAACAATAAGAGAGAGTACCTGGACTTTTACGGGACAGCCCTGGCGGCGCGGTATGGGCGGACGATCAGGCGGATGCACGCGGACGCCCTGGTACCGGTACCGGTCCACGCCACGAGGAAAAAGACCCGCGGGTTCAATCAGGCGGAACTTCTGGCTCGTGTGATAGGAAAAAAGCTCGAGATCCCGGTGCTGCCGGAAATGCTGGTGAGAAATAAGAAGACTCTGCCCCAGAAAGACCTCTCGGCTGCGGAGCGGCTTAAAAACCTCTCCGGTGCGTTTGCGGCCGGGGAGATCCCGGATGGAATCAAGAGCGTAATCCTTGTGGATGATATCTATACGACAGGGAGCACCATCGAGGCATGCGCCAGGGCACTGCGTGCGGCAGGAATGGAAAGAATATGCTTTGTTGTGATCTGCATGACTGGCGGACGATAAGATCCCGACCTGAAGACAGGAAAAACTGGAAGAAACATGGAATGATGGAACTGCAATATGCATAAATATACAAATATAAGCATATTTATACTTGATTTTTGCATAAGGTTGTGCTATAGTGGGTCTCATCAAAAAGCCTGCGGCATTTGAGAGAGACGGTGGCTGCAGGTGAAAGAGGAGGAAACAATTATGAAAAAGGTGATTGCATTATGTATGACAGCTGCTATGGCAGCGTCCTTATTAACAGGCTGCGGAAGCAAGACCACAGAGACAACAGCTGCAGCAGCAGAGACAACTGCAGCGGAGACAGCAGCAGAGAGTGCCGCTGAGACAGAAAAAGCAGAGGAGACAGAGGCAGCAGGCGCAGTCAAGGTCGTTGATGTCGCCCTCACCGAAGAGCAGTACGCGTTCGGCGTAGACAAAGACCAGCCGGAACTTCTCGAGAACGTAAACGCATTCATCGCAAAGATCATGGAGGACGGAACCTTCGATGAGATCTGCGACAAATATTTCGGAGACGGCGAGCCGACACCGGTACAGTCCTCCGAGTACGACGAGTCCAAGGAGCAGCTCGTTGTAGCGACAAATGCAGCATTCGAGCCGTTTGAGTACATGGACGGTGACAGCTACGTCGGAATCGATATGGAGATCGCATCTCTCTTAGCACAGGAGCTCGGTGAGGAGCTTGTCATCCAGAATATGGACTTCGACGCTGTATGCTTATCCGTCGGTCAGCACAAATGCGATATCGCAATGGCGGGCTTAACGATCAACACAGAGAGAGAAGAGTATGTAACATTCTCTGATCCGTACTACCAGGCATCCCAGAAGCTCATCACTCTCGGCGATGACACAACCTTTGATGACTGCAAGGATGCTGATTCCGTAGTAGAGGCATTAAAAGCAAACTTAGCTTCCGGCGACAAGATCGGCGTACAGCAGGGAACAACAGGCAACTACTATGTAGAAGGCAGCGAGGACTGGGGATTTGAAGGTCTTCCGGCTGAGTGCGTACCGTACAAGAACGGTTCCCTCGCAGTTCAGGACCTCATCAACGGCAACTTAAAGTATGTGATCATCGACGCGGCTCCGGCAGCAAGCATCACAAAAGCGATCAACGCAATGCAGTAATCAGACAGTAAAAAAGAAATCGGACAGACGGCTTTTCAGACAGAAAGTCCTTTCTAAGACATGAAAAAGGCGGGGGCAGAAGATCGATACAGCTCCCGCTTTCTTTTACACAACAGGGATGACCGGGCTGTGGACCGGGTGACTGTCCGCACTGTGCCGGATAAGCGCAGGAATTTTATCTGGAGGTAATATGGGAAACTTCGGAAACAAATGGAACAAGTTTGTACAGATATTTATTGAGAAAAACGGCTATGTGAAGGTCGTGCAGGGTCTGCAGAACACCCTGCTGATCGCGGTGGTCGGCATGATCATCGGCGTCGTGATCGGAACCATTATCGCGACGATCCGCGTCCTGCCGAAATACAAGACACTTCCGCGGGCATTAAACGCGGTCTGCACCTTCTACGTCGGCCTGTTCCGCGGAACCCCGATGGTGGTGCAGCTTCTTGTATTCTACTACGTTATGCTGCCGCTCATGAACATCAAGATGCCCGGCGTCCGCGTTGCTATGGTGGTTTTTGGTTTAAACAGCGGCGCGTATATTTCTGAGATCATGCGAAGCGGTATCCAGTCCGTAGATCCGGGACAGCTGGAAGCCGGCCGCGCGGTGGGACTCGGATTCGGCCCGGCGATGATCAGGATCGTGATCCCGCAGGCGGTAAAGAACATCCTGCCGACACTGGGCAACGAGTTTATCGCCCTGATCAAGGAGACCTCCGTCGTGAGCTTCGTAGGTGCGGCGGACCTCTATGTCGCGTTCAACTATATTGGCAGCAACAGCTACGAGTTCATGGTCCCGTACCTCGTCATGGCGGCGATCTACATCGTCCTTGTCATGGTGATCTCGATCTTTGTAAAACTGATGGAAAGGAGCCTGAAGAAGAGTGATAGACGTCATTGATCTGAAAAAGAATTTTGGTAACCTGGAAGTTCTCAAGGGAATCAATGTGACCATCAACAAAGGCGATATCGTCGTGGTCATCGGTCCCTCCGGCTCCGGAAAAAGTACATTTTTAAGATGTTTAAACTGTATGGAGGACCCGACCTCCGGCAGCATCATTTTTAACGGCGTGGATATCGCCGACATGCGAGTGGACATCAACATCCACCGCCGCCACATGGGAATGGTATTCCAGCACTTCAACCTGTTCAACAACATGACTGTTATCGAGAACATCATGCTGGCACCGGTCTATGTGCGCTGCAAGGACTTAAAGAAGGCAAAAAGAAAGGGAACTCTCGCCCCGGACGCTCCGAAGACAAAGGCGGAGATCAAGGCACAGGCGAGGGAGGAAGCTCTTGAACTTCTGCACCGTATCGGCCTCGAGGACAAGGCGGACGTTTACCCGTCAACGCTCTCCGGCGGCCAGAAACAGCGTGTGGCCATCGTCCGCGCGTTAGCCATGAAGCCGGATGTGATCCTCTTCGACGAGCCGACCAGCGCCCTGGACCCGGAGATGGTAGGAGAGGTTCTTGACCTCATGAAAGAGCTCGCAAAGGAAGGAATGACCATGGTGGTCGTTACCCACGAGATGGGATTCGCGAGGGAGGTCGCAAACCGCGTGCTGTTCATGGACGGCGGAAAGATCCTGGAGGAAGCTACGCCGGAGGAATTCTTTGCGCATCCGAAGAATGAGAGAACGAAGGAATTTCTGTCTAAAGT
>CAVFLH010000095.1:0-10264 GCA_963622995.1 uncultured Eubacteriales bacterium | reverse complement strand
CTTTAATGGAATATTAATTCATGTGTTCAGAGAGTAGCTAGCAAAATTCCATCACAAGTCCCGCATGTAGTTTATGAACAGACTCGCCAAGCGTTTCTTTCAATAGCTCAAACGCATGATCTCCAGTACAATGGCCAGTATAGACCTCGGAGATGCCGGTGGAGCGGATTCCGTCGGCGAGGGCGAGGATTTCCTCGTCGGTCTTGTTATAAAGGTGGAAACCGCCGATCAGGGCTTTTACTTTCTTATCCGGGAATGTCGCGGAGACCTCACGGATAATATTGTCGGCGCCGCCGTGGGAGCAGCTGTTGAAGATCACAAGGCCGTCCGGAGTGTCGAAGACGAGACTCTGCTCATGGGCAAAGTTGTCTGGTCTCCAACGACGCTTTTTCTTCAGATACATGTGCTCACGGATACCTTTTTTCTCCAATCCCGGCGTCTTGTGAGGAATCAGGTAAACGCCCTCACATGGGGAAAAGTCCCCGGAGACGAGTTTGATTCGGTCTGCATATTTCTTTAGGATTCCTTTCGGCATTCCGATATATTCCTTATAATTCCAGACTCCCTTATAGCAGTTCTCTTTGCTTGCGTCGCGCAGGTAGAACGGAGCAGTTTGGTTAGCGTTGAAAAATACGCCCATTCCATCCGCGTGATCGAAATGAGCATGGGAGAGAACGCCAAAATCCACGTCTTTTATGCTGAGTCCAAGCACATCAGCATTCTTTAAGAAAAGTCCGGACGCCCCGGCATCGAGAAGAATGTTTTTTCCATTATATTCAATTAAAATCGACAGTCCCCATTCGCAGCCAAGGTTTTTGGCGGGGATGTTGTCGGAGAGTACAGTTGCTTTCATCAGTAAAATTCCTTTCATAAAGAGCTAATTAGAGTTGTCTCATAAATCCACAAGAGAAACGGCGCTACCTGATTCGAGCCAGCGCCGTATGAACATCTAAAATCCTTATTTCTTCTCTGCAAGGCACCGCTTTTTAAAAAATGAGATTCCATAACAGAGAACTGTATCATAATCATCTTCAAATTCTTTCGCATACATCCGTTCATCGATCTGCTGAAGAGCGGCATCGCAGTCTGCGGACAGGTGACTCAGCAGAGTGGAATATTTTGCCTCGAAGACAGCGACGCGGCTGTTTACCGGGTCATAGACAACGATGTCACTGCGGCCTTCACCATGTTCCTTGTTGGAATCTACCGTATACCCGGCGTCAGTGAAGATTCCGGCGAGGAAGGCATGATAGAAATCCTCGTGATAGTCGTGGTAACTGATCGTTTTCCGGAGCAGCTTATTCATTTCTTCTGTGATGGACGAACTGTCGCCGTTCCATACAGCATCGAACAGCGTCTTTCGGTTCCAGGTCTTTGCGGTGTCATTGAACCATTTTATGACGGTGGTCTCAAAGATCTCCCGGATCTCAGCGTTTGGAATCGTGAGTGCTGTCATACCGGAAGGAATCGGCGCGTCAGAATCTGAATGTCTGGCCGCAGTCAGATAACCGGTCAGGTAGAGAATGCTCCATAAATTATCTTCTGTAGAATGAAGATAATCGTAAGTCAGATCCTCGTCGATCTGCTGTAAAATACTGCCGCCGGAGAGCAGCGTTTCCAGCTTTGTTGTGATTCCGGATCCGGCATAGTCGATAAAGGAACGGATGATCGCATTATCGCTGGTATTTTTCCAGTAACTCGCCGGTTTGGCCGCAGGATCATGCTGCAGATCACGCATGTAGTTCATAACATCCCATGGACAGTACACGTCAAAGGAGCCGAAATGGTAGCCGTCATACCATTCCTTGATGCTTTGGGCATGGCTTTCAGCTTTTGCATCCCGTAAGATCTGGTCGACATCACTCTGGATGAAACCAAAATATTCATTCAGGCGGGATGAGGTGATCGTATCAGAAACAAAGTTATTAGTTCCGGTAAAAATACTCTCTTTTGCAATCTTAAGGCACCCGGTGATGACAGCCATGCGGAGGAAAGGATTGTCCTTTAATGCCTGCATGATCCCCTTCATCAGGTCGAGCATTTCTGTGTAATAACCATTGCTGTTGGCTTTCGCCACCGGTACGTCATATTCATCGATTAAAAGAATCACCGGCTTTCCATAATATGCGTACATTGCGCGCGTCAGGGAGAGAAGACTGTTTTTGATGTTACCGACAGTTGCGTTCGCATGGATCATGCGATCCATCAGAGATTTATCATAGGAATCCACTTTATCGCTGGAAAGGAGATACTGGTGCTCGACACAGAGTTCTGCGATCACGGAAGCCAGCATTTCGGATGCGCTGGAAAAATCAAGACCGTCCACGCGCTTGAAAGTCAGGAAGAGTGTCGGCCATTTGTTAAGCCATTCCTCACAGAGCGCTTCATTCTGCGCAATTTCCAGTCCCTGGAACATAGAAGCAGAGTTTTTCCGGATATCAAAAAAGTTTGCGAGCATGCTCATTCCGAGAGTTTTGCCGAAACGGCGCGGGCGGGTGATCAGAGTCACTTTGGGTGCAGATGTCTTTAAAAGCTCTGCAATCAGACCTGTTTTATCAACATAGTAATATTTGTTTTCCCGGATATCCGCAAAATCAGAGATACCGACCGGGATATTTAAATTTATCATGCTGCATTCCCCTTTCCCAAGATAACTCACATGTAGACATGTGGATAATTTCGAAATTTGATATACTTATAATACCATGAAACAGGGATGTCTACAAGAAAAGGATACTTTTTTAGAAGCTGTATCATTCCTAATTACGGCTAGGAATTTCCTGGACAGTAACGCCATGTCCGTCCCACGCGGATCATGGACAAATGCCTGTATCTATGGTATACTATCCCCAAAGTCGGTTCTGATACATGGAGAAATTCTGCCCGAATTTCTCCATGTATAAAAAGGCACTAACGTGCCAAATGCGCACTCGCGCAAGAGGAGTCTGTCGCAAGCGACTGCGCTCGGCGCGAGAATGTGCCAAGGCACATTCTTTTTATGGTCTTGCTATGCCCATTTTTACTGGGCGGCAGATAGGAGATAAGAATGAAAGATGATAAGAAGGTCAGCCATATTCTGCAGCTTTACCTTCAGTGGCCGGTATTTTTTACGGCGCTGGTAATTCTTGCAGGAGCTGCGGTCAACCTGATCTCACGCAGGGCGGGGCTCGTGATGCTTGCATTTACGATCGTCTACGCGGCGTGTGCCGGAACCCTGTATGTGTACGGAAAGAAGCGGGCTCTCGGCAGTCTGGTGTCCTTTGCGTTGGCGTACAGCTGGAGTCAGAAACAGCTTCTGGCGTCCCTGGAACTGCCCTACGCGATCGCAGATACGGATGGTAAGATCCTTTGGATGAACCGCGCCTTTGAGGCGGTGACCAAGGAAGAGAAGAACGCAGGAAAAAGTCTGACGCTGCTTTTCAAGGAGATCACGGCGGAGACCCTGGCGAAGATGGAGAACGCCATGGAAATCCATGTGCTCTACGGCGAGTCAAAATACCGCGTGAGCATGAAACGTGTGACGATCCGTCCGGACGAGCTTGCCTCTGGAATCCCGGAGAAGCAGACGGACCAGCAGATCCTTGCGGTGTACCTCTATGATGAGACAGAACTCTACAACTACAAGCAGGCGATCACAGACCAGAAGATGGTCGCAGGATTAATTTATCTGGACAACTACGATGAGGCACTCGAAAGTGTCGAGGAAGTCCGCAGATCCCTCCTTGTGGCCCTGATCGACCGAAAGATCAATAAGTACATCTCGGCGGTCAACGGTATCGTAAAGAAGATGGAAAAAGACAAATATTTCTTTACGATCAAACAGTGCTATATGCCGCGCCTTGAAAAAGAGCGGTTTGGACTTCTGGAAGAGGTAAAGACCGTCAATATCGGAAACGAGATGGCGGTAACCCTGAGTATCGGTATCGGAATGAACGGCGATACCTACAGCCAGAACTATGAATATGCCCGTACAGCCATTGATATGGCCCTGGGCCGCGGCGGCGACCAGGCGGTAGTAAAATCAGGCCAGAAGATCCAGTACTATGGCGGAAAGGCCCAACAGCTGGAGAAAACGACCCGTGTCAAGGCCCGCGTCAAGGCCCATGCCCTCAGGGAGCTTCTTGAGACAAAGGACTGCCTGCTGATCATGGGACATAAGATCGGCGATATCGACTGTTTCGGAGCGGCCATCGGAATGTACCGCATCGCGGCTGCCCTGAATAAGAAGGCGCATATCGTTATCAATGAAGTGACGTCTTCGGTGCGCCCGATGATGGAGCGCTTTGAGACCGGCGATTATCCGAAGGACCTGTTCCTCACAGGAAGCGAGGCGGCGGAAATCGTGGACAACAATACGGCGCTTGTCGTTGTGGACGTCAACCGCCCGAGCATTACAGAAGAACCAGATCTTTTAAAACTCGTGAAGACGATCGTTGTCATCGACCACCACCGTCAGTCCAGCGAGATCATCACAAACGCGACTTTGTCCTATGTAGAGCCTTACGCGTCATCAGCCTGCGAGCTGGTTGCGGAGATCTTACAGTACGTTGCCGACAGCATCCGGATCAAATCCCCGGAGGCGGACGCCATGTACGCGGGAATCGTGATCGATACGAACAACTTTACAAACCAGGCGGGCGTCCGCACCTTCGAGGCAGCGGCGTTCCTTAGAAGAAACGGAGCGGACGTGACGAGAGTCCGAAAATTGTTCCGTGACAGTATGGAGGACTACAAGGCGAGAGCTGAGGCGGTCCGCCAGGCAGAGGTCTATAAAAAGTACTTTGCCATCAGCGTGTGCCCGGCAGAGGGCGTAGAGAGCCCGACAGTAGTAGGCGCACAGGCTGCAAACGAGCTTCTTGACATTGTGGGAATGAAGGCATCTGTCGTTCTGACCCCATATGAAGGCAAGATATATATCAGCGCGAGATCGATCGACGAAGTCAATGTCCAGGTCATGATGGAAAAACTGGGCGGCGGCGGACACAGAACGATCGCAGGCGCGCAGCTCCCGGGCGCTACCGTTGAGGAGGCCAAGGAGAAGGTGAAAGGCGTCATTGACATGATGCTGGAGAAAGGAGAAATTTAAGATGGAAGTTGTATTATTAGAGGATGTGAAGGCACTTGGCAAAAAGGGCCAGGTCGTAAAGGTAAATGACGGATACGCGAGAAACTTTATCCTGCCGAAAAAGCTTGGTGTCGAGGCGACATCCAAGAACTTAAACGACTTAAAGCTTCAGAAGGCAAACGCTGAGAAGATCGCGGCAGAGCAGCTTGCGGAGGCAAAGAAGCTCGCAGAGGAGATCGACAAGCTGTCCGTAACCGTTTCCATCAAGGCCGGTGAGGGCGGACGCGCATTCGGTTCCGTCTCCACAAAGGAGATCGCAAAGGCAGCGAAGGACCAGTTAAAGCTTGATATCGACAAGAAGAAGATGATTCTGCCGGAGCCGATCAAGAGCATCGGAAGCTTCGAGGTTCCGATCAAGCTACATAAGGAAGTAACAGCAAGACTCAGCGTAAAGGTCGTTGAGGCGTAAGGTTATGGTACATGTGCGGGAATTTTCTGAAGTGAGAATTCCGTAGGATGCAGTAAAAGCGTAAATATTATTCATCCGGCGTGTGCGCAGTATGCGGACAGCGGCTGGTTGAAAGTTGTGGCAGGGACCGTGAACATGTCCTTGCCTGAGAAAAGCGAAAGAATACGGCTTCTGCAGATTACATGCAGAAGCCGTGCGAAGTTATAGACAGAGACGTACAGAGAGGAAATCGGACAGATGGAAGAAGCGTTAGTAAAAAGGGTTTTGCCGCACAGCGTTGAGGCGGAGCAGTCGGTGATCGGTTCCATGCTGATGGACAGGGACGCGATCATCGCGGCGTCGGAGATCGTTGTTGCGGACGACTTTTATCAGCGCCAGTATGGGATCATGTTTGACACCATGGTGGAGCTGTTCAATGAGGGAAAACCGGTGGACCTGGTCACGCTTCAGGACAGACTGAAGGAAAAGGATGTTCCGCCGGAGGTGTGCAGCCTGGACTTTGTCCGTGATATCCTGGCGACGGTCCCGACCTCCGCAAACGTGCGCTCCTACGCCACGATCGTCCATGAAAAAGCGGTTCTCCGCCGCCTGATCAAGATCAACGAGGAGATCGCCAACAACTGTTATTCCGGAAAGGACAGCTTGGAAGTGATTCTAGCAGACACGGAAAAACAGATATTTAACCTTCTGGAGAGCCGAGCTTCCGGCGATTTCGTGCCGATCCGTCAGGTTGCGCTCAATGTCCTCGATAAGATCGAGCAGGCGACCCGGTCGAAATCCACGGTAACAGGTCTTCCGACGGGATTCATCGACCTGGATTACCGGATGTCCGGTCTTCAGCCGTCGGATCTGATCCTGATTGCCGCCCGTCCGTCTATGGGTAAGACGGCGTTCGTGCTGAATATCACCGATTATATCGCGGTACGCAGACAGAAGACATGCCTGATCTTCAGCCTGGAGATGTCGAAGGAACAGCTGGTAAACCGTATGCTGTCCATGGAGTCCAATGTGGATTCCCAGAAGCTCCGTACCGGTACCCTGACGGATGCAGACTGGGACGCTGTCGTGGAAGGTATCGGAACCATCGGAAGTTCCAAACTCGTCATCGACGATACGCCGGGTATCTCGATCATGGAACTGCGCTCCAAGTGCCGAAAAGTCAAACTGGAACATGGTCTCGACCTGGTGATGATCGACTACCTGCAGCTGATGTCGGGCAGCGGAAAGAACGGGGATAACCGTCAGCAGGAGATCTCCGAGATCTCAAGATCCTTGAAAGCCATCGCCAGGGAGTTAAGCGTTCCGGTGATCGCCCTGTCCCAGTTATCCCGTGCCTGCGAGACGAGAACGGACCACCGTCCGATGCTTTCGGACCTTCGAGAGTCCGGAGCCATCGAGCAGGATGCCGACGTTGTTATGTTCCTGTACCGTGATGATTATTATAATAAGGATACGGATAACCCGAATACGGCGGAAGTTATCATCGCGAAACAGCGTAACGGCCCGATCGGAACCGTATATCTCGGATGGAAACCGGAACTGACCCGGTTTGTAAATATCGCGAAAGAACAGCAGTAAATGCGTGGTTAAGCGCCTGCTTTCGAATGAAATTTGAAGGAATTTCATCGGAGGCAGGCGCTTTTGTCATATTGGGACATGCCTTCACATATAGTATTAACAATCTGATAATTGTTTTGCAGGCAGACAGCAGTTTGCGGACATGCTGCGGAACTGGAAGAAACAGAGTTGATAATTTATGTGAAAGGAAGAGGACGACCATGTCAGAAACACATTATCTGATCTCCGATGCCTCGAAAAAGGTTGATGTGGAATCTCATGTACTTCGGTACTGGGAGGAGGAACTGGAGATGAACATTCCGCGCAACGAGATGGGACATCGCTATTATACGGATTTTCATATCCGTCTTTTTAAACAGATCAAGGAATTGAAGGAAAAGGGATATCAGCTGAAGGCGATCAAGACGGCGCTTGCGAAAACGCTGGACACGGAGGGGGAGTCGGTGGCACCCACGGATATTCTCGAGGAGGACGTTATGACGGCATTGAAGGAATGTACGGAACAGGAGAAGAAGAACCTGGAGAAGATGGATCCTGGGGAGGTCACGGAACTTATGAACCGGGAGAAGGCGGAGCAGTTCAAGGAATTTCTCACCCAGATGATCGGACAGGCCATCGAGGAGAACAACGAGAAGCTGAGCCAGGATATCAGCCGGATGGTGAATGATAAGGTGTTGAAGGAGATCGACTACCTGATGCGGGTGGCGGATGAGCGGGATGAAGAGCGATTCCGGCAGCTGGATGAGACGATCCGGCTCTACCAGAAGGAGAGCAGGGGCCGGGCGGAGGCCGCGGCGGCGAAAGCACCGTTTTTGCCGTCACTTTTTAGAAAGAAAAAATTCGGGAGAAACGGGAATAAGCTGTAATCAGAATGAAAGCTCTGCTCCAGAGGCAGAAAGGTCATTAACATGGTCTGAGAGATGTTGGAAATTAAAAAGTACAAATCTGGTGAAATCAAAAAAGCCGCTGTCCCGATGGGAACAACGGCTTTTATGTATTAGTTTGCGTTTGTGATCAACCCTCGTTGATTGCGCCTGTCGGACAGACACCAGCACAAGTACCGCAGCTGATGCAAGTATCAGCATCGATTTCGTACTGACCTGCTCCCTGAGAAATAGCGTTTACCGGACATTCACCAGCACAAGTACCGCAGCTAACGCAGCTATCGCTAATTACATATGCCATGACAAAATACCTCCTTTGTTTATTTCTTTCATTCTATAATAAACGGTCAAATTATTCAAGGGGAAAATCGTGAAAAAATGTACCTAATGAGGAACAAAAACCCAGTAAACATGCGGTTAGACGGGCATAACCGGAGTTAGTTTTGTGTTACTCAGAATGGGCAGAAATCCACCTGGATGCTGCTTGTCTGAAAATGCTTTATGAGGGATCGGCAGCAGCAGATTTTACAAAACCACCTTGCCAAGAAACGAAAAAAGTATTATACTCTCGATATGCTGGCAAACGTGGCGATATGTTCGTTGTGCCGGAAACAATCGTAGAAAATTGCCCTCGGCAGATTTCGAAGGTGAAAGGAGGATTTATCATGCAGATTTCAAAAGAAATGCTCATTGGTGAGCTTCTTCAGGTTGATGAGAATATGGCTCAGATCTTAATGGGCGCTGGAATGCACTGCATCGGATGCCCGTCTTCTCAGATGGAGTCTCTGGAAGAGGCTTGCATGGTTCACGGAATTCCGGTAGACAAGCTTGTAAGTGTAATTAACGAGTATCTGGCTCAGAAGCAGCAGTAATGTATGTGACCGCTCGAGAGAGTTTCGGTTTGCTGGCTGTGAGAAAGGTCGGAGAATGTAAGAAGGACTGAGATTAGGGAGAATTTCCCTGGCTTCGGTCCTTTTTTCGTTATAGGAAAGCTGAAGAGAAAACTGAGACCAGAATAGCAGATTGGGAAGAGATCCGGGAACATTTTTGAAATTATGATTTTGTATACAAAAAAGCATCTGAAGAGATCTGCATAGTGCAGTCTTTTACAGATGCTTTAAGTGTTTGCACCGTTCTAAAAGTGCCGTTTATAAGTTCTGCAGGACCTTCAGCGCGTCCTTCTTTACAATCACATCATAATGCTCCGCATAATAAGCGCCGGACGCGGCGGCATCGCCTTTTAACCTTGTTCCGTACTCCGAGAGAGTATTGCAGACCCGGTTGAAGGAGATCTCACTGTCATTTTCCTTCTTGAGGACCAGGTAGAACACCCCGTTTTCCGGATTTTTATAGAGAACACTGCTTCCCTTGAAAACAGCGCCGGTCTGTCTCGCTGCCTCACAGACGAGGTCGAGAGAAGAAAACTGGTAGATTCTCGTAAACTGAGCCGGATTCTTCGGCTCTGCCTTTTCCTGCGGTCCATTCGCCGCTGTAGCCGATGTCGCGGGAGTTTTTTCTCCCTCCGGTTTTAAAATTCCGCTCTGGGTCAGGATATTGATCAGGCCGTCAGCGCCTTCCAGCACTTCCGCGGTGAGGTTTCCCCATCCGTTATCATTCTCATCCTCTTCCGGTGAGAACTTGGAGAACCGGGTATCCAGTTCCTCCGGATCTTCCATTTTCGTGATGATCAGCATAACACTCTCGTTCGCCATTGGGATCGCCTCGACCATAAGCGGGATATCTTCAGCCTCGAAACCGACTTCATTTGCGGCGCGCTGGATCATCTCGCGGAAAAGATTGCGGGCCTTCTCGCTTCCGTAGGCCAGCTCGCCGAGATTCATGTTTCGGACACTCAGGTCAAAGTTGCTGAGGGTGCAGCGGATCTGGTTTTCATTGATACGTTCTATTTTCATAGGATCACTTCCTGTCTGGTTAAAGTCAAAATCTCTGCGGTCTGCCGTGTTTCTCACTTCAAAAGGGCAGAAAGCCACATTTTTACATCTATAATATACTATATCCTATTCAGCTTTTGCAATCGTATGAGGGAAATTTATTAAAATTTAATCAGTTTGACATCTACAAGATGGTTTGCAACGGAAGTGTGTATATTAGAATAGTCGCAAGAGGTTGTGTTGCCGGAAGGAGGTGTGACGGTTTATCGAGCGCGTTCTGTTTGGCAAATATCGGTTGTGCAGAGAGTTGGGAAACGGGCGGTCCGGTACCGTATATCTGGCGTATCACGTCGAGCTGGAAGAATACCGGGCGGTA
>CAVFLH010000094.1:2237-10274 GCA_963622995.1 uncultured Eubacteriales bacterium | reverse complement strand
CGGATCCGATATTTCCATCGTTTGCCTTCCGGTTGTCCGCGGAAGAACACCTTCTATTACGAAGAAAGTATTCACCTGCTGTACTCCGGGCGAGACCGTAGCCGCTGTTGTAACAGAGGCTGGTATTGCGTTAAACCCGAAGCATAAATATTATGCGGAGTTAAAGGAAGACCTGGAGAACGCAAACTTAAAGCTTGTGAGCATCGAGTACCTGCAGCAGCTCGCGGAGTCCTTAACGGGCGTTCCGAAGCCCATCGAGACAGGCGACCGCGTCGTATGCATCGTCGAGTACCGCGATGGCACCGTGATCGATGTGATCAGGGAGATTAAAAAATAGTGATCAAAAAATAAACCCTCAAACCTTCTGTAAAAACCCTTAAATGAATTGTAGAGCGAACCTCCTTCGGATATCACGGCATGAATCATGCCGGATAGTCGGGGGAGGTTTTGCTTTTGCGGCTGCCGTGAATTTGGAAGAAACTGAACATTTCATACAAATGTAAAGAAAATTCAATATGTCTCCGGGAAAAGTTGTGGTAAGATGAAGATAAGAACAGCGGGGACGGTCCCTGACCTGACGAAAAAGCAGAGAAGGACCGACTGGAACGCTGGATTGACATAAGATATGACAGAAGAGAGGTTTTACATATGCCGGAATTAAGCAGAAGAGTACAGACATTTACAGACTCCGTCATCCGCAGAATGACGAGGATTAACAATATGACGCCGGGAAGCATCAATTTAAGCCAGGGATTCCCGGATTTTGATCCACCGCAGGAGATTCTGGACGCATTGAAGGAGGCGGCGGAACATGGCCCGCACCAGTATTCCATCACGTTCGGGGCGAAGAACTTCCGCGACGCGCTGGCGGATATGTATACAAAGAAATTTGACCGTGAGATCGACCCAGAAAAGGAGATCGTTGTGACCTGCGGCGGAACGGAAGCCATGATGGCGGCGATGATGACCGTGTGCAATCCGGGAGACAAGGTGGCGGTGTTCAGCCCGTTTTATGAGAACTACGGGGCGGACGCGATCCTCTCCGGGGCGGATCCGATCTATGTGCCGCTTGTGCCGCCGGATTTCCATTATGACAGCAAGGTTCTGGAACAGGCCTTTAAGGACGGCGCGAAGGCACTGATCCTCTGCAACCCGTCAAACCCATGCGGAAAAGTATTTACGATGAAAGAAATGGAGGAGATCGCGGAGCTTGCGAAGCGGTATGATGCCTTTGTGATCACGGACGAGGTGTACGAGTATATCATTTACGGCGAGAACCGCCATATCTCCATGGCTGCTTTACCTGGAATGTACGAGCGGACTATCACCTGCAGCTCCCTCTCAAAGACATACTCCATGACTGGATGGAGACTTGGGTACCTCATCGGGCCGGAACGTGTGATCGAGGCGGCGAAGAAGGTCCATGATTTCCTCACGGTGGGTGCCGCGGCACCGCTTCAGGAGGCGGCAGTCACAGGCTTAAAATTCGGCCCAGAGTATTATAAGTGGCTGAAAGACTTCTACACGGAAAAGAGAGATTATCTCTGCGGCAGACTGGAGCAGATGGGACTTCCCCACACAACGCCCCAGGGCAGCTATTTTGTTCTCGTGGATATCTCGGGATTTCTTGGGAAGCCGGAGTTTTCCGGCTGGACAGACATGGAATTCTGTGAATGGATGATAAAAAATTACGGCTTGGCGGCGGTGCCGGGCTCCAGCTTCTTTAAGGAGCCGGTAAACAACTATATCCGCCTGCATTTTTCCAGAGGGGAAGAGACGTTGAAGATCGCCGCTGACCGTCTGGAAAAGATGGCGAAAGATTACGGATTCTGTTAGTCGTCCTTTTTGTTTCTGTTTCGGACGTATTTTAAGATCAGTGCGTAGCCGTACAGCATCACCGGTATGACGATGACGCAGAACAGGAGCGCCATGATAACATTCTCCGGGCCGCCGGTGAATGTCAGGACGATGAGGGCGAGGAAGACCGCGGCGATTATGAGGATTCCGGCCCAGGCGAAAAATCGTTTCATATATTTAAGTTCCTTTCATGTACATGTTTTGTGTTCCTGCTTAGTATAAGGTATTTTAAGGCGGGATTCAAGATAATGCAGCAGAAAGAAATCAATTCTATTTCCGGCAGGCGTATTTTTGAAACAGCATTTGATAAAAACGGAAAGGAGGACTTGGCCATGAAGAAAAAACGAAAATATATCTTGGCAGGGACTGTTGGTATCCTATTTGCCATGCAGACCATGACATCCCTCGCTGCGGACGGCATCTGGACACTCACGGATGCCGGATACACGTTTACCTATTCGGACGGGCGTGCGGCCCGGGGCACCTGGGAGGATATCGACGGCGAGTGGTATCATTTTGACAGAAATGGGATCATGGAGACCGGATGGAAGACCGTTGGAAACATCCGTTACCATTTCAACCAGGACGGTTCCCTCTCCGAGGGCTGGCAGTACGATGGCCCAGGCGGCGGAAACTGGTACTATTATGATTCCGCGGGAAACGCGAAGATCCAGTGGTTCCAGGATAAGGGGAAATGGTACTGGTTCGACGCGGACGGAAAGATGAACAAGGAATCAGTCCGCACCATAAAAGGAAAGACATACGCGTTCCGCCCGGATGGAAGCATGCGGGTGAATGAGTACGCGGGCTTTTCCTACACCGACTATGACGGACAGCCGGATCCGGCGGGGGATATTCTGGCGGTGAACGCGGATGGAACGGCGAAGACGGTGAGCGAAACCGAGGAAAATGAGATCGCAGGATTCATCAACGCCTTCCCGGATGGATGGAGAAAGAAGTTCCGGGATGACGGCTGGCGGTTTGTGTACTGCCCGTCGGGCGGGCCTTACAGGACCTTTAAAGATAAGAGAGGGAATGTGCTTTATTCCTGCAGTTATTCCCTGGATGAGGAGAAAAAAGAACTCCTGTTTTCGAAGGCAGACGCTGTGAAGGACGGATTTGGGGTGTATGTCTACGAAAATTCCGGGGATGAGATGAAGAAAGACCAGTTCCCGAAGGCGGCTAGGTATCGCTTTACCGAGATCGCCCAGGCAACGGGACTTCCAGAAAGCGCGAACAGGGAGTATGACGTGATCTTTGGGGCACTGTTTCATGTATATCAAGATCAGAATGCCTGGAATGCACTGAAGGCGAAATCTACAGATATCACCTGGACCCTCGAGCGGATCGCAGATAATCGGTCGGCGGATGGGCGGCTGGACTTAGAATAGGAAAATATGATTTAAACGAGCATTATGATAGGACTATAATATAGGTAGTTTTGCAGCAGAGTGAGAAAGGGCAAGGCACAAAAATACAAATGAAACAAAAACTTTGCCTATGAAAGAGTGAAAGTTGGTAATGCATTTAACTTGGAGGTGGAACTGCAAAGCTGACAAAAACGAAACAGAATATATGTTCGAATAAATTCTGATTCCGCTTGACGAACATCACACAATTTGTTACTATACACATATAACAAATGGAATACAATGATACCGGGACCGCGCAGACGATTCCGGTATCAAAAATTTAAGAAAAAAGACGGTGATCAAATGGTACTGAAGATCGATTTTGACAGTGAGGAAGCGCTCTATACCCAGCTCTGCAACCAGATCATCTGCGGCATCGCGATGGATGTGCTTCACGACGGGGACAGTCTCCCGTCGGTCAGACAGCTTGCGGATGAGATCGGAATTAACATGCATACAGTCAACAAGGCATATGCTGTATTGAAACAGGAAGGATTTCTGCGTCTGGACCGCAGGCGCGGGGCCGTGATCGCCCTGGATATGGATAAACTGCGGACGCTTGAGGAGATGAAAAACGACCTTGCGCTGATCGTAGCACGGGGAATCTGCAAAAATGTCAGCAGGGATGAGATCCACAGCCTCGTTGACCAGATCTACGATGAGTTCGGCGGACAGGCATAAAGGAGGGACAGTCATGCTTTGTGAACATTGCAAAAAGCGGGAAGCAACCGTGAAATATGTGGAAGTCATCAACGGCGTGAAGACAGAGCACAACCTCTGTACCCAGTGTGCCGCCCATGCGGACCTTGGACAGTTCTCCGCACTCTTTGAGGGCGAATTTCCACTGGGAAAACTTCTCTCCGGACTTCTTGGAACCCAGGAGACGGAGGAAGAGGATGAAAAATACTCCGGTGTCGTATGCCCGACCTGCGGAACGACCTACGAGGAATTTGTAAAGGACAGCCGTTTTGGATGCCCGGACTGCTACAGCGTTTTCGATCCGCTGATCAGCGACAATATCCGCCACCTTCAGGGCAGCGAGAAGCACGTCGGAAAGCGCCCGGCGGGATACCGGTCTGACATGGAAGAACTGAACGGGGCGGGAGCTTCCGGTGAAGACCCGGTAAATATTCCGGAGCTCTCAAAGGAAGAGAAGATCCGCCTGATGGAGACGAGATTAAAAGATGCGGTGCGCCGGGAAGAGTACGAGGAGGCCGCGAAGCTCCGGGATGAGATCCGGGCGCTGAAAGAGGAGAAACAGAATGGATAAATGGTATGAAGTGCCGGGAAAAGCAGGCACAAATGTGATCTACAGCCGTGTCCGTCTGGTTCGGAACCTGAGAGAATACCCGTTCCCTGGCCGCCTCACAAAGGAGCAGAGCACGGAGCTTTCGGAGAAGCTTCTCGGCGGACTCACCGGCATCGCTTCCATGGACCGGATGCAGTACCGGTTTACACACTTGGAGCGGATGGGTGACCTGGAAAAGACCGCGCTTCTGGAGCGGCGGGCGATCAACCGCAGTGTGATGAAGAAGAAAGACCCGACGGGAATGATCCTGTCGGAGGACGAATCCACGGCGATCCTCTTAAATGGGGATGACCATGTGCGGATCCAGACGCTGCAGACGGGGCTCACCCTGGAGCAGCTTTACGAGAGAGCGGATAAGATCGATGACTATATCAGCGAGCGCTTCGACTATGCTTTCGATGAAAAATACGGTTACCTGACTTCGTTCCCCACAAATGTGGGCACGGGACTCCGGGCGGCGGTGGTCCTGCACCTGCCGATGTTGTCCCAGAATAAAAATTTCAACAGCCTCGTGGCGGATATGGGCCGGTTCGGGACCCAGGTACGGGGCGTGTACGGTGAGGGCGCGGAGAACTTCGGCTCCCTGTACCAGATCTCAAACCAGAAGACCTTAGGCCAGACGGAGCGGGAGATCATCGATATCGTCAGAAAAGCGGCCCTGGAGCTGGATGCCCAGGAACGGCGGGTGCGCCGGGAATACCGCCAGAGGAAACCGGTACAGGCGGCCGATGAATGTTATAAATCCTACGGCGTCTTAAAATACGCGAGACGGCTGACGAGAAAAGACGGAATGGAGTTTCTGTCCCAGATCATGACGGGAATCACGGACGGGATCTTAAAAGTGAAGGAACCGTACTCTGTATACGGTCTGATGATTGGAATCCAGCCCGCGAACCTTTTGAGTCTGGCGGATCACCCGCTCGATAAGGATGAGCTGGATGCCGCCCGGGCGGAATTTTTGAGAAGACGGCTGCCGGAGATCATAGAGATAGAAAATTAGCTGACTGTTCAGCAGGTCTGTGTTGACCATGAAAAATACAGGCTGGAAAAACGGAACAGTTCAAAGATAGACTGAGAAATTCAGGAGGAAATAAGAACAGATGGCACAATATACAGAAAAAGCCCAGGAAGCTCTCGTCCTCGCCAGTGAAGCGGCGGAGGACATGGGTTCCCCTGTGATCGGAACGGAGCACATCCTGGTGGGGCTGATCGAGGAGGGAAGCGGTACCGCTGCCATGGTCCTCGAGGCCAACGAGGTGAAGCTCGACAGACTGCTGGCCCTTGTGGAGCAGCTTGTCTCTTCCTATCAGAATACAGCCACCAAAGAGCGGGACGGCTACACCCCCAGCGCGAGACATGTGCTGGAAAACAGCTATAAAGAGGCTGTCCGGTTCCATGCGCCGTTGATCGGCACGGAACATATTCTGATGGCATTATTAAAGGAATCGGACTGTGTGGCGGTCCGCCTGTTAAACACCTTGAATATCAACATCCAGAAGGTCTACATCGACCTTTTATCCGCCATGGGTGAGGACGGAAACGCAGGGAAAGAGGATCTGGCCCAGGGACGCCAGCAACGGGGCGGACAGAGCGCCACACCGACGCTTGACGCCTACAGCCGCGACCTTACAGTTCTCGCGAAAGAAGGGAAACTGGATCCAGTCATCGGCAGGGAAAAGGAGATCCGCCGCGTGATCCAGATCTTAAGCAGAAGAACAAAAAATAACCCGTGTCTGATCGGAGAACCAGGTGTTGGAAAGACAGCTGTGATCGAAGGTCTCGCGCAGATGATCGCCTCCGGCGATGTCCCGGATACGATCCGCGGAAAACGCGTTGTGATCCTGGACCTCTCCGGCATGGTAGCGGGATCCAAGTACCGCGGTGAGTTCGAGGAGCGCATCAAGAACGTGATTAACGAGGTGACAGAGGCGGAGAACGTCCTCTTATTCATCGACGAGATCCACACGATCATCGGCGCTGGCGGAGCGGAGGGCGCATTAGACGCGTCTAACATCTTGAAACCTTCCCTGGCCCGCGGCGAGATCCAGCTCATCGGCGCTACGACGATCGAAGAGTACCGGAAATATATTGAAAAAGACGCGGCCTTGGAGCGCCGGTTCCAGCCGGTGACTGTTGAGGAGCCGACGGAGGATGAGGCGTTCCAGATCTTAAAGGGACTGCGCCCGAAATATGAGGAACATCACCATGTGACGATCACAGATGCGGCTTTAAAGGCAGCAGCGCGCCTTTCCGCCCGATACATCAATGACCGGTTCCTGCCGGACAAGGCCATCGATGTGGTGGACGAGGCGGCCTCCAAGACGAGACTGACCGTCTATGTGGAACCGAAGGGAATCAAGACTCTCGAGGAGGAGATCAAAAAGCTCGAGAAAGAGAAAGAGGACGCGATCCGCGACGAGGCATATGAGCTCGCCGGGGAGATCAAGAAGAAACAGGCGTCAAAGCGGGAGAAGATCCGCAAGATGAAGGAAAAATGGGAGAGCGAGAAAGAGAGCAGGGAGCTGACTGTCGATGAGAACGACATCGCCGACGTGATTTCCGGCTGGACAAAGATCCCGGTGAGCAAGCTGGCGGAGGGCGAGACAGAACGCCTCTTAAAGCTGGAATCCATTCTCCACGAGCGCGTGGTTGGACAGGACGAGGCGGTGGTTGCCGTCGCGAAGGCGATCCGCCGCGGAAGAGTCGGCTTAAAAGATCCGAAGCGCCCGATCGGTTCCTTCTTATTCTTAGGACCGACTGGTGTCGGAAAGACGGAGCTCTGCAAAGCCCTTGCGGAAGCCATGTTCGGTACGGAAAACGCCCTGATCCGCGTTGATATGTCGGAGTACATGGAGAAACACAGCGTCTCCAAGATGATCGGATCCCCGCCAGGATATGTGGGATACGAGGGCGGCGGACAGCTGAGCGAAAAAGTCCGCAGAAATCCGTACTCTGTGATCCTCTTCGATGAGGTGGAGAAGGCCCACCCGGATGTGTTCAATATCCTGTTACAGGTGCTGGATGACGGCCACATCACGGACTCCCAGGGCCATAAGATCGACTTTAAGAATACCGTTATCATCATGACCTCCAACGCGGGCGCCGAGAACATTATCGCGCCGAAGCAGCTTGGATTCATGTCCCAGGACGATGAGAAGGTCCGCTACCAGAGAATGAAGACCGGTGTCATGGACGAAGTGAAACGGATGTTCAAGCCGGAGTTCTTAAACCGTATCGATGACACTATCGTGTTCCATCCGCTGACGAAGGATCACATGAAGGAGATCGTGACGATCCTCTTGAATGTCCTCGCGAAACGGACAAAGAGCCAGATGTCCATCCGGTTAAACGCAGGGGATGACGTGAAGGAATACCTTGTGGAGAAGGGATATGACGAGAAATACGGCGCGAGACCGTTAAAGCGCACGATCCAGAACCTTATCGAGGATAAGCTCGCAG
>CAVFLH010000094.1:0-2227 GCA_963622995.1 uncultured Eubacteriales bacterium | reverse complement strand
GAGCTGGTTCTGGAAGGAAAAGTACGGGAAGGCGATTCCGTGAAGATCACCTGCAAGGACGGAGAACTGAAATTTTCAGCAAGACATCCACAAACTGCTGGAAAAACTTCCGCCAGTGTGGTAAAATCATAGGCACGACGTAACGGTGAGGAGGCAGCTGCCTGTTGCCGTTACCTTATTACAACAGCAAAAGGGAAATTCGAACCCTTGTTGAAACACACAAAAGGAGAGTAAGCATTATGTCAGTAATCAACGAACTGATCCGCACAGAGGCAAACGGAACTTTAAGCTTCGGAAACTACAGCCTCGCAGCAAAATCCAAGGTAGAAGACTTCGAGCACGAAGGTGATCTTTATAAAGTTAAGACATTTAAGGAAATCACAAAGTTAGAGAGAAACGGAATGTTCGTTTACGAGTCCGTTCCGGGAACAGCAGTAACTGATTTCGCAGTAACTGATACAACTGTTACATTCAAGGTCGAGGGCTTCGAGGATGCCCAGATCACTGTACAGTTAGAGGATGACTGCGAGTACGAGATTTACGAGGACGGCGTTGGTGTCGGCGGAATGAAGACAAATATGAGCGGCAAGCTGAGCCTTTCTGTTGAGCTCAATGAGGGCAAGGAAGTAGAAGTTAAGATCGTTCGCAAGTAAAAAGATTAGAAATTACTGTCCGTACATGACGGATAACAGTATCATGGGACGCTCCGGGGATGACCTTCGGGGCGTTTCCTGTCTAATTATTTAAGAAACGCCAGAAAAGTTATATACCGATACGCATTCGCGCGAAGATGTATGCTGCCGGATCGGCTGTGCGAGACATCCGAATGTGATGGGGCATTTTTTCTATATATAAAAGAACGGGGAGAATATCGTGGCAAAAGCAAGAAACACAGCTTTTTTCTGTAAAGAGTGCGGCTATGAGTCCGCAAAGTGGCTCGGACAGTGTCCGGTGTGCAAAGAATGGAATACATTTGTGGAGGAGCCGGTGACCCAGACGAAGAAGGCGCCGGCGGGCCAGATCGCCGTGGCGGGAGCGGGAAAGACAGCGGTCCCGGTCCATATCTCGGAGATCTCTCTCGACGAGCAGGACAGGACGCCCACAGGCTTCGGGGAACTTGACAGGGTCCTCGGAAGCGGGATCGTGAAGGGAAGTCTCGTACTTGTTGGCGGCGATCCGGGAATCGGAAAGTCGACGCTGCTCTTGCAGGTCTGCAGGAACCTCGCCGGGGCGGGAAAACGGGTCCTTTATGTCTCCGGTGAGGAATCCTTAAAGCAGATCAAAATGCGCGCGAACCGCATCGGGGAGATCACGGGGGACCTTCTGTTCCTCTGCGAGACGAACCTCGACACGATCCATGGCGCCATCGAGCGTGCAAAGCCGGACGTTGTGATCATCGACTCGATCCAGACCATGTTCCGGGAAGATATCTCCTCCGCGCCGGGCAGCGTGAGCCAGGTCAGGGAGTCCACGAACCTCCTGATGCAGATCGCGAAGGGATACGGGGTGACGATCTTTATCGTCGGCCATGTGACGAAAGAGGGCGTGGTGGCAGGTCCCCGCGTGCTGGAACATATGGTGGACACGGTGCTCTACTTCGAGGGAGACAGAAACGACGCCTACCGGGTTCTCAGGGCGGTGAAGAACCGTTTCGGATCCACGAATGAGATCGGCGTGTTTGAGATGGAAGAGAAAGGACTCTCCGAGGTGTTAAATCCGTCAGAGATGCTGATCTCCGGGCGCCCGAAGGAGGCGTCGGGGGCGGTGGTTGCCTGCTCTTTGGAGGGAACGAGGCCGATCCTTTTAGAAGTCCAGGCTCTGGTGACAGCAACGAATTTCGGTATGGCGAGACGGACGGCGAACGGTGTGGATTATAACCGAATCAATATTCTGCTTGCAATCCTGGAGAAACGCTGCGGCTTCGCCATGAGTCGGTATGACGCCTACGTGAATATCGCGGGGGGAATGAAGATGAATGAACCGGCGCTGGATCTCGCGGTGGTGATGGCTCTCGTATCCAGCTTCAAAAACCGGGAAGTGGATCCCGGAATGCTGATCTTTGGGGAGGTAGGTCTCTCCGGCGAAGTAAGAGGCATTTCCCAGGCCGCCCAGAGAGTGTCCGAGGCTATCAAGATGGGCTTCACAAGCTGTCTGCTGCCGAAATCGAATCTGGAGAAGCTGAAAGATGAGAAGCGGATCAGGCTGATCGGGGTGGGGAATGTTAGAG
>CAVFLH010000093.1:6549-10334 GCA_963622995.1 uncultured Eubacteriales bacterium | reverse complement strand
CTGTCGGAGGATTCCCATTTTCTGCCCTATTCTTCTACTTCCATTCCTTCCACACTTCCGGCTGATACCCCAGTGTGGACTGCTTCCCATTTCTCACAACCGGTGTCCTGATTACGGACGGATTTTCCAGAATTTTTTCCAGCTTATCCTCATCCGTAATATACCTGATCAACGCAAGCGTATCCTTATCTTTTCCATCCCAATTGATCATATTATCAATTCCGCCGTTGACCTGGGCAACCGAGTTAAACTCTCCTTTGCTCATGCCCTTTTCCTTCATATCAATAAACTGATATTTGATGCCTCGCTCTTTAAAAAATCGCTCCGCCTTCTTTGTGTCATTACACTTTTTTGTGCCAAAGATCTGTATATTCATTCTTTTTATCTCTCCCTGGTTCTTCACTTCCAGCTTACAACAAGTAATATTCTTCCGCATATTATCCAAATCTTGCCGCAATATATCAATTTCCTTTGATTTATTGCGGCAAGATATCAAATTTACAGTCGAAAAATGTCACTCACCGCTCGCATGTGAAACGTTCCTTGCCTTCCTACTCTTCCACCATATCAAACAAACTCATCTGCTCCATCTTAAAGTCCGACAATACCATCCTTTTCGTCTCCTCGCCCTTCATATGGGTCACATCCATTCTCTGTACTCCGTTTCGGATGCTGGACTCAACAAGCTTCAATACATAGATATTGTCAAACCGATTATAGATGGAATCGCCGCCTAAGCCTGAGAGACAGATCAGCTGTGTATTTGTCTTTTTTGCCATCTCGATCAGCGGCTTTAAAAGATGCTCCGCATTGGTCTGGGCGAACGGATTGTCCATGATCAGGACTTTTCCTTCCTCACCGGAGGGGAAGAGGTCCGTCTCATCCCGCCGCATGTAGCTTAAAAGGCATGTCAGGATCACGAAGGCGGACAGGAAACCTTCGCCGCCGGAGTTGGCGGATACCTCGGACCAGGAGATCGGCACTTCTCGCTCCGCCTCAATCTTGTACAGGCGGATCTTTACATTCTGGATTCCCACCACATCATCGTACAGTTTTCTGGTGGTGATCACTCTGCCAAGAAACTCTGTCAGATTTCCGTTCTTTTCGATCGTCTCGATTCCCAACTTCACTACATTCTCAAAATAGTCATGCAGCTTCAGCCGGAAATGCTCTTTCTCTGTCTCCCAATCCCGAACCTGGATCCGGAGCATCTTAAGACTTCTTCCTCTTACGGAGATCGTAGAATTCTTATCGATCATGCCGATATTCGCGTTGATCTGCTCCACATATTCCAGGAACATCATTTCCAGATTTTTCTGCTCGTCATCAATATGGGCGAGATCGATCTTCAGCTTTTCCAGCTGATTTTCATATGCCAGCCGGTTCATCTCAAACTGCCGGGACAGATTCTTTGAGTTGGAAATCTGAGAGCGCAGGCTGTCAAAGGTCTTCTTAAAATAGTCATCCACATACACTTTTTCAGCTGAAATTTCGCGGATCAGCTCGGACAGACTTTCTCTGCACCTCTCTAATTTCTTGGAAATCTCCGCGATTTTTCTGCGGATGTCCTTCTGATACACTTTTATGACATCTATTTCCTCATTTCGCACATCAGGAATCCGCTCCAGAATAGCCGAAAGAATTTTATTCTCTCCGGCTTCCGAATGTGCACCAGTTCCATTCGCCGAAATCAGATCACCTGCAGCTATCGAGCTTTCTATAGACATCCGTTCATCTGCAGAAATCGGACCATCTCCAAAAATCAACTCTGCAGGAATCGGCTCATCCACATATTCCTCTACACCTGCCGCCTGCGAAGCTATCTGTATATTTCTCTCCCGAAGCTGCCCCAGCTTCTTCTGCTGTGCCTTAAGCTCATACTCCTTGAGATTCAGACGTTTTTCAAATTCCGTATCCGTGATCGTCTTTCTCTCCGCGGGCTCCTCATACCCGGTTTCCTTTTTCAGATCCTTCATATAGTGATCGATCGTTGTTGTCAGTGCACCTTCTTCTCTTCCAAGAGCAGTATTCTCTTCATTCGCTTTGTTGAGTTCCCTCTCCGTCTGCTTTTTCTGCCGTTTCCATCCATCATACTGCTCTTCCGAGCACACCAGACTCTGATATTCTTTGTCCGGGATCTGACTGTCCTCATTCTTCTTTTTGAGTTCCGTCTTTTTCCCGCTGATCCTTCCGATCCAGTCCGTCTGCGCCCTGCGGAGTTCTTCTACGCTGTCCGATATTACCTTCGTCAGCGCGTAATATCTTGCCTCCAGCTCTTCCGAAGTCATCTGCTCTGCAGAAGACAGATTCCTGTCTCCCGCTGCCTTCGCAAACTCTTCGAATTCTGCTTTTTTCTTCTCTTCACGCACAATCTTCTCCGCAAATTCCTTCACCAGCGCCCGTAGACCCGTCTCCTGATTTCGGAGTTCACCCAGACTTGTATTTAAAGCCGCCTGTTTTTCCCCTAACTCAGTATTTTCCTTCTTCAAACGTTCCAGACTTGTCCGATCCGTCTCGTACTGGTCATATTTTTTGCAGAGAATATCAAACTGCGTTCCCTTTCTCTTAAGACCGTCGATCTGTTCCTTTACCGTTTCCGCAAGCTTTTCCGTCTGTTTCTTCTCTTCTTCCAACCGGTTATGCTCACGACGGATCTCCTCCAGGCGCTCTTTCAGGGCTGCTCTCTCTTCCTTCAGACTGCTGATTGCTTTCTCTGTCTGCTGATAAAGATCCATAGTAAATGTCTGACTTTCAACCACTCCCCTGTAGTTCCTGTATGTCCTCAGATCCGCATCCTTGTCCTCCACTGCCTTTTTCAGTCCATCGATCTCCCGGCGGATCTTTTCCAGGATCTTTTCCAGCTCTTCCCGGTCAAGAAGATGTGTGTTGAACATGACATAAAAATGCACATTTCCATAGACAGCAAACCTGGAATCCGCATGTTCCTGCTCCTGTTCCAGTTCTTCCTTCACAATGATCGGAATCGGGAAACTCGTATACAGTTCCTCCCCGCTCTTTCTGAACCGCTCAAAAACTGCCCGCTCCATCAGGATCGAATAGGGGATAAACGGATTTTTCTTTACAAGTTCCGCATTCTCCGAAGCCGTCCTTCCATTTTTCGAGAGCCATTCCATACCATATACAAGGTCGATCCCGTTCTGCTCCATGTAAGTCCTGATATTTTCCGGGAGTTCCGTGGTCTTTCCCTCTTTTAATTGTCTGAAACGCTTCTCCTGATCCCCCGTTTCCTGGATCAGTCCGCTTCTCGCGATATCCAGTTCCTTAATCTTTCCGTCCAGCTGATCCAGGATCAAATCTTTCCTGTCAATATGCTCTTCGTCCACATTGACATATTTCATGATTCTCAGGCGCTCATTTCTCTGTCTCTCCAGGTCCGCAAGTTTCTCAGAAAACTGATCCAGCTTATGTGCAATATCGTTTAACGCCACATTTCCATCCGAAGTTTCCTGTGAAAGCTTTTTCCTGGACTGTTCCTGCTCCATGAGTTTCCGGGCATATCTGACTGACTGATTTTTCTTTTCCTGCAGCTCCGCATCGGTCTCTTTTTGGAAAATCTCCAACGCACCTTCTTCATAGAGTCCCAGGATATTTCTCCGGAGGTCGGCATCAAACTCTCTGTTGAATGAATCTTCCACCTCATCGAAGCTTCCGACCCTAGACTCCAACGCGCCGATATCTGTACTTAATTTCCGGATCTTCTGCTCATTCTCGCCCCGTTCCCGCTCTGCATTTTCCCGGGACTTTTCCGTCTCAGCAAGCTTTTC
>CAVFLH010000093.1:3054-6539 GCA_963622995.1 uncultured Eubacteriales bacterium | reverse complement strand
CTTTTCCTCTTCCAGTTTCTTCTGATCCACCAGCTTATTGACTGCCTCTGAATAGATCACATATAACTGGCATCCGATCTTCTCGATCTCGTCCTTCGATTCCTCCGTTTTCTGCAGGAGTACCTGGAGTTTTGCATCCACCTCCGCTTTCTGGCGCTCAAAATCCTTTAATTCCAGATAGACTTTATGAAGATCATATGTGTCAATTTTTCGCTCCAGATGATTCTTCAGGGAAGTCAGCCTCGTGATCTCGATCTCCTGCTGCGCTCTCTGCGAAAGAATCTCCGTCTTCTGATCCTCGCTGAGGTAAATCTGGTAGGAAAGCTGTTCATAGACAATCTGTCTCTGCTCTTTCTCGATCTGCCCTAATTTTTCCTGACCGGCAAAGATCTCCGCCTGCAGCCGTTCCAGCTCTTTCTGGAGCGACTTCGCATAGAGAATCATTTCTGTTCTGAGGTTCACGTCATCCCGGTCCTTCTGTACATAATCATCGATCTCAGCTTTCAGCGGCTTTGTGTCCTCAAAATACTGCTCAATGATCCATTTGCGCTGGATCTTCGACTGATTGCTCCGGTACTGTTCAATAAACTGGAATGCCAGCTTCCGGAACTCATCGATCTTATTCTTTTCCTGATTTAATTTATCCTCGATCGGACGGAGAAACCAGTTCTCCACCAGGTCTTTCTCATCTTTGGCGTTCTGGAACAGCTCCGAAAGACCGGACTCCTTCTGGTTCACCTTCCGGATAATACTCTCCCATTCCTTATTGTTGATCTGATACTGGCGGAGCGTGGAAAAATACTGACGTCTCCCATACTGACTCGTCATATCATACAGCCGGAAATCCCCCGGCTCATTCTTCGCGATGTCTTCCAGAAGATTTTTGCACTCACCGAATCCCTTCAAGATCTTTTTATTTCCGTCCTGCCGTATGATCGGAATATTGTCGAGATCATATTTACAGCCATTCGAATAACTGCCTGTAAATGTATACATCTCCAGTTCTTCCGCGTCATTGTCCTCCTTCTGGCTTTTCCGCACCATCATCCCCGCCAGAAAACGGTCCACTCCATTATCAAGGATCCACTCCGTCATGAGGAATGTCGGGCGGTTCGTCGTAAAATAACTTTTAAACGGCCGGTCTCCGAAATCACGGTATGTCCGATTGACAAAAAGACTCACGATCATCTGCACCAGCACGCTTTTACCGCCGCCGTTCCGAAGGGAGATCAGGGTATTCTGGCCGCCCAGGTCAAAGATCTCGTCGTCGATCTTGATCGTATTGTTGTTATAATTCAGATTTAAAATACGGATCCTCGCTATCTTACTCATGTGTCTCCCCCAATGTCTCCATGATTCTTGCGTAATTCTCCTTATTCAGGATCTTGTACTCCATAATGTTATCGAGTTTTGCCGTGGTCTTGATCATCTCATCCTCCGGGATAAAGATGATCAGCCCCTGCCTGTCCAGGAAATTGCAAATGATACTCACATATCCCTCTTTCGTGTATTTCGACCTGCTGCCGGCTTCCACGCTTTTTAACGCTTCGTAGGCCTCGCTCATGCTCTTGTAATCCAGGATATTCTCATACATCTCCGTATAGAGATTCGTTCCATCCTGCTGTCTCTCCTGTTCAAGCGCAAGTCCCGCCTTCAATCGCTCCGACACGATATTCTGCAGTTCTCCTAGTTTCAGGAATTCCCTGGATTTGCTGGTACTTCCCTGCCCGTCGTAGAATTCCGCCAACAGTGTCAGGATCACAAACTGGGCCAGGTAGTAGTCCCTGTCCGTGCCGTTCGGTTTACATAATTCTTTCTTCAGATCAGCCTTCGTAAAACCGAGATATTTATTGTCGATATCCGGCATCAGATAGATCGTAGTTCCGTACCTCTCGATCTTACAGTCTGCGATATCCGCCTGGTTCTTCACCAGATTCATGACCTCCTCATGTTCCACATACGCGCGGTACAGGTCATTGACTCCCGCATCCAGGTCGCTCAGCGCCCCATGGCACAAAAGGTAGTAAAATATTTTCTGACTGTATGTGATCATTTCTGCTTCGTATGCCATCTCTTATCTCTCCTCATACCGGAATCCCACGTTGGAACATTTGAAGTTTCTCCTGTTGCCGGTTTCATCCATCACGTTTTTAAAATGTACATGTTCACTGTCTTCCATCGGGAATATAAAGATCTTTCCGATTCTCCGAAATCTCCTGTCTTCCATGAATCCAAGCAGCATCTCATTCAGGACAAATCCCTCAGAGGCGTCCATGAGATAGTCAGTCTGCTCTTTCTGAAGTGTTCCGATATCGATCATACCGGCGGTCAGGAATTCGATGATCACCTCTCTGAAGATCTCCGCTGTCGGAAGCAGACGTTCCCGTTCTTCCTCTCTGCATTCTGTGTTTAACATCTCAAGTGTCAGTTCTTTATGGGTTACCAGCTGTTCCAGGATCACATTTACACAGCCCTCATACTTCTTCATCCGTTCCAGCCTGCGCTGTTCTTTCTCCCGGTTGTACTCCTCCTCGTCAAAATCCAGCTCCACCGCTCCGTCTTCCACATCGGATTTCTTTAACTTTTTCTGGTATTCCATCATCTTTTCCGGGTTAAAGATCTTATTTACCCGTCCAGTAAACAGCGGGCCGAAGATTTTATCCACATTTCTCAGGAGCGACGCATCCTTCAAAATCTTATCATAGACATCACTCCGGAACGGAAATCTCTGCACCAGAGTCATATTCGAGTAATTTTCCAGTTCTTCGTCGTACAGCTTCTTCAGATCAAAATGCTGGCCAAGGATCCGCTGGTGTTCATCCAGTGTCTGCGTCAGATATCTTCCGATCGTCCGGAGATTGCCGAGATTTCCTTTTTCTTTTTCCGTGAACTCTTCCGCGTTCATCTGCTTTTCTTCAAATTCCTGGATTTTTTCTTCAATAAAATCCCGGTGGAGCCTGAACTTTTCCCTGGTCTCCGATACGGTGCTGATGTTGTCTTCCACCAGTTTTCCATATTCTTCCACGGAGTAGGACAGCGCATTCCTTCTCACCGCAAGAACCGCTTCCTCGATCTTCTGGCTCTGTTTGCGCAGCTGACCGAAAATGTTTTTGATATCATCCACAGCCCGGTTGTAATCTGCTTTTTCCAGGTGGAGTTTGAAGAGCATTTCATGGACGGAAAGCTTTAAGCTGTTCTCCATCTCCATCGTGGCGAGTATCATGTTGTAACCCTCATCCGTCAGATAGTAGGAGGTTCTTCTGACTCCACTCTCCAGATACACAACTTTGTTATCAATATAGCGGATATTGATATCCTTGTATGTTCTGTTTTCATAATCAAATGCCTTGAAATACATAGAGGAACCGCTGTTTCCAAGGATATCTTCCACCATAAACCTGGCAAGATCCCGGCTCTGCTCAAAATTTAACTTCCGCCCGTAATATTCGTAGCTGATATCTTCCACAAACGCCGCGATATCATCC
>CAVFLH010000093.1:0-3044 GCA_963622995.1 uncultured Eubacteriales bacterium | reverse complement strand
ATCATCCATCGTGCAGTTTTCTTCCCGCAGGGAATATTCCATAATGAAGAGCAGCAGCGTGAACAGCATATTCATCTGCTCGTCCCGGGTCTCTATTCCGTATTCCTTCCACTGCTGTTTGCCGAAGCTGTTGCCGCAGAGTACAGAATACCGGCCGACGCATTTCATGCGCTGCTCAAAATTTTTCAAAAAGTCTTTTTCGATCATCTCTTACCACCATTGTATTGATTTATCATAACTGATGTCTCTCACTTGTAACAAAGCGTATGCAGGTGATTCTGCCTTAGCCTAAACAACGTTCATCTGTCCCGAATCCTGTCATCAACTATGGCTGTCCATTTTCCAACATTCTGCCAGATTACCAATCATGCTCGTTTAAGATTTCCTGCGGAATATATTTCCCTGCCCTCAGTATTTCATGGATCTGCTTTTTTCTCATCTCATCAAACGCATCCAGGAACACCGTTCCGATATTCGCGTTCTGCTTTTCCTTCATATCAGGAAGTCTGGAAAATCCGATCTTTAAAGCTTTGTCCAGCATAGCATCATAAGCTTCTTTAAAAATTCGAATCTCACAGTCCGGATACAGTTCAAGAAGGTGCTCATAGATCAGTATCCCTTCATAATCGAGATCTCCAAAATAAAACAGCTCATTATTCTCCAGGAAATATCGCTCCGCACCATTCACATAATCCACAAAGGTCTTCCAGATCCCTTTTCCTGCTCCATAGATCACGGTATCGAATTCTTTTCCTAAAATCTCATTGCATCCCGCATTCATATACCTCCGGATATCAAAAAATGTGTCCTTATTTTCTATAATCAGAATGTTCTGCGGTGCCTTTTTCGAATGTGCGTAATACGAAAGTGGTTCCGAAGTTCTGTAAAACGCCAGCATTTCCGGGGCGACCGCAACCTTTTTACAGAATTCCAGTCCGCCTTCCTTCTGGAAGAACTTTTCCCTATGAAAGATTTCAAAACTGCGCTCATTCATGGTCTCTTCGGTATTCAATAGTTCCGAATGATCTTTCAGATAACTGCTCAAAAGCTGCAGATTTTCCCGGTCTGCCTCATAATGTTCTGGATGTTCCCTATAATAGGTGGTGCTGATCAGCGGATGATACTTATACTTCAGCTCCTCATAAACCTCCGCATAGTCCGGTTCCTCTTCAACCTTCCAGAAACTGAGCGGAAGCGCCGGTTTCCTGCCGTTGCTCTTCGCATTTTTCATCGGTACAAGTTCTTCACGTTCGATCAGCTGCCTGACATATGCGTAGAACTGCAGATATTCTAAGTCCGGGTGCTCATTTATGATATCTTCCAGATATACTTTGCGTTTTTTCATCCGCCTGTTCTGCTCCTTTTCATTTACCTTGTTTTCTCCATATTGCAACCATTATAATACTTTTCATAGTAAACTTCCATGTAATCGTGGTAAAATAAAATGGCAATCTAAAATGGCCAAAAGAAGCGGGATTCTCCGTCAGTCCTCCAACCTCGGCCCAATCTCCTTCGGAATCGGGCACTCGTAAACGCCATTGGTCTCCGCCATCCACTCATCATGTGCCTTTTTAAGGATCTCCGGGCTTTCCATGGTCTTTAATGCGGCAAGCGCCATCGCCTCACCCGCATTCAGCATCGCCTTATGCGCGATTTCCGTATTACCATGGGCAGTCATCTGCCAGGTGTGACCGGCAGTGCCTAATGTTGCTGTGGCGGTTGTGCACATAGCGGTCGGGATCACGTAGCTGGCATCACCGACATCGGTGGAGCCGGCCTGGACTTTGTCGGTCCAGATAAGTGGGGCGATGGATGTGTGGAGCGGGTGGGCTTCGATCTCATCCATGTGGTCCGCGCCGAAGAGTTTTCTTAAGGATTCGCGCTTTGCCTCCATCTCCTCCGGTGTCGCGGTCTCGTGAAAGAATTTTGACGCCAGGGCGAAGTCCGCCTCGTCGTATTTCGGAGCACCGATCTCCTCCATGGACTCGTGGAGTACTTCTGAGAGGACATGGTTCGGGATATAGTCGGAGAGTCCGGCGTAGAGCTCATATGTCATCTCGGTTCCCGTCATCTTTGCGGCGCCTTCCGCCACATCGACGACGCGCTTGTATATCTCCTTTACCTGCCATGACTTAGGCGCGCGGATAAAGTAGTGGACTCTGCTGTGTCCCTGGACAACGTTCGGGGCGATTCCTCCCACGTCGCGGTACGCGTAATGGACTCTCGCGTCGGAGATGATGTGCTCGCGCAGGTAGTTGACACCAACACTCATGAGCTCTGCCGCATCCAGGGCGGAGCGGCCGAGTTCCGGGGCTGCCGCCGCGTGGGAGGTCACGCCCTTGAAGTTGAAGAACACGCTGACATTCGCCAGAGTGGACTCGGACCAGATCGCGTTCTTGTCGCCCGGATGCCATGTGAACGCGGCGTCCACGCCGTCGAAGACACCTTCTCTCGCCATGATCGCCTTGCCGTCGCCTTTTTCCTCGCTCGGACAGCCAAAAAGAATCACGGTTCCGGTTTCCGGGTGTTCCTCAATATAAGCTTTTACAGCCAGCGCTGCCGCCATGGCGCCTGCGCCGAGGAGATTATGTCCGCATCCATGTCCGTCCGGGTTGTCCCCCGCGGCCTTCTTTCGCGTCGTGCAGCCGCCTTCCTGGGACAGTTCCGGCAGGGCGTCATACTCGGCGAGGAATCCGATCACCGGCTTTCCGCTTCCGTATGTGGCCTTGAACGCCGTCGGCATACCGCCGACACCCATCTCCACCTGGAATCCCTCTTTTTTCAGGACTTCCTCGTAGAGCTTCGCGGTCTTGAATTCGTGGAATCCGACCTCCGCGTAACCGAAGATCTTGTCGCTCACATCGACGATCAGGTCCTTTTTATCTGCGACTGCCTTTAAGACAAATTCTTTTTTATCCATCTATAAATGAGCAAATTTGAAAAATTGCACAAAACTATGCCACTAAGCGTAAAAATGACTCAAAATCACTGCTTCTTTTTGCACATTGAAAGAGAGACTGATATTTTTCCTTTTGGATTATGTC
>CAVFLH010000092.1:0-10395 GCA_963622995.1 uncultured Eubacteriales bacterium | reverse complement strand
GCCTCCGTCTTAGGCCATAACGATGTTAATACAACCAGAAAACATTATGCGGCTCAGGAGGAAGAACGCAGACGGTCAGCGCGGAATGTTGTGAAGCTGCGTGAAAATTGACATAATTTAATTATGTTAACTATACAATGTTTATCGATGCTCTTCCATCGGAAACTTCTTCTCCGTCAACAACCGATACAAAGTCGGCTCCGCATGGATCTCCTTAAGGATCGCCTCAATCGCCTCCCGGTTCTCCTTCTTCTTCCCCTGCTTCACCGCCCTGATCAAAAGATTCTTAGGCGTATGCTCCATATCGATAAACTCCAGGATCTGCACCCGGTACCCCATGGCCTCCAGCACTTCCGCCCGAAGGGCATCCGTATAAAGCGCCGCCATCCGCTCCTTAATAATTCCATAATGGAACACCGGTGCAAACAACTCGCTCTCCATCTGCTTATTCACCTCATGCTGACAGCACGGAACAGACAGAATCACCTTCGCGTTCCAGCGGACCGCCTTCTCTAACGCATAATCCGTCGCCGTATCGCAGGCATGGAGCGTCACAACCATGTCCACCTTATCCGTTCCCTCGTAGGAAGCGATATCCCCATGAAGGAACTCCAGAGAATCATATCCAAACTTCTTTGCAAGCTGTGAACAGTGCTCGATCACGTCCGCCTTTAAGTCCAGCCCCGTGATCCGCACCGGATATCCCTTTAAGACCTTGAGATAATAGTACATCGCGAACGTCAGATAAGACTTTCCGCAGCCAAAATCAATGATCCGCGTCTCCTTATTCTTATCAAGCTTTGAAAGCACGTCCTCGATAAACTCCAGAAACCGGTTGATCTGGCGGAACTTATCGTACTTCGCGTGAAATATCGCCCCGTCCTTCGTCTGAACACCCAGCTCCACAAGGAACGGAACCGGAATTCCCTCTTCCAGAATATACCGTTTCTTCCGGTTATGGGAAAGTCCGTTCGCCCATGCAGTCTGAAGAGCCGCATCAGAACCGCCGGTGTGCCCGCTATCCTGTCCTGAAGCGGAAGCAGCCGTCTTCTTCTTCACCTTCACGGTAGCCTTCCCTTTCTTGCTCACAAGAACCGTCCCGCTCTTATCCTGCGCCTCCAGCTGAAGCTGCCGAAAACTCGTCTTCATAAGACCTTCCAGGTAATTCACTGCTTCCTCCGCGGTGAGATTCTTGTGGAACGCCTGCTTCCCGATAAACTCCTCCGCCTGGAAATGCAGGATGCCTTTTGCCAGCACCGGACGGATCTTTGCCTTCAGGAAATCGTTCTTCTCCGCCTGTCCGCTGGCCGTGGCCTGGATCAGACGCTCATTTAAAAAATCAGTGAGTACACTGTGAAGCTCTCTCTTTTCCATCACTTCTTCTCTCCCCAGCCGCCGCGCAAAAGCTCCGGATAGTCCATCAGATGGGCGAAATCGTTAAAACGGTTCAACAGCGTCTCCCCATCAGACTCCCGGTAATAAAATTCCGTGATCCCGCAGTTCTCCAGATGTCTCGCGAGAAGCGGAACATACGCTCTGTCCATATGAAGGTAATGGGTCACAAGACTCCGGATCACGCCGCCGTGGGTGACGACAGCCACGGTCTCCGCGCCGGACTTCGCGATCTCGTCCATGACCGGAACGGCACGGCGGATCACATCCGCGGCACTTTCACCGCCCGGATACGGAAGATCCTTCTTCATGGAAGCCCTGACGGCAAAAAAGTCCGCGTAGCGCTCCATGATCACATCGTCAGAAAGTCCCTCCAGGTCACCAAAGGAGATCTCCCTGAGACCTTCCCGGATCACTCTCGGCGCCTGGATCTTCTCATTGATAATATCGGCTGTCTCCCGGGCACGGATCAGGTCGCTGGACCAGACGGCATCGATGGATTCCTTTTTGAGCCTCTCCGCGAGAAGCTCAGCCTGCCGCCTTCCAGCATCGGAAAGCGGCACATTTACATTGCAAAGCGGGCTGTTCTGCCTGCCGTGACGGATCAGATAGATTCTCATAGTTTCTCCTGTTTAGTTCTTAAAGCTGTGGATCGGAGCCGGAATCCGTCCGGTTCTGTTTACAAATTTCTCACAGCTGAATGAGTTCACCGGCATGATCGGCGCATGTCCTAAGAGACCGCCGAATTCTACGGTCTCGCCCACACCCTTTCCGATCACCGGGATCAGGCGGACAGCCGTTGTCTTCTGGTTTACCATGCCGATCGCCGCCTCGTCCGCGATGATTCCGGCGATGGTTGCGGCACTTGTATCACCCGGAACTGCGATCATGTCAAGACCAACGGAGCATACGCAGGTCATAGCTTCCAGCTTTTCGATGGTGAGCGCGCCCTCGTTGACCGCGTCGATCATTCCCTGGTCCTCACTGACCGGAATAAACGCGCCGGAAAGTCCGCCGACGTAGGAAGATGCCATAACGCCGCCTTTCTTTACCTGGTCGTTCAACATAGCAAGGGCAGCCGTTGTTCCCGGCGCTCCTGCGCGCTCTAAACCGATCTCCTCTAAGATCTCAGCGACGGAATCGCCCACAGCCGGTGTCGGTGCTAAGGACAGGTCGATGATGCCGAACGGGATACCGAGGCGTGCGGATGCCTCTTTTGCCACAAGCTGGCCAACACGGGTAATCTTGAAGGCAGTCTTCTTGATGGTCTCACATAAAGTCTCAAAATCAGCTCCACGTACAGACTGTAACGCTGTCTTTACAACACCAGGACCTGAAACGCCTACGTTGATGATCGCGTCAGCCTCCGTGACACCGTGGAACGCGCCTGCCATGAACGGGTTGTCATCCGGAGCGTTGCAGAAAATAACAAGTTTCGCGCAGCCAAGGCAGTCGTTGTCCTTTGTGTACTCCGCTGTTCTTACGACCATCTCACCCATCAGGCGGACAGCGTCCATATTTAATCCGGTCTTTGTGGAACCGACATTGATGGAGCTGCAGACGAAATCTGTCTCTTTTAATGCCTGCGGGATGGAGCGCATCAGGTTCTCATCGGCTGTTGTCATGCCCTTTGACACAAGAGCGGAATATCCGCCGATAAAGTTGACACCCACCGTCTTTGCCGCACGGTCCAGGGTCTTTGCGATGGTCACAAAGTCCTCCGGGCTCTTGCAGGCAGCACTGCCGACTAAAGCGATCGGAGTTACAGAAATTCTCTTATTTACGATCGGAATTCCGAAGTCGCGCTCGATCTGTTTTCCTGTGGGAACCAGGTCCTTCGCGAGAGTCGTGATCTTGTTGTAGATCTTTTCATTTAATTTATCGAGATCGGAGTCACAGCAGTCCAAAAGGCTGATTCCAAGGGTGATTGTGCGGACATCCAGGTTCTCGTGCTCGATCATATTGTTAGTCTCATTTACTTCCAGACGTGTAATCATAATCTTTTCCCTCTCCCCTATCAAATACGGTGCATTTTTGTAAAGATCTCTTCACGCTGGCACTTGATGTTGACGCCGATTCCAGCGCCGATCTCATCGAGACCGGAAGCCATCTCATCGAATGAAACGCTTGCTCCGCTTCCATCTACGATCATCATCATATTGAAGTACTCCTGAACGATGGTCTGGGAAATATCAAGGATGTTAATTTTATGGTCCGCAAGATATGTACATACCTTCGCGATGATGCCTACGGTGTCTTTTCCTACTACGGTAATAATAACTTTATCCATGGGAATTTTCCTCCTTGTGTTGTGCCTTCCGCGTGTTTGTATTTGATCCGGTCTGGCAGATATGGTCTGCCGGATGCCTGGATCCGTGGAAAGGTAGCATTATGCAGTGTTAAAGCATAAAATTTTCTTAAAATATATCATTACAGCCCCTGAGATGCAAGCATTTTTTTGTGTGGAAAACACATATTTAATATGCTACAGGCTGATGATCTCCGACATCTCATCCCGCTTCGCCACAGCCAGATGAAAATCGTCCGCATGGTACGGACAGTCTCCCATATCGATCTCCAGGCGGACCGTCTCATACGCCAGCTCCGGCATATTGTTCTCCTTGCTGAGATGGCCCAGGAAAATATGTTTTAACCTGCCGCTCAGAATACAGTTTAGGAGACGTCCTGCATTTTCGTTGGAGAGATGGCCGAAATCGCCCATGATACGGCGCTTTAGGTAGTACGGGTACGGTCCCGTCTCCAGCATCCGGAGATCATGGTTGGACTCCAAAAGCACGGCATCCAGGTCCAGCAGATGGTCGATGGTATACTGGTTAAAATGCCCCAGGTCCGTCGCCACCGCCACGGACTTGTTTCCCGACTGGATCCGGTATGCCACCGGGTCCGCGGCGTCGTGGTCGATGTGGAACGGCTTGACCGTCAGATCACCAAGAGCGAATTCCGTGTCCGGAAGGATCGGGTGCAGAAGTTCCTCCGGGTACTCACCTAAGCCCTTGATTTTTTTGATCTCGTTTAACGTACCTTCCGTCGCGTAGATCGGAACTTCATATTTCCTCGCGAGGACGCCGAGCCCCTTTACATGGTCGGAATGCTCATGGGTGATGCAGATCCCGTCCAGCTCGCTTGTCTTTAAGCCGACCTCATTGAGTCCCTGTTCGATCCGCTTCGCGCTGATCCCGGTGTCGATCAGGATGTGGCTCTCCTCCGTTCCGGTGTAAATGCAGTTTCCGCTGCTGCCGCTGGCAATGCTAACAAATCTCATGGTCCAGGATCTCCTTCAGCTGTCGTTTGATATCAGACTCGTCCCCATTGTTGTCGATGACCCGGTCGCAGAGCGCGCGGTACTCTTCCTCCGACGCCTGTCTACCGATAATGTCCTCGCATTTCTTCCGGCTGTAGCCCCGGTTTGCCATGAGTCGGACGATCCGGTTCTCCTTTGTGGTGTAGACGTACCAGAGCTCATCAAAGAGGTCCTTCGGCGCGGTGTCAAAGACTGCCGCCTCGATGATCACAAGCTGCTCTCTAGCCGCTTCTGCTGCCTCTTTCATGGTCTTCCACACCAGCGGATGAATGATGGAGTTCATGGTCCTTAACGCTTCCTTATTGCGGAAGATCACATCCGCCAGCGCCTTCCGGTCCACGGATCCGTCCGGGGCGAGGAATGAGGTTCCGAGGGCCTCTGTAACTCTTTTCAGTCCCTCACTTCCCGGCTCCATGAGATCGTGGGCCACAAGATCCGCCAGAATGATCTTCGCCCCAAAATCCTCTTTCAATACCGCCAGCACACTGCTCTTTCCCGCGCCGACGCCGCCTGTAATTCCAATAATTTTCTTCTTCTGTTCCATTTATTTCGCCTCAAACCAGTTCTTTCCGTCGTGCATGTCGATCTCAAGTTCCACCTTTAAGGATGCCGCATGGTGCATCTCCTCGGAGAGGATCTTCATGACCGTCTCCTTCTCTTCCTCCGCCGTCTCTATGAGAAGCTCATCGTGTACCTGCAGGATCAGTCTGGAGCGGAGATTCTCTCGTCTCAGCCTCTCGTCCACCCGGATCATGGCGATCTTGATGATATCGGCGGCTGTTCCCTGAATCGGGGAGTTCATGGCCACACGCTCGCCGAAGGACCGCTGCATGAAGTTCGAGGACTTTAATTCCGGCACCGGACGGCGGCGACCGAACATGGTGGTGACATAGCCCTGTTCCTTCGCGTGGGCCACAAGACTGTCAAGAAATGCCTTGACCTGCGGGTATGTCTCAAAGTACCGCTCGATGTATTCCATGGCCTCTTTTCTTGAGATGCTTAAGTCTTCGCTTAATCCAAAGGCGCTGATTCCGTACACGATTCCGAAGTTGACCGCCTTCGCGTTCCGGCGCTGCAGCGGTGTCACCTCATTAAGCGGAATGTGGAACACCTGGGACGCCGTGATGGCGTGGATATCCTGGGCGGTCTTATAGGCCTCAATGAGGCGCTCATCGCCGGACATGTGGGCGAGGACGCGCAGCTCGATCTGGGAATAGTCGGCGTCCAGGAACAGAAATCCATCCCGCGGAACGAATACCTTCCGGATCTCTCTTCCAAGCTCCATGCGGATCGGGATATTCTGGAGGTTCGGCTCCGTGCTGGAGATACGGCCCGTCGCCGTGATCGTCTGGTTGAAGCGGCTGTGGATCCGCCCGTCCTCCCTGATATACGTTCCAAGGCCGTCCGCGTAGGTGGAATTTAACTTTGTATACTGTCTGTAATCTAAGATCTTCTGGATTACCGGGTAATCCGGGGCGAGTTTTTCAAGGACATCAGCTGCTGTGGAGTAGCCGGTCTTTGTCTTCTTTCCGCCCTTGATCTGCATCTTCTCAAACAGAATCTCTCCCAACTGTTTCGGGGAGTTGATATTGAACTCCTGTCCTGTCATCTCCCAGATCTCTTTCTCGAGAACGGCGATCTGTTTCTTTAATTTCTCGCCGTAGGCGGTGAGCTCTTCCCTGCGGACCGCGATTCCCTCGTCTTCCATATGGAATAAGGTGTAGATCAGCGGAAGCTCGATGTTCCGATACAGGTCCTCCATTCCTTCTGCTGCCAGACGCTCTGAGAGCGGTTTCCCGGCGGCAAAGGCGGTGTAGGCCATAAGTCCCGCCATGCGGGTGAAATTCTCCTGTTCCTTCGCGTATGCGTCCTCATAGGACAGCTTTTTGATTAGGTCCACCCTTGACGGAACCGTCATGCCGAGAACATCTCTTGCGATATCGTCGTAACCGTAAGTATCCTTCAACGGATTTAAGAGGTACGCCGCAACGCCCGCGTCGTAAACGGTATCCTCGTAGGAAAGCTTCGCAAACGGCAGGGAATGTTTGAGGTCCAACACCCATGCATGGCCTGTGCGGCAGAGCTCCTCGTACTTTCCGGCGATATAGCTTTCCGTCATAAAGCCGCCGACCGGGAAAATATAGCTGCCGGTCTCCTCAAAGCTCAAAGCGAGGGCTGTCACAGAGCCGTTCTCCGCCAGAAACTCCATACCGATCTGGGCTTCTTTTTTTGCCTTCTCAAAGAGGGCATCCGCCTCGGAAAAATCTTCCACGAGAACAAACTGCTTCTCCGGGCCGCTCTCATTCTTGATCTCCTCGCCAAATCTCGCCGCGATGGATTTGAACTCCAGGCGCTTCATGTATTCGTAAGCTTCCGGCGTGTAGAGATTTTCTAACTTCGCGTCCGCCATGGAAAACTCGATGGGAGCGTCGATACAGATTCTTGCAAGTTTCAGGGAAAGATCCGCAAGGTCTTTATGCTCCTCCAGCGCCTTCTTCGCCCGTGGCGGCTTCACCTCATCGAGGTGGGCGTAGATGTTCTCCAGGTTCTGGTACTGCACGATCAAATTTGTCGCCGTCTTCTCGCCGATGGACGGAACTCCCGGGATATTGTCGGACTGATCGCCCATCAGGGCTTTCACCTCGATAAACTGCTCCGGTGTCACCTGATATTCCCGGATCACGTCTTCCGGGTAATAGTTGTGTACCTCCGTGGTTCCCCGGCTCGTCTTCGGGAGACAGATCCGGATATGGGTGTCGGAGAGCTGTAAAAGATCCCGGTCTCCGGAGAGGATCGTCACCTCGTAGCCCTCTTTCTGTTCACGTTTCGCGATGGTTCCAAGGATATCGTCCGCCTCATATCCTTCTTTTGTGAGGATCGGTACACCCATGGCCGTCAGGACTTCCTTCATAAGCGGTACCTGCTCGTGAAGTTCCTCCGGCATCGGTTTTCTTGTTCCCTTGTAGGCGTCGAACATCTTGTGGCGGAAGGTCGGCGCTTTTAAGTCGAAGGCCACCGCCAGGTAGTCCGCTTTCTCCTCATCGAGGACCTTGAATAAGATATTTAAAAAGCCATAGACCGCGTTCGTGTGGAGACCTTCCGAGTTCGTCAGGTTCGGCACGCCGTAGAACGCGCGGTTTAAGATGCTATGACCATCGATCAGTACGAGTTTTTCCATGTTCACTCTCCTGTTTTGCGATAATATTTATAAGGGTTTCCACTTTACAGGAACCCAAACGTCTTCCAGATCCGAAGCTGTAAAAGGATCATGACGATCAGCGCCATTCCCATGAGGGTCGTGACCGCGTAGGTCGTGATCTGAAACATGGAGATATGGCGCAGGGACCTGTAGGACTCCGCCACCTTCCGCTTTAAATCTCCCACGATATCGTATGTTCCATCCGCCTCATCCAGTTTTTTCAGGCCCACATCCACCATATAGTGGATCTCCAGTTCTTCCCTGCAGTTCTCACATGTGTTGATATGGTCCAGGAAATCTTCCAGCTCCGTCGGGGACAGCTCATCCTTCATATACGGAACTACCATTTTTTCTGCTTCCACACAGGTCATGGAACACACTCCTTTCAGCTTAGATATTAAGAAGCCTGCATAAATGCAAAAAGACACGACCATCTAATGAGAGTCATGTCTTTTCGTTTCTGCCGGCGGCCGGACTTGAACCGGCACGAAGTTACCCCCGTCAGATTTTGAGTCTGATGCGTCTGCCATTCCGCCACGCCGGCATATCTTCGCGGCTGTGTATTTCAACAGCCGCATATAAGTTTATCATAAGAACATGAAAATTGCAAGGAGATTTTTGGACACCGGCTGCGCAAACAGCAACGATCTTAGTGGTGGAACAGACGGATGCCGGTGAATGCCATCGCCATGCCGTATTTGTTGCACACTTCGATCACGTTGTCGTCACGGACAGATCCGCCCGGCTGCGCGATATACTTTACGCCGCTCTTGTGGGCACGCTCGATATTGTCGCCGAACGGGAAGAATGCGTCGGAGCCGAGAGCCACATCCTGCATCTTGTCGAGCCATGCGCGCTTCTCCTCTTTTGTAAATACCGGTGGCTTCTCGGTGAAGACTTTCTGCCACTCGCCCTCAGCGAGAACATCCATGTACTCATCTCCGATATAAACGTCGATAGCGTTGTCGCGGTCCGCGCGCTTGATCTTATCGATAAACGGAAGATTTAATACCTGCGGTGCCTGACGGAGGAACCAGTTGTCAGCCTTCTGGCCTGCGAGACGTGTGCAGTGAACGCGGGACTGCTGGCCTGCACCGATACCGATGGCCTGTCCGCCCTTTACATGGCATACGGAGTTGGACTGGGTGTACTTTAAGGTAATTAAGGAGATCATGAGGTCGATCTTTGCGGAATCCGGGATTTCCTTGTTCTCTGTCACAACATTGGATAAGAGGTCCTTATCGATCTTTAAGTTGTTTCTTCCCTGCTCAAAGGTCACGCCGAATACCTGCTTGTGCTCAATCGGTGCCGGAACATAGGAGGGGTCGATCTGGATCACATTGTATTTGCCGTTCTTTTTCTGCTTCAAGATCTCAAGGGCTTCCGGCTCATATCCCGGAGCGATGACACCGTCGGATACCTCGCGTTTGATGAGTTTTGCAGTGTCAGCGTCGCAGACCTCGGAAAGGGAAATAAAATCACCGAAGGAGGACATGCGGTCTGCTCCTCTCGCTCTCGCGTAGGCGCTTGCAAGCGGGGAAAGGTCACCGAGATCGTCCACCCAGTAAATCTTTCTTAAGACTTCATCCATCGGAAGACCTACAGCGGCGCCTGCCGGGGAGACATGCTTGAAGGAAGTAGCTGCAGGAAGGCCTGTCGCCTCCTTTAACTCCTTAACGAGCTGCCAGCCGTTCAACGCGTCGAGAAGATTGATGTAGCCCGGCTTTCCGTTTAAGACTGTGATCGGGAGATCACTTCCGTCTTCCATGTATACACGGGACGGTTTCTGGTTCGGGTTGCATCCGTATTTTAATTCCATTTCATTCATGATTTCTTTTGCTCCTTTTGCTGCGGCATCGAAATGCCGGAAATAAACAGATGTATTATGGAAATTGTTTTGATTCGAAATATCAGTGGTTTTTGTTTACGATCCTGGTCTCGTATTTTCCAGTTTCGATATCAATAAATCTCACAAAGAGGGAAACCTTGTTGTCCTCGTTCAGGCTCTCCCACACATTCTTTGTGAAACTGTCGATATCGCCCTCGATGGCAACGCGCTTCGGCTCACCCTCAAAGCTCGGCAGCGGATTCCCGTCGTTCATGTAGGTGTGGATGAAACGTCCCTCACCGCTTAACGGCTTCTCGTAGGCGTATGTAAAGCGGCTGCAGCTCTCCGGGTTTCCGTCGCTGCATTTTAAGATGGACATCGCGAAGTTGTATTTTCCGTTCTCGATGTGCATGACACCGGAGATACGCGGGGTGTAGTTCGGGCCGTCCGGCTCAAACTCGCGGCAGCGTAAGGACTGCTCAAAGGTCTGCTGGCGGTCCATACCGTCGTAGATCGTATCGGTCTGGTCGCCGTTTGTCACGATGGTCTTATTTCCGAGAACGCGCACCGGGGCGTAGATAATAAGGCTCGGATCCTCAAGTTTTGACGGATCGAACGCCTGGGTGCGGATCCCTTCACCGTCCTCCACAAAGA
>CAVFLH010000091.1:0-10573 GCA_963622995.1 uncultured Eubacteriales bacterium | reverse complement strand
GCCGGAGACTCCCACGGAGGCGAAAGCATTGCTTCCGAGGAACCTGCCGACGATCAGGGAATCAGCGGTGTTGTAAAACTGCTGTAAAATATTTCCGAACAGAAGCGGTACGGCGAGAGTCAGGATCTGCCGCCTGATGTTGCCGGAAAGTAAAGAAGTCTGGTTCATAATTATGCACTCCTGAAAAAATCCTTCCATGAGTATACCACAGAAATAATGATTTACAAAATAAATTTGAAATTTATGATCCCAAAATCGGATCTTACAGGAAGTTCATAAACAATGTAATGATTACACTGTTGAAGAAGTCGATGAATAAGCTTCCTACCAGCGGTACTACGAAGTATGCTGTCGGAGCCGGGCCGTATTTACTTGTAACGGCCTGCATGTTAGCCATAGCGTTCGGTGTAGCGCCCATACCGAATCCGCAGAAACCTGTTGTCATAACGGCTGCATCGTAGTTACGTCCAAGAAGGTTGAATACTACGAAGTAAGCGTAGAATGTCATGAGAACTGTCTGTGCTGCAAGCATTACGATCATCGGAAGAGCTAAGTCTGCGAGCTGCCATAACTTTAAGCCCATCATAGCAAGACCAAGGAATAAGGAAAGAGAGAAGCTTCCGATCGTGCTGATCTCTTCCATCGGCATATCTTTGTTTGTTGAGTCAACAACGTTACGGATAACAGCTGCGACAACCATTGCACCGATGTAGCTCGGGAATGTCATTAACTTGCCAAGATATACGGAAACGATGGTGCCAGCACCGATTGCAACTGCGAGATATAAAGCAGCATCCAGGAATTTTCTGGAGTCGATTGCACCGGTAACCTCGTTCTTATCAACTGTAACCTCATCGCTGCCAGTAGCAGTCTCTGTGGATCTTAAGTTGAAAGCCTTGATACGACGGTAAGCGATCGGTCCGCCGATCATGCAGCCTGCAACGAGACCGAATGTTGCGGATGCGATTGCAACTGCGTTTGCGCCTGTAACACCAGCTTCCTCAAGAACCGGTCCGAAGGAACCTGCTGTTCCGTGTCCGCCGACCATCGGGATGGAACCGGTTGCAAGACCAAGTCTCGAGTCAAGACCAAATGCTCCTGCGATTGCTGCGCCGAGACCATTCTGAAGAACAACCATTCCTACAGCTAATGCTAAGAACAGGAATACCTGAACGCCGCCCTTCTTTAAGAGACGGAAGCATGCGGTATAACCAACGCTGCAGAAGAATACTGTCATGAAGAAAGTCTGTAATGTGGAATCAAAAGAAACCTCCAGGATTCCAGCGGATCTTAAGATCAGGTGTACAACTGCGTAAACAACGCCGCCGACTACCGGTTCAGGAATACAGTACTTTGTTAAGATTGGTAATTTGCTTACAAGGAAACGTCCAAGAAGCAGGACCAGAGCAGCCACTGCGACTGACTGGTACATATTGAGCTCGATTTCTAACATATATTTATACCTCCATACCTTTTATGGCTAGAGTATAAGGAGGTCCCTTCAAAAAACTTCAAAAAGTTACAAAAATTACTTAACAAAAAATTGGCAGTTCTTAACAAGCTTTTTGTATACAATCGGGAGAATCCTGTAAAAATCCCAAAATAATAAGAAAAAGCGCCGGGAAACCTAAGTCCCAGCGCAAAAAAATATACTTGTCTTAACACACAGCCATACCGAATACAGCCGTCTCCTGTTGTCGTGCACTTAGAGGCTGCGGCTGACAGATTCCTACAAACACTCTGACCTTTCTGCTATCGCTCAACCTCCAACATCAATCCGTCAATAAACTTCTTAATGCTGACCTTCCCCCCGGAGCTCCGCTTTCCTCTGAGATAGTCCATCTCCGCCTTCACATCCTCGAAAGAAAACAGCGTTCCAGAATAGAGCGTGTACGTCTCGTTCATGAAATCCTCGATTCCCATATGGGCGATATTAGACATTCCGGCCGCGATGGTACGGCGGATCCTCTGCTCCATGTTCTTCGGGGAATCGCTGACCGCTTCGCACATCTGGGCAACGCTCAGGCTCGACACCGGAATGTGGTTCTCATGGAGATACTCGCAGATCTTAATGATATCCGGACATCCCTTCTCTCCGGACATGCCGACGCGGTTCAGGATGTATTTTAACTTTCTTCCATAATCATCCGCCTTCGGCTTATTGTCCTTCGGCATCTGGTCGATCTCATTCATGAACATCTTGCGGATATTCGCCAGTGTGTGTTCGTTTGTAATCTGGTGTTCCACATTCTTTAAGACAGAGCGGACCTCGATGAGATTGATGGGCTTGCTGATAAAAAAGTCGATTCCGGCGCTGTAGGCTTTGCTGATCAGTTCCTTCGCGGACACCTGGGAGATCATAATGCATTTGATCGTGGTGTTCACAGCCCGCAGTTCCTTCACAAACTCTACGCCGTCCTTTACCGGCATGAAAAAGTCAACGAGGACAACATCAGGCTTTGCCTGCAGCACATCCGCAAGATTTGCGGGTTCTCCGCCGCAGTCTCCGCAGATCTCTCCGAGTTCCTGTGTCTCGATGATGTCTTCCAGGATGTTGATGACAGACAGGTCGTCTTCTACGATATAGATTCTCATAATTCTTCCTCCACAAGGGAAGCCACCGGGATCGTGATGGTAAAGTGCGTTCCGATTCCCTGCTCCGATTCTACTTCGATGGTTCCCTTAAACTGTTCCTCCACGGTCATTTTTACCCCATAAAGGCCGACACCGCGGAAGATATTTCCGGTCTTATGGTCAAACTTGGTCGAATATCCCATTTTAAAAATGTTCGGCAGATGGCGGGGGGAAATTCCCGGACCGTCATCCGTGATGCAGAAAATATAGTTTCCATCCCGGAGGTGTTCCTCGATGCGGATCATTCCCACTTTCCGGTCGGATTCGATCGCCTCAATGGCGTTGTTGACAAGATTTTTTAAGACTGCCATGAGCTCGTAATGTTCCTCGGTCATAAAATTGTCCTGACAGAGGAACTCCAGCTGGATATGGACGTTTTTCGCCTCCAGCATATGGTAGGTAGTGTCCTCCAGGATCTTTAAGATATCCTGGAAACTCATACGCTTCTCATCATATTCCTCTGAGATCTCCTCCTCGATGCCCTGGATGATGCGGATATAGTCTTTTTTGATCTCATGGACATCCCTTGCGATAGCCAGTGACATGTGCTTCATATCGTCAGGTACATCCATCTCATTTAACTTTTCGTAGAGTCTGTAAGCGTTCGCCATGACAGACTCGATCTCCTCGGAGTTTTTCCTCATAAAATAGACTTCATTTTTTAATCCTGTCGTCATGAGGAACAGGCGGCGGTAACGGTTCTCGTGCTCTTCGTTCTTCAAGAGCGTCCGGTAGTGGCTCTCTGCCATCAGGATCAGGCTGGCGAGAAAGGTACGGAACAGGGCAATCAGGAGAAGGTATCCGGCCTTGTCCGGTGTCATGGTGTGCAGCATACTTTCAGAAATACAGAGTTCCACCAGGTTTGATCCGAAGTCAGCAAAAAAAACTGCCTGAAACAGACGGCTGAAAGATACCGTGTGCTTTCCCGGAACAACAACAGCAAAAATAATTCCGTAGCAGAAGTAGAAAACTGCGTTTGGAAATACACTTTCTATAGAAGAAACGAGTCCGGCTCCGCCTCTGGCCGCCGTGGCGAGGCGGAATAAAAAGACAATGACCGCCGTCACGGAACATGTCGCCGTCGTGGAAAGATTTTTTCCCAGCGTCATGAGCAGTACCGGAAGTACGATGACAGAAGTGGAAATTCGGAAATTATTTACAAAAACATTCCAATAGAGCTGGGATACCAGCGCCACGATCAGACCGATCAGGATCATTCGTTTCAGATCCCTGGATCTTTTGTTACTGTTTGTCATGATGGTTCCCCTTTTATAATAAGAAATGTGGCTGTATTTTCATAGACCCACATATTTTTTGCCTGCAAAACCCCATAATATAATGATACGTTATTGTTAAAAAAAAGTCAACGAAACGAGGGTTAAGAATCTTTTGCGAGGCACCTGGAAATTGTGCGAAAAATAGGGTGAAACTTTATTTTTTGTATTGTAAGATCACGGCACTTCGATTATAATAAAAGCACAAGGGAACAGATACCGTTAAGGGGTTATCGGTACTGTTGAAAAATCGCAAATCTGAATTTGAGGAGGAAACTGACATGAAACCATATCGTGAAATGTCAAAAGAAGAACTTGCATCCTTAAAGGAGCAGCTCGAAGCAGTCTACAAAGAGTACCAGGGAAAGAATTTAAGCCTGAATATGGCCCGTGGCAAGCCATGTAAAGAGCAGCTTGACCTCTCCCTTCCGATGATGGACATCTTAAACAGCTCCAGCGATTACATTTCCGCTGACGGCGATGTAAGAAACTACGGAATCCTGACCGGTATTCAGGAAGCAAAAGAGTTAATGGGCGCTATGATGGACGCTCCAGCTGAGAACATCGTTATGTACGGCAACGCCAGCCTGACTCTGATGTTTGATACCGTAAGCCGTGCCTGGACACATGGCGTATGCGGAAGCACTCCGTGGTGCAAGCTTGACAAGGTAAAATTCCTTTGCCCGGTTCCGGGATATGACAGACACTTCGCAATCACACAGTATTTCGGTATCGAAATGATCAATATCCCAATGACAGAGAGCGGTCCGGATATGGATCTCGTTGAGAAATATGTAAACAACGACGAGACCGTAAAGGGTATCTGGTGCGTTCCGCTTTACTCCAACCCGTCCGGACAGTCCTACTCCGACGAGACCGTAAAGAGATTCGCAAACTTAAAGCCGGCTGCGAAAGACTTCAGAATTATCTGGGATAACGCTTACTGCGTACACCATTTAAACCCGGATCATCCGGACCACATTCTTGATATCCTCTCCGAGTGCGAGAAGGCAGGAAACCCGGATATGGTATACAAGATCGGTTCCACAGCGAAGATCACATTCCCGGGTTCCGCGATTTCCGCGATCGCTACTTCCAAGGCGAATATCGAAGATATGAAGAAACAGATGAATGTACAGTTCATCTGTCATGATAAGATCAACCAGCTCCGTCATGTACGCTTCTTCAAGAACCTTGACGGAATCAAGGCTCAGATGGCAAAACATGCTGCTATTCTCCGCCCGAAATTCGAGGCTGTTGACGAGATCTTAAATAAGGAGCTTGGCGGACTCGAGATCGGTAAGTGGACAAAACCGAACGGCGGATATTTTGTATCCTTCGATTCCCTCGATGGATGCGCAAAGGCGATCGTTGCAAAGTGTAAGGACGCAGGCGTTGTTATGACAGGCGCTGGCGCAACCTACCCATACGGCAAGGATCCGCATGATTCCAATATCCGTATTGCTCCGTCCTTCCCGCCGCTTGAGGACTTAAAGCTTGCGGCTGAGATCTTCTGCGTATGCGTAAAACTTGTAAGCATTGATAAGCTGCTTGCTGAATAATCGTAAATTGAATGGAATATTGAAAAAAAGAAGGACTGGCAGCCGGTAATTCGGCTGTCAGTCCTTTACTTTTTTGCGTTGGTATACTAAAATGAAAAAGACTATCGAAAAGATAGTGAAATCCTTGAAGAAATACTGGAAAGATGCGTTTTAAAAGCATCGGTTCCGGGAAAGAGGACGGAAATGTTTATGAAAGAAAAAAATGAGAAACCGGACGGCGGACAGGAAAACATGACACCGCAGGCGGCACAGAATCCGGCAAATGGGAAAGAATCCGAAAAGAAAAAGTCTGGTCTTGCCCGTGAGGGCATCTCTTACTTGATCTTCGGCGTCCTGACGACGGTGATCGACTACGCGATCTCGAATCTTCTATATTATATATGGAAGATGGATCCGATTCCGGCCCAGACCATCGCATGGGTGGCGGCGGTGCTGTTCGCCTTTGTGACGAATAAGTGGTGGGTATTTGAGAGCCATACGTTAAATCCTGTAAAGGTCTGGAAGGAATTTGTGTCCTTCGTGCTCTGCAGGGTGGCGACATTTTTATTTAACCTGGCGGCGCTGTACGTCATGGTGGACCTTATGAAGATGGAGTTCTTTGTCTGCAAGCTGCTGATCTCTGTAGTGGTCGTTGTGCTGAACTATGTGTTTAGTAAGATCTTGATTTTTACCGGAGATAAGAAAAAGTGATGACGAGCCTACAGTTTTATATGCCTGCTTCGCTAAAGTTGGGAAAATTATCTGTTTTGGATGTCTGCAGCAGAGGCAGCAGAAAAGACTGGAAAGAAATTCATTCTAAATATAGAGGAGTTTTTACCGTATGACAGAAATAAAAGAAATCGATGACGCGATTCCGGAAGAGATGTCCGCAGAAATTCCTGAAAAGCGTAAGAAAAGACGACGGACGGCACCGGTGCTAAAGCCCAGGGACGGTCTCATGATCGCCTTCTTCGTCCCGGTGCTGGTCATGATCTGTATTTTTGCCCAGAGAGGGATATTCCCGTTTGGAGAGCGGTGTTTTTTAAGAACGGACATGTACCACCAGTATGCCCCGTTCTTCTCAGAATTCCAGTATAAGCTGCGGACCGGCGGAAGTCTCCTATACAGCTGGGACGTCGGAATGGGCGTCAACTTTGCGGCACTTTACGCGTACTATCTCGCGAGCCCGCTAAACTGGCTGATCTTGCTGTGCCCGAAGAAATTTATTATCGAGTTTATGACCATCATGATCGTCATAAAGATCGGACTCTCGGGACTCAGCTTCGCCTGGTATTTAAAACAGCACTGTAAAAACTGCATCCTCGGCGTCGGTTTCTTCGGAATCTTCTACGCTCTGTCGGGATACATGGCGGCCTACAGCTGGAATATCATGTGGCTGGACTGCATCCTACTGTTTCCGCTTATCGTCTACGGGCTGGAGCGGCTTGTAAAAGAGCAGAAAGGAATGCTCTACTGCGTGACGCTGGGACTTTCGATCCTGTCGAACTACTATATCTCCATCATGACCTGCTTATTCATGGTGCTCTATTTTATCGCACTTCTTATTATGGAAAAGCCGGGTCCGGTGAGAAAATATGTGGACAGCTGCGTGCGGTTCGGGATCTATTCCCTGCTCTCCGGCGGACTCGCGGCGGGCGTGCTGCTGCCGGAGATCTACGCGCTCCAGAGCACGGCGTCCGGTGATTTTGATTTCCCGAAGGCCTGGAGCTCCTACTTCCCGATCTTCGACATGATCGCCCGCCATATCGGAAACGTGGAGACGGAGATCGGTCTGGACCACTGGCCGAATATTTACTGCGGCGTTGCGGTGTTTATCTTCTTTTTGCTGTATCTCGCATGCAAAAAGATCTCCGTGAAGGAAAAGGCGGTGTACTGCGGACTGCTCCTGATCTTTTTCGCCAGCTTTTCCATCAATGTACTGAACTTTATCTGGCACGGATTCCACTATCCGAACAGTCTTCCGTGCCGGCAGTCCTTTATCTACATCTTCCTGATGCTGTTTATCTGCTTCAGGGCTTACATGTATCTGGATGAGACACCGAAAAAGTATGTTGCCATCGCGTTCTGGGGAAGTATCTGCTTTGTACTTCTGGCGGAAAAGCTGGTGACACAGGACCATTTCCACTTTATCGTCTACTATGTGGCGATCATCTTCCTGGCGGCCTACGCCGGGCTGATCTACCTCTACAAAGGCGGGCGGCGGGCGTTAGCCGGCTTCCTGGCACTTGCGTTAGTCTCCATGGAGGCGGCGGTCAACACGACGGTGACCAGCGTCACCACAACGAGCCGCGAATCCTACACCACCGACAATGAGGAGGTACGGATCTTAAAGGATTCCCTGGAATCGGCATCGGATTTCTACCGGGTGGAGAAAAAATCGCGAAAGACGAAAAACGACGGCGCATGGATGAACTTCCCGTCGGTATCCCTGTTCTCCTCAACGGCGAACGCGGATCTGTCGAGATTCTTTAAGAAGCTTGGATGTGAGTCTTCCACGAACGCCTACAGCATTACGGGAAGCACGCCGTTAGTGGACAGTATCTTTTCTGTCAAATATACCCTCTACTCCGAGGCGGTGGACAACACGGAGCTTACAGTCTATCAGAGGGAGAGCGGCGGAACGTATCTCTATGAGAACCTTTACACACTGCCTCTCGGCTTTGTTCTTCCTTCGGATATCGAGGAAAACTGGCAATACGAGATGGACAATCCGGCGGAGGTCCAGAACGATCTGTGCCTGGTTTCCGGGGCGGATGAGGTCCTCGTGGACGCAGGCGGAACGGTGAATAAGAACACATTTACGTTCACGCCGGATATGACCGGGGAATATTATGTGTTCGTCATGAATAAAAAGGTGAAGACCGTTAAGGCGGAGCTGCCGTCGGGGTCCAAATCCTTCAACAATGTGGACCGCGGATACCTCCTGAAGCTGGGAACACTGTCTCCGGGATTTGAGGTGAAGCTTACGGCGGACGAGGCCGGTGAGCAGTTGAACGCCATCGTCTACCGGTTCTCCGAGGATGCCATGATCCAGGTATATAACCGGCTGAACCAGTACCCGATGCACCTGACAAGCTGGAAGGACACGAAGCTTTCCGGAACCGTCAGCACGGACAAAGCAGGAATGCTCTTCACATCGATCCCATTTGATAAAGGATGGACCGTGAAGGTCGACGGACAGAAGGTAGAGACCAGAAAGGCATTCGGCGCGTTCTTATCCATCGATGTGGACGCCGGTGACCATGTGATCGACTTCTCCTACTTCCCGGAGGGACTGAAGCTTGGCGGCCTGATTTCCGGCGGATCCATTGTGATCCTGATCTTCCTGTGGTTTCTGCGCAGGGAGATGGATAGACGGAAAGCAAGGGAACGGATGTTAAGACTTCGGAAAATTCAGCGCGAGTTTGATGAAGAACCGGACTCCGAAGAATTCAATCCTTCGAAGGCTGACAGTTCCAGGCAGACGCTGGACGATGTGCAGACCGCAGAAATTTTAAATATTGACAACAAAGACCTACCCAATACTATAAATAACAGAAAAGAGACAACGGAGGAAGAGCCATGAAACTTTGGGGCGGAAGATTTACGAAGGAAGAGAACCAGTTAGTACACAACTTTAACGAGTCCATCTCCTTCGACCAGAAATTTTACAGACAGGACATCGCAGGCAGCATCGCCCATGTGACCATGCTTGCAAAACAGGGGATCCTCACAGAGGAAGACCGTGACGCCATTATTGCGGGCTTAAAGAGCATCCGCGAGGATATCGACAACGGAACCTTAAAGATCACCACAGAGTCCGAGGATATCCACTCTTTCGTTGAGGCAAACCTCATCGAGCGGATCGGAGATGCCGGAAAGAGGCTTCACACAGGCCGCAGCAGAAACGACCAGGTCGCTCTCGACATGAAGCTCTACACAAGAGACGAGATCGACGAGATGGACGGACTGTTAAAGGGACTTTTAGAGGTCCTCTTAAAGCTCATGGAGGACAACCTCCACACCTACATGCCGGGCTTTACCCACCTTCAGAAGGCACAGCCGGTAACCCTGGCACACCATGTTGGCGCTTACTATGAGATGTTCCGCCGCGACAGAGGACGTCTCTCCGATATCAGAAAGCGCATGAACTACTGCCCGCTTGGATCCGGCGCCCTCGCAGGAACCACATATCCGCTTGACCGCGAGTACACCGCTGAGCTTCTCGGCTTCGACGGACCGACCTTAAACAGCATGGATTCCGTATCCGACAGAGACTACCTCATTGAGCTCTTAGCGGCTCTCTCCACGATCGCCATGCACTTAAGCCGTTTCTCCGAGGAGATCATCATCTGGAACAGCAACGAGTACCGCTTCGTCGAGATGGATGATTCCTACAGCACCGGCAGTAGCATCATGCCGCAGAAGAAGAACCCGGATATCGCTGAGCTGATCCGCGGAAAAGCAGGCCGTGTCTACGGTGCCCTGATGTCCATGCTGACCGTCATGAAGGGAATCCCGCTGGCATACGATAAAGACCTCCAGGAGGACAAGGAACTGACCTTTGATGCCATCGACACTGTAAAGGGCTGCCTCTTACTCTTCACTGGCATGGTATCCACCATGACATTCCGCAAGGATGTGATGGAAGCCAGCGCGAAGAACGGCTTCACAAACGCCACAGACGCAGCGGACTACCTTGTAAATCACGGCGTTCCGTTCCGCGATGCCCACGGTATTATCGGACAGCTGGTCCTCCTCTGCATCAACGAGAACAAGGCCCTGGATGACCTGACCTTAGAACAGTTCAAGTCCATCAGCCCGGTATTCGAAGAAGATATCTACGAGGCGATTTCCATGAAGACATGCGTTGAGAAGCGTGTGACCATCGGCGCGCCGGGTGCGGACGCGATGAAGAAAGTCATTGAGATCTATAAGAAAGAACTGAACGCTTAAAGCTGATATTGCAAAAAACACAGAAAAACGAACACAGCCGCCTAGGACGATACCCCAATTATCGTTCCAAGGCGGCTGTGCGTTTTAAAATATCGCGTTATAATATAATGAGAAGAAAGTCTCGGGAAGAGTTGGTGCGGCTCTTCCTTCAATTTCATTATTATAGCA
>CAVFLH010000090.1:0-10652 GCA_963622995.1 uncultured Eubacteriales bacterium | reverse complement strand
CAGTATAAGAGCGGATCAATCCATTAACTCGTTCTGATGTCTTGACAAATGCTCATATGGCAGGATCAGGCGCCCGCGATAGAGGCCGCAGCCATCGTTTACAAGGTCGTTGTTGATGGCGGAGAACATGTTGACGTCGAGGTCGGCGAGATTTAGCGAGACGAGGCGGCGGCAGCGCTCGTAGGCTTCGTCGAAGTAGATGCATTCGCCCTCGGGGATCTCGTCGCGGCGGGCGCGCTCGCCTTCCTGGCGCTTCTCGTAGCTTAAGTGGTTGGCAACGCCGATCTCCGCGATATCGTCCATGTGCTTTGTGCGGATCTGGACTTCCATGTAGCTGCGGGAGCTGTTGTCGTAGAAGGTGATGTGGAGTGACTGGTAGTCGTCGGAAGAGTTGCCGCAGACATAATCACGGTAATATGGCCGCACGTCCTCATCTAAAAGTGGTGAGGTGCTTTCCTTGATGCCGTATGCCGGTTCCGCCGTGAACCCGCGCTCCTCGAGAAAACCCGGAAGTTCGTTGGCAATCTGGTACAGGTAGCGGAGATCGGCCTCTTCCTGGGACTCACCCGGTTTCAGGTAACATTTCGGCAGGGAAGTCACGATCCGGTACGCAATCAGGTCCCGGAAACAGCTGAGACGCTGCTTGAGCTCGGAGATCGACGGGTAGGTATTATTTTCCATATAGTAATCGTAGATGTATTCGACGATATAGCCGTTGAACTTCGCCTCAGAGCGGATCAGGGACTTGATGCGTCCCTTAAAGTTGAAGGCCAGGAGCGGATATTCCTTCGCCATATGGATATAAAATTCCCGGATCTTCTGGGACTGGGCGGTAAGGAAATCGTTGTGTTCGAGAAGCTCACGGATCTGGAGCAGGAAATTCGCGTGCATCAGGTCGATCTCGTTGTTCGTTTTTTTTGCTTCCGCCTTCAGGTCCTGGCTGTAGTTTTTCAAAATCTTGAACATGGTATCGCCGGAATAGAGATAATCGTTTAATGTCACCATAGCTGTAGCTCCTCTGTCGTAGAATAATTACATTTTACCAGAATTAACCGTATTGGCAAGAAAAAAACGCTTGTTATATGAGTTAGTTTATGCTAACATACCACACAGACAACTTTGTTGCACCGTGTATTTGCGAATAGAGAGGAAAACAAAAATGGAGATCAAACAGCTGGAATATTTTGCGACAGCCGTGGAGTATGGGAGTCTGAACCGGGCGGCAGAAAAATTGTATACCACACAGCCAAATGTGAGCCGTGTACTGAACAGTCTGGAAAAAGAGCTGCGAGTGACTCTTCTGGAAAGAAGCAATAAGGGGATCAAGATGACACCCCAGGGGGAAGAGCTTTATGGGCATGCGATGAGTATCTTAAAGCACTCCAATGTCATCCGTTCCATGTCAGAACGGCCGAACGGAAGAAGATTTTCTGTATCGGGCTACAGAAGCGGACTGCTCACGAAGCTGATGGTGCAGCTGTATCAGGGCTGCGGGGAACAGCTGAAATATGAGTACAGGGAAGGCACCGTGGAAGAGATCACGGACAATGTGGCGGCAAGGATCTCGGAGATCGGGATCGTGTACTTCGCGGAGACCCAGATGCCGTGCTTTCAGCATATCATGTGGCATAAAAAGCTGGAATTTTATAAGCTTGCGCTCCGGGGGATCTGTGTCTATGTGGGGGAAAATCATCCGCTGTATGACCGGGAGACTATCCGTTTTTCTGAATTGAAGGGCATGAAGTTTGTGACGGAGACGGAAGATTTCTTTGCCATGGAACATCATATCGAGAGGATCAGCGTCGGCGCGTTTATCTCGGAACAGCATATGAATGACAGATTTTATACGAACAGCGATTATATGATCAACAATCTTCTCCTGCATTCCGATGTCTGCTGTCTGGGAATCGATATCGTCCCGGGGGGATATCAGAAATATGGGATCAAGGCACTTAAGATCGAGGATTGTGAGCCGTTTCTGGCATTTGGGTATGTAGCGGCAGAAAATACTTCACTGTCCGCGGAGGCGGAGCAGTACCTGGAGAAACTGAAGACTTATCTTCAGTAAATCTGGTTCATGTAAAAAGCGTATAGCGAATGGTACTTATATGAGTAATATCATGTGAAAGTTTACCATAGTTATACGCTTTTGTTATAACTAATCCCCTATGAAATGGCATTAGTAAGTTTTGGCTAACTATGATATAGTAATTCCTGCACAAAGCAGACACAAGAGGGGATCCAGAAAAAAGGAAGATCCCCCACGCATACTCAAGAGGAGGACAATATGAAAAAAAGAGTAATCGGCCTGTGCCTGGCAGGTCTTATGGCGGCATCTTTAGCAGGATGCGGCGGCGCAGGAAACAACACGGAGACAACGGCAGCAGGAACAGAGACAAATGCCGCTTCATCTGAAGCTGGTGATTCCGAAGCAAAAGAAGAACTTGTATTTGTAAACTATCGCGATATCCGCGATTTAAATCCGCATCTCTACGCGGGTGAAATGTACGCCCAGGAGATGCTTTATGAGACACTTGTAAATATCACGGCGGATGGATATGAGGGATGCCTGGCAGAATCCTGGGATATCAGTGAAGATGGAAAAACTTATACATTCCATATCCGCGACGGCGTAAAATTCTCCGACGGGGAAGTTTGCGACGCGAACGCGATCAAGGCAAACTTTGACGCGATCATCGAGAATAAGGACCGCCATACATGGCTGGAAATGATGAACCTTCTTGTGGGCGTATCGGCGCCGGATGACAAGACATTCGTGATTGAGCTCTCTGAGCCGTATTACCCGCTTTTAACAGAGCTCGGCGTTACAAGACCGTTTGCGATGATCTCCCCGAAGGCGATGAAGGACGGAAGTACAAAGGACGGCGTCAACGCTTATATCGGAACAGGCGCTTATGTGTTGACAGATTTCGTGACAGACGAGTATGCCGTTTTTGAGGCAAATGAGAATTACTGGGGCGAGCAGCCGAAGATCAAGAAGATCACAGTAAAAGTAATTCCGGATAACCAGACAAGGATCCTCGCGCTGGAAAAGGGCGAGATCGACATGATCTTCGGTAAAAACATGATCGACGCGGATGCCATCAACCAGTATACAGGAAATGATAAATTTACAGTCTCCCTGTCTGACCCGACATCCACCCGTCAGATCGTATTAAATACGACAAGAGATGTCCTTGCGGATAAGGAAGTACGCCAGGCGCTGCAGCACGCGACAAACAAGCAGGCGATCTCCGACGGTATCTTCTACGGCCTTGAGCAGCCGGCGGATACTCTGTTCGCAAAGACGGTTCCGTACTGCGATATTGACCTTGAGCCGTACGCGTATGATGTGGAGCTTGCCCAGAGCATGCTGGATGAGGCTGGCTGGGTCGTTGGAGCGGACAAGATCCGTGAAAAGGACGGTCAGAAGTTAAATATTGACCTTCTTTACAACAGCGACAGCGTAACCGAGAAGGCGATCGCGGAGTATCTGCAGAGTGAATACCAGAAGATCGGAATCTCCTTAAACATCCATGGCGAGGAGGAACAGTCCTACCGAGACAACATGAAGGCAGGAAACTTTGACATGGTATTCAATATCTGCTGGGGCATGCCGTATGACCCACAGTCTTCCCTCGCGGCGATGCGCGCACCGGTTTACGGTGATTATGCGGCACAGCTCGGTCTTGAGGACAAGGCGGATATCGACCAGGCAATCACAGATATTCTTGTATCCACCGATGAAGCGAAACGCCAGGAACTCTATACATTCGTCCTGACAAGACTCCATGAGGACGCGGTATACATTCCGCTTACTTACGAGTGCAACAAGGCGATCTATCGTTCGGATCTTAAGGGATTCCATTTCACACAGACCCAGTACGAGGTTCCGTTCGCTGATTTCTACTTCGAATAAAAATAATCAGCCCGATCTGACAGGCCGTCCATCCGGGCGGCTTGTTCTTCATGTAAAAAAAGGAAGGAGATTTTCATGAAACAGTACGTCATCAAGCGGATTCTGTCAGCGATCCCGCTTCTGATCGTGATCTCATTTGTATGCTTTGTATTTATCAACCTGATCCCGTCTGATCCCGCCGAGGTGGCGCTGCGTGTCCGCCAGGTTCCGATCATCACGGAGGAAGCGATCGCGGAAGTGCGGGCCGAGCTCGGTCTTGACAAACCGTACCTGATCCGGTATTTTTCCTGGCTTGCGGACTGCCTGCACGGCGATTTCGGTATTAGTTATGTAAATCCGAAGAGAACCGTTGCCGGGGAACTCGCAAGATGCATGCCGGCGACGCTCCAACTGGCAGGTGTCTCATTTGTCATGGTAATATTTTTGAGCCTGCCGATCGGTTTCCTCTGCGCGGTCTATAAGGACGGATGGTTTGACAGGATCATGAGGGGACTTGTATTCATGACAACGGCGATGCCGGCATACTGGGTGGGACTTCTTCTCATGTGGCTCGTGTCGATCAAAATGGATCTGCTTCCGACAAGCGGAAACGGGACATGGAAACATCTGATCCTGCCGGCATTTACGGTGTCGCTCAGCTATATTTCGACGTATATCCGACTGATCCGGAACAATATGCTGGAAAACATGAAGCAGGATTACGTGCTCTACGCGAACGTCCGCGGACTTCCGCAGAAGCTGATCCTCGTAAAACATATCCTGAAAAACTCCATGCATACCTGTATCGTGGCGGTGGGAATGAGTATTCCGCAGCTGATCTCAGGAACGATCGTTGTGGAAAACGTATTTGCCTGGCCGGGACTCGGAACGCTCTGCATCAGCTCGATCTTTAACCGGGATTATCCGGTGATCCAGACATATGTACTTCTGATCGGAGTGCTGTTTGTCGTATTCAACCTGTTATTCGATATCTTACAGACCGTGTCAGACCCGCGTATGAGAAGGGAGGAACATTAATGCTTCAGCGCTTTTTACATAACAGGACCGCGATGTTCACGGTGGCGATCGTTCTCATCACAGCGCTTGTCGGGATCTTTGCCCCGTTTATCGCCCCGAATGATCCGTATGAGACGGATATTTTAAACAAGTTCGCTGGATTTTCAGCGAAATATCCGCTTGGGACGGACAATCTCGGTCGCTGCATTCTTTCAAGGATGATCTACGGGATCCGCCCGACACTGGGACTGGCAGTCCTGACGATGATCGGCACCATCGGGCTCGGGGCTCTCATGGGACTTTTAGCCGGATATTTCCGGGGGATCCCGGAGGAGATCATTATGCGTACAGTCGATGTGATGCTCTCTTTCCCGAGCCAGATCATGGTGTTCGCGGTGGTGGCGCTTCTTGGTATCAATGTCCAGAACGTGATCCTGGCGAACGTGTTCATTAAATGGGCCTGGTACGCCCGTATGATCCGCACGGGTGTCATGCAGCACCGTGACCGGAACTTTGTCCAGTTTTCCAGATGTGTCGGAACACCGGAACGATTTATCCTGTTCCGCCACCTTGTTCCGTCCATCGCGGCGGATCTTGCGGTCCTCGCCTCCCTCGATGTGGGCTGGGCAATCATCAATATCTCCACACTCTCATTTTTAGGTCTTGGTGTCCAGGCACCGACACCGGAGTGGGGAGCGATGTTAAATGAGGCAAAAAATGTCCTCACGAGCAATCCGACCCAGATGATCGTCCCGGGCGTTGCGATCGTGATCCTGGTATCCGCGTTCAATCTGATGGGGGATGCTCTGCGTGACGTCCTCGACCCGAAGGAGGTAAATGTATGAGTACGATCATTCGTGCGGAGGATCTTTGTGTAACACTGAAGATCCCGAGAAGACCGGAAAAGGAACTGGTCCGGAATGTGAATTTTGAGGTAAAAAAGGGCGAGTGTCTTGGAATCCTCGGCGAATCCGGAAGCGGAAAGAGCATGAGCATCAAGGCGATGCTGGGACTTTTAGATAAGAACTTTACAGTGTCCGGTCATGCATGGTTTAATGGAAAGGACCTTTTAAAAGAAAGCGGGGAATCCCTGCGGAAGATCCGCGGCAGCCAGATCGCGGTGGTGCTTCAGAACCCCATGACATGCTTTGACCCGCTGTATCGGATCGGAAGCCAGATGGGGGAGACATTCGCGACACATACAGACTGGAACGCGGAGATGATCCGGGAGAGATCTTTGGAGACATTGGAGCGCATGCGGATCCGAAATCCGGAGGAAGTCCTTCAGAAATATCCGCATCAGCTCTCCGGCGGCATGCTGCAGAGGATCATGATCGGAATCGCCATGGCATTAAAACCGTCTCTTCTGATCGCGGACGAGCCGACGACAGCGATCGATTCCATCACCCAGTACGAGATCCTGGAAGAATTTGTGCGGATCAAAAAGGAACATGACACGGCAATGATCTTCATCACCCATGACCTCGGGGCGATCTCAAAGGTTGCGGATCAGCTTGTGGTGATGAACAGCGGAGCGATCGCGGACAGGGGAAGTTTTTCCCATATCCTGCATCATGCGTCCGATCCGTATACCAGACTTCTGGTGGAAAAGCGGTCGGCGGTCATGAAGAAATACAGGGAAAGCATTGGACATGAGAATGGAGGTGCGGCATGATCCGGATGAGAGATATTTGCGTCAGCTTTCGCAGTGAGCGTCAGGAAAAGATCTTTGGTGTCAGCAGGACACAGGTATTGTTTGATGTATCGCTCTCGGTCCCGAAGGGAAGCTGCCTCGGGATACTGGGAGAGTCAGGAAGTGGAAAATCTACTCTGGGGCGTGTGATCTGCGGACTTTTAAAACCGGACAGCGGAGAGTATCTTCTGGAGGGAAAGGATGTCTACGGTTCCAGGGACGGAAAAAGAAATCTCCAGAACCAGTTAAGCGTGGTATTTCAGGATTATACGACATCAGCGAATCCCAGATTCCGTATCAGGGACATCCTGGCAGAGGGAATCCGTGTGAAAGAGAGAAAAAGCGGAAAAGTGGCGGACAGGGCAGCGGAATATAAGCGGCTGATGGAGTTAGTCGGACTTGATGAGACGTTCCTTGACCGGTTTCCCCATGAACTTTCCGGCGGACAGCTTCAGCGCGTGTGCATCGCGAGGGCAGTAGCCTGCGAACCGCAGCTGATTCTGTTTGACGAGGCGATCTCGTCCCTGGATGCCCATACACAGGTTCAGGTCATGGATCTTCTGCGGGATCTGAAAGAAAAGCTAGGGCTTACCTATGTGTTTATCACCCATGACCTCACATCGGTAACCTACCTCTGCGACGAAGTAATGTTCTTATATAAAGGACGGATCACGGAACATATCCATGTGTCCAAGATCGCGCAGACTACAGACGTGTATGCGAGAAAACTGCTGGACTCCATTATCGAGTTTGACGAAGAATATGACAATGAAGCTGATACAGAAGGAAACAAAGTGAGCGCGTAACGGAAATATGCGCAGGAGGTGGATGAAATATGCTGGAGATCGGGAAGATCTGTGCAGAGGCTGGAGAAAAGAAGAGAGGCTGGCTGGAAGCAGAAGGTGGCGGGGTAAAAATGCCGGTCACGCTTATTTGTGGGGAGAAAAAGGGACCGACCATGCTGATATCGGCAGGAGTCCATGGTGCGGAATATATTGGTGTGCAGGCGCTTGCGGAGCTTTCCCGGGAGCTTGATCCTAAAGAGATCACAGGAAATGTGATCTGCCTTCATGTGGCGAATCCATCAGCGTTCAGGGATTATGTCCGCTTTTTCGTGCCTGAGGATGGAAAAAACCTGAACCGGGTATTTCCGGGAAAAAAGGACGGAACATTGTCGGAGCGGATCGCGTGGACGATCACGGAAGAACTGCAGGCAAAAGCTGATTTTTATATCGACCTTCATGCGGGCGATACCAGTGAAGAGGTCATGCCGTTTGTATACTATAATGTGGCGGCGGGAGAGAAGATTGCCAGGATCTCTGAGAGCATGGCAATGGCGGCTGACATGAAGGTGCGTGCCAGTTCTACAGCAACTACCGGCGCGTACAGCAGCGCGTGCCAGAGAGGTCTCCCGGCGATCCTGATGGAGCGCGGGGGCGGCGGAAGATTTACAGACGGCGAAGTCCAGGCATATAAGCGGGATGTGAAAAATATCATGATCCGCATGGGGCTTCTCTCCGGTGAAGAAGTCCATACGGTGCAGCAGAAGAATGTGACCAGAGCGGAGTATCTGGAAGCGGAGACGGATGGTCTGTGGTATCCGGTGTTTTCCGCGGGAGATGCGTTTGCGGAAGGCGAGACTCTTGGAACGGTGAGAGATATCTGGGGAAATCTTCTGCGGGAATACCGGGCAGACTATCCGGGAATCGTTCTGTACAAGACCGTGGGTCTTGGCGTGAAGACCGGGGATCCGCTGATCGCCTATGGGAAATATGCGGAAAAATAAATAAAAATGTCACTAAAAAAGCCATTTTATGGGAAATTCCTGAAATTCAGGATAAATCCATAAAATGGCTTTTTTGCGGATATCAGATCTTAAAGCATTACTGGAGATTCCGGTACTGTCCAAGGACCAGCAGTGTATTCCCCTCATCAAAGGCCGTATCCGGATCTACGGAGAAATTCAGGACGCCGTTTTTGCGCACGGTCATGAAACACGGGAAAGAAAAGTATTTTTCTGAACGGCGGCATGGCAAAAACAGGATTCCTGGGTGAGAATGGATAAATTTTTCGGACGTAGTGACTAAATTACGTTGTAATTACAACATACGAGAGCCGCTCTGCCGGATATAATGCATACATGGTTCGGCGGTGCCGGGCGGGAAAACTTGAGGATTTACAGGCAGTGGCTGCCGCAGGGGCAGTGGGCATGCCGGAACAAAAATATATGGAGGTATACAAAATGGATCAGAAAATGTTCTGTTATCAGTGTGAACAGACCGCAGGCTGTGCGGGATGTACGGGGAGCGCGGGTGTCTGCGGGAAGACGGCGGAGACCTCGAGGCTGCAGGACCAGCTTGTGGGCGCGCTTGTGGGACTTGCGAGAGCGGCGGAAGGCGTGGAATGTCCGGGGGACAGCGTGTACCGCACGGTGATTGAGGGACTTTTTACGACGCTTACGAATGTGAGCTTTGATGATGAGGCGATTAAGGCGCAGATCGAGAAGACGCATATGGAAAAGGAGCGACTGATGGCAGCGCCGGTGAAGAGAAGCACGGCGGTGACAGAAGCAGGCGGCAGTGCAGGAAAGGAACAGACAGCAGAAACGGCTAACAGCGGCGCTGGAGCTGCCCGTGATACGGATGACTATAACCTTGGCCTGTTATGGGACATGGACCCGGATATCCGCTCTTTGAAATCCCTGATCCTGTTCGGATTAAAGGGTATGGCGGCATACGCGTACCATGCGCTGATGCTGGGGGCATCCGATGAGACCGTGAACCAGTTCTTCTTAACGGGACTTCGCGAGATCGCAAAGGACGGCACCATCGAGAGTCTGCTCCCGACAGTCTTAAAGGTCGGCGAGGTGAACCTCACCTGCATGGCGATGCTGGATGCGGCGAACACGGGAACTTACGGGACTCCGGCTCCGGTCAGTGTGCCGCTTAAGGTGGAAAAAGGTCCGTTCATCGTTGTGACGGGACATGACCTCAAGGATCTGGAGCTTCTCTTAAAGCAGACAGAGGGAAAAGGCGTCAACATCTACACCCACGGCGAGATGCTGCCGGCCCACGCCTACCCGGAGCTCAAGAGATACCCGCAGTTAAAGGGCAATTTCGGAACCGCATGGCAGAATCAGCAGAAGGAATTCGCGGACATTCCGGCACCGATCCTCTTTACGACGAACTGCCTGATGCCGCCGAAGAGATCCTACGCGGACCGCGTATTTACGACGGAGGTCGTGGCGTATCCGGGAATGGTGCATATCGATGATGAGAAAGACTTTACCCCGGTGATCGAGAAGGCGCTGGAGCTCGGCGGATATAAGGAAGACCGCCAGTTTACGGGAATCAACGGCGGAACCCAGGTCATGACGGGATTCGGACACGGAACGATCCTCTCCGTAGCTGATCAGGTCATCGACGCGGTGAAATCCGGCGCGATCCGTCATTTCTTCCTCGTTGCGGGCTGTGACGGCGCGAAGCCGGGAAGAAACTACTACACAGATTTTGTAAAGCAGACTCCGGCGGACAGCATTGTCCTGACACTGGCATGCGGAAAGTACCGCTTTAATGACCTGGATCTCGGAAATATCGACGGACTGCCGAGAATCATGGATATGGGGCAGTGCAACGATGCCTACAGCGCGATCAAGGTGGCTGTGGCGCTCTCTGAGGCGTTCGGATGCGAGGTGAATGAGCTGCCGCTGTCCTTCGTGCTCTCCTGGTATGAGCAGAAGGCGGTGTGCATTCTCCTGACACTCCTGCATCTTGGAATCAAGAACATCCGCCTCGGCCCGTCCTTACCGGCGTTCCTCTCCCCGAATATCCTGAATTTCCTCGTGGAGAACTACGGAATCGGGCCGGTGACGACGCCGGAGGAAGACCTTAAAGCGTTATTAGGAGAGTAATAGGTAAAAATACTCGAATAGTAATTTCGCAACCAGACTTTGCAGAAACGTCAGAAGTTCAGCAGAATCCTAAAGAGAAAAAGTGAAGAGTCGTTTGATAGACTGAAAAAATAAATACGATTAGAGAATAAAAG
>CAVFLH010000089.1:0-10911 GCA_963622995.1 uncultured Eubacteriales bacterium | reverse complement strand
GTCTTTATACAGATACTCAACACCTTCGCAATTACAGTTTTATCTGTAATTCTTTCCAAGATCGATCAGCTCCTGGATCGAATACAAATGACACTCTCGCAGTTCTCCATTCTTATAATCGAAATAGAGGGTTCCATCCGAGGCATCAATGTCGCACAGATCCGCCAGATCCGCCAGGATCTCAAGATTCTGGTCCAGTAAAAGACCATATCTCTCACCGTCTGCCCGGACATATTCCGTCAGTATATACTCACCGGTCTCTGTCACATATGCAAGGAAATCATCCTTCTCCAGTTCCTTTACAAACTTCCCGCTCTGCTTGTCATAAACCTTCGGAACGCTGTGAAGCTCCGACACAAACCGGTACTTTTCTGTTGAAAATTCCTCTTCCAGATCCTTCGAAGGCGCTTCCCCCTTTTCCTCCGAGATCAGGGTACCGTCCTCCGAACTGTACGCCCGGACTGTCCCATCGTACCAGATCACATCCAGCCAGGACTTTTCTCCGTCTCTCCTGAACTGCTGGTCGTAGATCTTCTCCGCCTCCGGGAAGTTTCCTTCCGCCGCCAGGGTTCCGTCACTATCGTAGATCCGGAATCCATCATAGCTGAAAAGCATTGCCTTTTTCCCTTCGCCCGTCACTCTGGCCTCGTCATGGGAATACTTCGCATCGTAACGCACCACACATGTATCCTCATGAGTCTCCTCCTTCATGACACGGACATCCGGCTGGCTCCGGTTGGCCAGCGCCGCATACTCTGTCCCGAGTTCCGCGAAGCTGTACTCCTCGTCGCTCTTTTCATGTACCAGGGCATTCTCTCCCTGATCGAAGATGGAAAATCCCGGCTCGTCCGTCACGGCAAGCACATGCTTGTCCGAAATACTGAAATTACTGATGTTCCATGTATCTGTGAAGGCGATCTCCTTGTCATCCAGCGTATCCGGATCAAACTCAGCCAGGAGATTTCCCTCTGAAACCCAGATTCCACTCTCATCCGCCTTCGCCTTCATCTGAAGGTTTGACTCCATGTCGCCGATATAGGTTCCCTCGTCCACATTGACGAGTCCGAAGATGCTGTGACCGCTCTTTCCTGCGGAGAACACAAATTTATCTCCATGGAAGCCGCCCGCAAACTCCGTATAATCCGAATTCTCGTACACGATCAGGTCGTCCTCCGGATGTTCTGTGTCCATCACATACAGCCCACCGTCCGAAAAACTGATCGCCAGCATGGTTCCGTCCATGTTCAGGTTGAAAATTGCATTGTCAGGATCCGCAAACGAATCGTTGAAGGCGGACGCCATCTGCTTTTCTCCTAAAGACCGCTCCCGCAGCAGCTCACCGTCTTTCATGTCATAGAATGAGACAGTCTTTCTGTCCCGGTCCATCGCCGCTGCAACCTGTCCATCCCCGGAGATCGCCAGCGTTGAAGCCATTCCAGCTTTCCATACCTGCTCTCCGCTCTCAATGTCGTAGAGCGAGACTCCATCCTTTCCCGCAGCCAGCAGATGACTGTCATCAGAAAACAGCGCATCCGCCAGCGCAGAATCCATCATCGGGCAGGCCATTAACTGCTCCAAACTTTCCGCGTCATAGACCGCAGCCTCGGACTGGTATACAGCCGCAATCTTCTTTCCGTCCGGCGACATCTTTATCTTATAAGGAGCCGACGGAAGCTTTACAACTCCGCTCGACCGGAACTTGTCGGAGAGATCATACACGCCAAGCGCACTTGTAAGCGCCCGCCGTGATTCCGGAAGCCACTCCGGCGTCAGGATTCCTTTTTCTTCGGGAAGACCTGTGAGAGCGTCCTTGACCGCCTCGTCCACATCTCCTGCCTCCAGGGCACTTTTCGAGTATTCCGCAAGCTTCAGCCAGTTCTCCGTCGTCTGCATCCGCTTAAGGCCCACAAACGTCATGGACGCACCTGCTGCAAGAAGCAGGAGAACCACGCCGATATCCAGCCGTTTTACAGCCTTCAATCGTCTGCCCCGTGGATCCCGGTCTCTCAGATGCAGGAAATCTGAACGCATATCCTGCGCCGTCTGATACCGCAGATCCGGGTTCGGATTCATCGCCTTTCTGATGATCTTTACGACCTGCGGGCTGTATTCTTTTCCGGAAAGCGATACGACCACCTTCGCATTCTTCGCCGGCTTTGAGCCGCTGAGAAGGTGATACAGCGTCGCTCCGGTACTGTAAATATCGGATCTCACATCCGGCACGATCATCTTCTTCGGTGATGAGGAAAAGCTTCTCTCTTTTCCGCCTCCCTCTTCCACATCGGTCTCACCGGCATCGGATTCCGTGATCGTCCTCTCTACCGTGGGCTCGTCCACTTCCGTCTCGCCGTCCGCGGCAGACCGTGATTCTGCCTCCGTCTCTGAGTCGCCATGTATCGTGTCGCTGTCCGAGGAAAAATCGAGACCGTAGTGCTCCGGTGACGCGTATCCCGCGCTGCAGCCGATCACCGCGTCCTCGCCGAGGGATAAGGCAATGTTAAAGTCGATGAGAACGATGTGGTTGTCCGGCGTCCGCATCAGGTTCGCCGGTTTGATATCGCTGTGTACAAATCCCTGCGGCGGATCCCCGTGGGTCGGACTGTGGAGATAATCGAGAGCATCCAGCAGCTCCTTCGCCCACTGGATGACCTGGGGCTGCGAGAAGTGTTCTCCTCTCTTTAAGGGCCGGTCCAGGCTCTCCCCCTCGATATAGTCCATGACGGTGTATACCGTATCATTTTCCATAAAGAAATCGTATACCTTCGGGATGTTCGGATGATTCAGGTTCTTTAAGACATCCGCCTCTCTTCTGAGCAGGCTCGGCTTCGTCGTGGATCGGCGCTTGTCCGCCTTCAGGACAACCTTTTTATTCAGTCTCAAATGATCCGCAAGATATACGTTTCCTCCGCCGCCGGATCCCAGTTTTTTTATGATCCGATACATCGATGCAATAACTTCTTCCACCTGGTACCTCCCGCTTTGTTACTTTCCTTTGGTTTCTTTTCCATACTCTTCATCCAGCCTGCTGTTCAGCCTGATTTTTTTGATCGTGTACAGGCTTCCCAGGATCACCGCAAGCCCGGCGGAACATGCGCATAAGATAATTCCTCCGTAAAATAAATGTTCATTCAGCATATCACTTTTCCTCTAATCTTCTCCCCACCAGTTTGTTATGCACACTTCAGAAGTCTTATTGTTGGTCTTCCAGAACAAATCCTGGTTCTGGAAAAAGAGGATGCATAATTTCGTCATACCACACCCACAAATAATTTCTAAATAAAATCAGAAACAGCAATAATACAATCAGTCCCACTGCCGCAATCTTCCATTTCTTCTTCATACTCTCTTCCCCCTTTGTCCTTGACTTTTTCCTCCCGGCTCTTTAATATAAAACTGTTTTATATTTTTACTTACCCAGGAGGATTTCTCGTGACCACATATTATTTCTCTGTTCTTCTGATCTGCACACTGATCTTCGGCAGCATCATCGGCGCTTACTTTACAACCGCCGAGTACCGGATCCGCTTCAATAAGCCGCTGATCACAAAAGACTGTTACTGCCCGGAATGCGGCCACGTCTTAAGCGGTCTTCACCAGATTCCTGTGATCAGCTGGATCGCTCTCGGCGGAAAGTGCCGCTACTGCGGAACAAAAATCCCGCTCCGCTACCCGCTTATCGAGTTCGGCTTCACATGTTTCTACGGGATCACATTTCTACTGTTTTCCGCACATCCGCTCTTTCTCTGCGGTCTGTGGATTGCTGCCGTGATCGTTCTCCTCTTCCTGCGCTGCGGTTTCTATCTTCGCGGAACGTTAAAAGGAATCATGATCTTCACCGGCTATCATCTCATCTATTCAGCCGTTTTTCTCATCATTTACGCGGCTCTTGGGCTGCTTTAGCATCCCTTTAAAACATGCTTCCGACAGTCATATTCGAATGTATGGCGGCATACCGAAGACCTAATCAATTCGAATCAGAACTCCAGAGATATTGTCCTTCTCCCCAAGATCCATAACATGGCGGATCAGCCGTTCCACAACATTCTCTGCCTCTGTATCGCTCTTGATTTTTTTCCGGCTGAGCACATCAGCCAGAACATCTTCCCGGAGTTTCCTAAAAAGTCCGTCAGAACCGATGAGAAACGTCTCCCCCGCCTTCAGATTCCCGCTGGACTGGTTCATCCACAATTCGTCTGATTTTCCCATAAAATTAGCCAACAGGGTCTTCAGCTTTCCGTCCCGCTCAACGATCGACACCTCATCTCTCGTAATCTGGGAGATCCCATCATTGATCAGCATGATCTTACTATCTCCCACATGAAATACATGGTATTTTTCATCCAAAAGAACCAATACGGACATGGTACATCCGATATCGATCCCATTTTCTTTCCGGTAATCCCAGATCAGTTCATTCAGCTCACGGATCGTCATATCCAGATCATCAATCAGGGATTCCTCATCGATGTTTTCCGGATACAGTTTTTCCATTCCGAGGAACCATCTCTCGATCCCTTCCCGGATCATTTCCGACGAGATCTCACTCTGCGCGAAGCTGCCGATCCCGTCGCACACACATCCGGCAACAAATAAGGTTCCCTTTTTTGAACTGCTCAGGCAGCATGCCCGGTCCTGATTCTTCTCCCTGTAATTTCCTTTTACAGAAAGACAGCCTGCATACTTTTTCATTACCCCTGCCTTTCTCAGCACACACGATAGATCATAAATCTCTTCTTGCACACGATCATGATCGTATCATTTCTTCTCAGAATGTGCGGAATATTTGGTGTAAGGTTCTCACCGCTTACGATCGTGCCGTTTGAGGATCCGATATCGATGATCTGCCATTCATTTCCACTCGGCTCAATCCTGAAATGGCGGCGGCTGACAAAGGAAACCGATGCGTCAAAGTTATAATCAGAACACGGCTCACCGTTTTTGTCCATTCTTCCGATGGTCGCATGACCTCTTCTCAGATCGATCTCCACAAATTTCGGGCATGTGCATCCGGCGCAGTCTTCCAGTCTCAGACGGATCACACTGTTGTCCTCAATCTCTCCGTCACCTGCGATGGCGGTGCTGTCCTCGCCGTCTTCTTCCTGAATATAAGGACGGTACGCCTGACCCGATGCCTCTCTTCTCTCGGGTGCCAGTTCCCACTTTGGAGCACTCTGCACTTCTCTCGGTGCTTCCGCCTTCTTGAGCCCTGCCAACAGGTCTTCCTCCGGCTCCTCGTCTTTCTTCTTTCCCTTTAAGAAGCCAAACAGTCCTGCGCCTTTTTCCTTCGGTGCTTTCTCCTTCGGCTGTTTTTCCTTCTTTGATTCTTTCTTTTTCTTGTCCTTTTTCTTATCCGGTTCGTCATCTCCGAACAGGTTGTTGATCAGACGGTTCTCCTCATCATTCTTTCCGAATGTACTGGAACTGAGTCCCGGTCTCACGCCCTGTTCACGGGCAGGTGCCGGTTTCTCCACCTTTACAGGGTCCACTTTTTCTTTCTTCTCCGCCATCTTTTCCGGAATATCCTGGACGAAAGAAGCAATCTTCTTTATCGGATCTTCAGCCGGTTTTACTGGTGCTGCAGGGATCACCTTTTTCTCTGTCTGATCTTTCTGGAGATGTTCCAGAAGTGTCATCAGATTGGCATTCGGGCTCTTGATGACACGGAGCAGATCCACCGTATAGCTCTGGGCGTCCTTGATATCCATCTTTAAGATCAGACCTGCAAAGAAGCTCATGATCTCCTGGTCAGAATTTGTCTGTGACTTCGTCGGCACATAGATATATCTCACCGACTGCTCATTCTTTCCGACAAGAATATAATTCTCATCCAGCACGAAGTTGTGGTAATCAAGGAACCAGTCACTGCATGCCTTAAATGGCTGGATCAGGTTTGTGAGCAGTTCGATGAACTCTCTCTTCTTCATCTGGGTCGGCATATAGCTGAACCGTACTCCCTCTGTCAGTTCGTACCGGATCTCCGTCTTCCCGTCGATCTCTATCATCTTTAACGGAAACAGAAAGTCCGGGCAGTCTCTCCTGAGTACTTTCACCACGATAAGATCCAGGTCACTTTTTTCTGCCACCTCAAGCTTTGTATAACTCTTATTTGCATCTGAAACATCTGTCAGCATCTCAAATTCCCCTTTCCCGTTCTTTAGAATGTATCAAAATATTTCAATTCAAGCACCTTTATATTTTCCTGGTCGTCCTGCACCATTGCTTTTCCGTTCAGGAAAGGCAGAGCGCTTGAAAACTGGGCGTCAATCACCATATTGCCGTAGCGGTTGATGTATCCCCATTTTCCGGCATATTGCACCGCCGCTGTCTGGTTAGAAAATGAGTAAGCGTCCACATACTGGCATGGAACCACAAGTTCTCCTTTTTCATCCGCGAATCCCCACTCTCCACTCTCATCTGCCACAGCGTAGAATCCGCCTTCCATGCCTTTCGCCTTCGGGAATCTCTTGTCAAAGCACGCTTTTCCCTTCTGATCGATCAGAAAGTATCCGTTTTCATCTGCCACGACCGCATACTTCCCGCTGAACACCTGGTTCTTACTGTTCACCGCAATATCTGTGAATACAAAATCTGTCACATTCTTTAGATCCTGATCCAAAATTGCCCACTTTCCAGACTGTTTTACCAGGATCATTCCGTTATCGTTTAAGTGGGCATCTTCATAATCTTCCTCACTCTGTCGTGTAAAGGTGTTAGAGTAGATCCCATATTTTCCGTCCTTGACTCCGATGATCCTCGTTCCCGCGATCTCGGTGACCTCATCCAGGCCATTTTTATCTACGGCATTCCAGTAGCCGTTCTGGTCGATCAGGGTGTAAACTCCGTCGAGCTTTACGACCGCGTAGTTTCCGGAAAATCTTGTAGCTTCGTCATATATGAATTCCAGGCTTGTACGTCCATTTTTTCCGGCGTATCCCCATTTTTCCCCGTTCCACATCGGGATGATCCAGTTGTCCGACGGAAGTTTTCCCTCCTGATAATTCGTTCCGTTCATGCGGGTCTGATATCTTACGGACTCATAGAGATCCACCAGCTGGCTGTCATCAAAGATCTCGATTCCCTGTTTTAAAATTTTGATCGCCTTTTTGATACTCTCTTCCTCGATCAGGGTTTCCGCGCGGCGTTGATATTCGTCCACAAGAGCCGTCTTTGCCTCGATCCTGTCATCGACAAGGTCCGCGTACTCATCCTCCATGCCCGCCTCATCGTAAATATCGAGAAGGCGTCTTTCGTATGTGAGGTTATTCTTTGTCGAATATGTCTTTAAAGCATCTTTGTACCCATTGGCTGCCCTGATATACAGCTTATCCGGTATGAATTTTTCAGCATTCGCCACCATCGCGTTCTGTTTTCTGACTCCGTTCTGGAGAACCACCGCGTATCCGCAGATTCCCCAGCCGGCAATCATACCGGCAGCCAGCATCAAACTGATCTTTGCCTTTGCTCCGCCTACAAGATTATTCTTTTTTGCCATCTCTTCCACCTGCCCCGTATAGATTTACAGAATATATCGGACAACCACGCCCATGTATAAGAATGGGACAAATGGGATCCGATCTTTTCTCGATATTTTTTTCCTTAACAACTGAACGATTGAATATCCCGCCGCAATCAGACATCCGTAGAGAATCGCCCCTGGAATGTCGTTTCCGGTCAGGTAAATTCCCATGATCAGGGAAAGCTTTACATCCCCCGCTCCCATACTTCCATGACTCAGAAGATATCCGAGTCCAAAGGAGAGCAGACAGAATAAAAATCCAAGAATGATCGACGGTATAATCTTTAAGACTGTGTCCATATCATGGATCCCATATCCGCCCAACAGGATGGGAAACAATACCAGAAGGAGCAGCAGTACACGATTGGGAACCAGCTGCTCTTTATGGTCTTCCACACAGAAGTATGTCATGAACGCAAGCATCACATATTTCATCAGCGATAAAATATATGGCACTTCCCCGGCGCTGTCCGTTCTCCACATCCGGAAAAACGCGATTTCCGCCGCCGCAAGGACGATCATCTCAAATTTTGATATTCCATTGAACTTTTCCGTCTGCCAGAATGTCAGGCTTACATAAATTCCCGGCAGCAGGATCATTCCCACCGCCAATATTAAATACTCATTCATTTCATACCCCTGCTATTTTGAATATGTCACGCCGTCTCCGTCCAGCCATGCCGGAACTTCGCATCTCTGAACGACGTGGATCGTCGGATCCTTAAAGAAGAGTTTGAAGAAATATACCTCAATGTCATACTCCACCACCAGATCGATCATCCGGTATTGGTCATCATTCAGAAAACTGCTGTTTTTAAAATCCAGACCATTGATTCCGCCCTTCACACCATAATGAACCAGATATTCATCTGCAGACATCGGTCTGTGTTTTGCGAAACTCTCATCGAGATAAACTTGAAACATACCGTTTGAGATACATCCCAGAAGCCATGTTTTAGCTTTCTGTTCACCTTTCTCAATTCCAAGATACACAATGCTGCGAAGCAGCTGTTTGGGGTCGCTGACAAGCGCTCCCGCTGAGTTTGCCATCTGCTGTCCTTTATTTATGGTATTTTTTCCCGATTCAATGGTCCCGGAAACAGATGACGAACCGCTTGATATTCCACTCAGATCATCTTCAAATTGTCCGACCTGCTCAAGAAAACCGGAGAGATCATTCAATGTCTGATCCAAGGGTTCTGTCTGTTTGTCAACATCCGCCTTTAATCCCAGGTCCGCAGAGCGGATTCCCAGCGCCTGATAAAAATATGTGTACGCCGAGATCTCATTTCCCATCTGATGCATGGCATACTGAATCTTATTATGGACCGCAAAAATATCGATAAAAGAAATAATTCCAAGAATTACCAGGATAAATGGCACAAGGCCGAGAACCGCCTCAACAGTCAGTAATCCCTCTTGTCCTGTTTTTTTCCATCGCATGTACCGCTTTCCCCCTTTAATATCCCCGAATGACAGAGTATCCGAAATAGTGATTTTCCAGACGCTCAATCAACGATTCCGTACTCGTACCTGAATAAAACATTTCTGCAAAATCATCGGGAAATACAACAAAATCAGCCTTCACTTTGCAGGTCGCTTTTACCGCTGTCACAGTATCCTGCATCTTAAAGTCAAGAGACGACCATTCGCCTCCTTTATGCTTTGCCTGATTCATGTTCAGTGTGATCAGGTTGGCCGTTCGTGAAGTAAGCGTATTTGAATCTGTAAAAATACAGAGCAGCACAAACATATAATCCTCGTATGTAAGCCCGAATTTGTCCTCCGAGGACTCCGGAATGTCGATATGAAGTAATGTGGCGATTCCCGAAATTCCATTCAGATCTTCCAGCTCCGTTTTCATAAAAACTACTTTATCCCGTTCCTTTAACTCTTTCCAGTCCGCTGCTGTCTCTATGGAAGCAAATGCCAGTCTCAGGGCACCGCTGACTGAAACCCGCACAAGTGGAGCCACCGCCGCGCCTACTCCGGTTGCCGCTACTGCCGCTGCTGCCGCATCTGCCGCCGCGCTGATTGCCTCATTTACTTCCGTGATTGCGTAACTGGCTGCAAAGTTCATCGTCTCCCGCACTCCGCAGATAATATTCCTCGATTTATTCAGATTTGATACCGAGTTATTATATCCACCAAGAAGATATTCCAGTTCGGCTCCATACAGATAGTTGATGTCCGGTGACATTTCGTAACCAGTCAGGCTGACATCCCTCCTGGAATTCTTTTTATCTTCCTCCGTGGTTGTTTCAGAGCTGTTTTTCTCTGAAGTTTTCACACCCGTCACCCGACTTGAAAACATTCCGAAATCGTAACTGGTGACAAGAAACTTATCCAACGCGTGTTCTCCGCCTGCCGCCAGTTTTTTCAGGGAAAGTCCTCCGGAAAAATACTCACTGAATCCCGGCACATCTCCCGTGGATCCACCTGATTTCAACTGTGACGCAATTCCGTCCGGAATGTTTCTTGCCTGGGTTTGCTCAGGTTTATTCAGTTCTTTTTCCGCCTCGTTCTGCGCGTTTTCTGCCTCTTTTATTTTTTTCTTTCCCGCATTTTTATCACCGTTTCCGCTTGTTCCGCCTTCACAGAATTTCTGAAGTTCCTCGTAAAACTCTCTTTTATCAGTCCTGAAGTCATACCATTGTCCCCATATTTTTGTATTCCACGTGCGGTCAGTCCCCGCTTGAATTTCGCCCTTTAAGATCTGTTTCCGGACATCCTTCAGTTTATCTGTCTCATAGGCAAAGTCACTTTTATTTCTTTCATTTTTCAGTTTATCCTGATTGACCGGCTCAATCAGTTCATATACTTCCCTGAATTGATCCGAAAGTTTTAAAATATCTTCCAGATCCTTTATTTCCGCTTCAATTCCCTCTCTGATATCGTCAGAACAGCTGGCAAGCTGTTCCTGTAGATCCTTTACCTGCTGCTTTAATGTCTTCAGAGTATTATCCAGCATATCTGTCTGTGCCCTCAGAGCACTGATCGCTTCGCCTGCATTATCGAAATTAATCGGCTCACCTTTCGGATCCGTCAATGGATCTTCATATACCAATAACTCCGTCTCAAGATCATCAAGGTATTGATCCACATCAAAATCTTTATACTTGTCATACAACTCCACCTTATCTGCCAGTTCTGTATCACTCTCCGAATCATCCCCGGAACTGCTGTTTTCTGTATCCGTATCTTCCCCGTCACTATCGAACATTTCCAGGGCGGCTTCGATTTCCTCCTTATGCTCCAGATAATAAGTATATTTTTCATATTCCTCTGATTTTACAACCGCTTCCAGCTTATCGCTGTAAGCCATAAACTTTAGGGATAAACCGTCAAGATAATCCGGATATGCCGCAATAGCTTTCAAGGTATCATAATAATTC
>CAVFLH010000088.1:4884-10917 GCA_963622995.1 uncultured Eubacteriales bacterium | reverse complement strand
TGGAGAAGCATTATGAATATCGGATATCTGGAAAGTATCTTTAGTTTCCTCGGCGGCCTCGGCATGTTCCTTTACGGCATGAGCATCATGGGCGACGGAATGCAGAAATCGGCCGGAAGCAGGCTGAACAAGTTCCTGAGAATGGTGACGGACAACAGACTTCTGGCAATCGGCCTCGGTGCCCTGATCACAGCGATCCTGCACAGCAGCGGAGCGACGACTGTCATGGTCGTCGGTTTTGTAAATGCCGGAATCCTGAATCTGACCCAGGCGGTCGGAGTTATCATGGGTGCGAACATCGGTACAACGATCACCGCGTGGATGGTTTCCTTAAATTCCCTCGGCGATGCGATGAAGGTCTTCCAACCGTCATTCTTTGCACCGTTGGTAGTTGCCATCGGTTCCGGCTTTTTGATGTTTTCCAAGAAAAAAAAGGAGAGTCTGGCAGGTGAGATCTGTATCGGTGTCGGCCTCCTGTTCGTGGGTCTGACTTTTATGTCAAGCTCGGTAGCACCGTATACGGATGCCCCGATCTTCGCAAAAGCGTTTGCGGTTCTTGGAAGGAACCCGATTCTCGGTATCTTCGTCGGTGCCCTTGTAACTGCAATCATCCAGAGCTCCACCGCATCCGTCGGTATCTTACAGACTCTTGCGCTGAGCGGAGTGGTATCCACGAATGCCGCGATCTATATCACACTCGGACAGAATATCGGGTCATGTCTGACAGCACTCTTATCCAGTGCCGGTGCAAGCCGCAATGCGAAGCGCGCATCTGTGATCCATCTGACATTCAACAGCTTTGGCGCGATTGTATTTGGAATCGGCATGTATATCATTTCCATGATTCGCCCGGACATTGCCCAGAGCAGCATCAATGCAGTCCAGATCTCCATGTTCCATACTTTCTTTAATGTTACGAATACACTGCTTCTCTTCCCGTTTGCAAAGCAGCTTGTAGCGTTCTCCGGACTTATTGTCCGGGAGACAAAGGAAGATGAGGAGAAGGAAAAGACGAAGGAAGACGAGATCCCTGTTCTCGATGAGCGTATTTTCCAGTCTCCGACATTTGCGCTGGAGGTTGGTGTGATGGAAGTCGTTCATATGGGTAAGATGGCTCTTGCAAATTTAAAGCTTGCCGCAAATATACTTGTGGAAGACAAGTATGAGGATCTCGATGAAGTATTTAAGAATGAGAATGAAATCGATATTTTAAATAAGAAGCTCACCGAGTACCTCATTAAGGTCAACAACCTGTCCTTAAATGAGAAACAGAAGGTTCAGGTCAGCAATCTGTTCTACAGCATCAGTGATTTAGAACGTATTGGTGACCATGCGGAGAACCTTGCGGAGGCAGCGCAGTACCTGAAGGAACATGGACTTGCCTTCTCTGAGACCGGTATCGATGATCTAAAGGAGATTTCCGGGGCGGCTATCGGAGCTGTGGATCATGCGGTCGCTGCCCGTCAGGACGGCAGCATGGAAGATATCCGTCAGGTCAGCAAGCTGGAAGACCGGGTAGATACTCTGGAAGAGGAGATGCGCGACAAGCATATCGAGCGTCTTTCCAAGAATGAGTGCAACCCGTCTGCAGGTGTTGTGTTCTTAGATATCTTAAGCAACCTGGAACGTATCTCCGACCATGCTTATAATGTGGCGGGATATGTGAAGGATGAGCTGTAAAAATATAGTGATGATTCAGATCCCGCACACAGATTTTGGATAATGTCCGTGTGCGGGATCTTTTTTGACTTGCCGGATTTGGCAGTTAGGAAAAATTAACTTGTCAGCGCATTCTATCTCCCGTATAATAGAGACATCAGACAACTTTAGACGATCATGGGGGAAATTATGGAAACGAAGAAAAAAGGGGACAGAAAGCTCCTGGGAAGCCAGATCGAGGACCGGATCTTAGAATATATTGAAAAGAAACCGCTGGCGGTGGGAGACCGGCTGCCGAATGAGTTTGAACTTGCGGAGATGTTCGAGGTCGGGCGCAGTACGATCCGCGAGGCGGTGAAAGGACTGGTGACGAAGGGTGTTCTGCAGGTCCGGAGAGGTGCGGGAACATATGTAAACAGCCTGACGCCGATCGAGGACGATCCATTGGGACTCACGGCGAAGCTCCACGATAGGTTTAAGCTGGCGCTGGATCTCTTTGATGTCCGTCTGATTCTGGAGCCGGAGATTGCGGCAAAGGCGGCAGTTTACGCGACAGATGAGGATATTGCGACACTCAAGAGACTGTGCAGGGAGACGGAAGAGCTTTACCTTGCGGACAAGGACCATATGCCGAAGGATATCGAGTTTCACACCTGGATTGCCCGGTGCAGCAAGAATCAGGTTATGGAATCCCTGATCCCGATCATCAATTCAAGTATCAATACGTTCGTGAACCTGACAAGGCGTGCGCTCCGAACGGAGACGATCACGACCCACCGGGCCATCACGGAGGCCATCGCGAACCATGACTCCACGGGGGCGCGATGCGCGATGGTGATGCATCTGACGTACAACCGGCAGGAGCTTTTGAGACGCCGGACAGCGTATGAGATGCAGGCGGAGACAGAGGAGAAGAAAGAACACCTGACGTCAGACGATTCCAAATAGAATAGAAATGCAGAGAGCAGGGAAAAATAGTGCACAATTTTTCCCTGCTTTTTTTGTGCGAAAAAGAGAAAAAATGAAATACATCAGACATGTATTGCAAAAAGCACAGAAAAATGTTAGATTATGCACATAGACATAAGACATCAGACAAATATGCGAGAGTACCCATTAAAGCAACATAACATGTCTGATGACATCAAAAACAAATACACTGGAGGTAAATCCACTATGTCTGAAGGAGTTGTACTCAACCCGACACGCCTTGTCCTGGCAGCAATCGTTGGTCTTGTGATCCTGCTTGTGCTGATCATCAAGTTCGATGTCCAGGCGATGATCGCGATCTTAATCGGAGCAATCGCTATCGGACTGCTGGCGGGAATGCCGACGCAGGACATTATCGCGGCGGTCAATGATGGAATTGGAAACACGTTAAAAGGAATTGCCCTGCTTGTAGGTCTGGGATCAATGTTTGGCGCAATCCTAGAAGTATCGGGCGGCGCGCAGACGATCGCCGTCACGATGGTAAAGAAATTCGGTGACGAGAAGGCCGCATGGGCGCTGGGAATCACAGGTCTCGTGATCGCGATGCCGGTATTCTTCGATGCAGGACTGATCATTCTGATCCCGCTTGCATTCTCCCTCGCGAAGAAGACAAAGCGCTCCTCTCTTTTCTATGTAATTCCGCTTCTCGCAGGACTTGCGGTAGGGCATGCGTTTATCCCGCCGACACCGGGACCGGTTCTCGTAGCGACGATGTTAAATGTCGATCTCGGCTGGGTCATCTTAGTAGGAATTGGATGCGGAACGATCGCTATGATCGTGGCGGGTCCGATCTGGGGCTCGATCTGCGGTAAGAAATATGATATTCCTGTTCCGGAGAATGTGGCGAATCAGGAAGCGATCGATGAGTCAAAGCTTCCGAGCTTCTGGCTGATTGTCGGAATCATCATGATCCCGTTAGTCCTGATTATTTTAGACTCTGTTTGTGGCGTTGTTCCGGCATTATCCGGAATCGCACCGATTTTTGAATTCTTAGGTGAGCCGTTTGTAGCACTCCTGCTTGCGACACTGGCAGCCATGTTCGGGCTCGGTATAAAGCATGGATACTCAATGAAAGAGCTTGAGAAGGTCATGACAAAGTCCTTAGAGCCGACAGGACTGATCCTTCTCGTTACAGCATGCGGCGGTGTGCTCCGCTATGTGCTTCAGTACTCCGGACTCGGAGATGTGATCGGAAACGCAGTTGCGTCCATGAACCTTCCGATCGTTGTACTCGCGTTTATCATTGCGGTTCTTGTCCGCATCAGCGTTGGCTCAGCAACTGTTGCCATGACCATGGCCGCCGGTATCGTTGCGGCACTTCCGGGAATCAGTGAGCTGTCCCCGTTATATCTTGCCTGCACAACTGCAGCGGTAGCCGGTGGTTCTACAGTCTGCTCCCATTTTAATGATTCAGGCTTCTGGCTGGTAAGATCTCTGGTCGGTCTTGATGAGAAGACAACATTAAAGACATGGACGATTATGGAGACTCTTGTCGGTGTGACTGGCTTCCTTGTTGCGCTCGTAATTTCATTCTTTGCATAAAAATAATCACTCAAAACAGAAAGAAGGAACATCATGAAATGTCTGAAAAGTCAGGAAATGAGAAAGCTTGCTCCGGAGCTTGATCCATTGAGGATCGGTACCGGCTGGAAACCGGAGGAGCTTGCGATGCCGCAGGTTATCATCGAGAGCACCGCAGGCGACAGCCATCCGGGAAGCGGACATCTCCATATTCTTGTAGATGAAGTAAAAAAAGGAATTGCTGAGGCGGGCGGCCACGGCGCGAAATATTTCTGTACGGATATCTGTGACGGCGAGAGCCAGGGAACAGACGGCATCAACTACAGCCTTGCAAGCCGCGAGATGATCGCGAACATGATCGAGATCCACGCAAACGCGACCCCGTTCGACGCAGGTGTATACCTCGCAAGCTGTGATAAGGGAATGCCGGGAAACCTGATGGGATTATTCCGCGTGAATATTCCGGCAGTCGTTGTACCGGGCGGAACCATGAATGCAGGTCCGGAGATGTTGACTCTGGAACAGCTGGGCATGTACAGCGCGCAGTATGAGCGCGGCGAAATCGACGAGAACCGCTTAAACTGGGCAAAGCACAACGCATGTCCGAGCTGCGGCGCATGTTCCTTCATCGGAACCGCATCCACCATGCAGATCATGGCTGAGGCCCTTGGACTTGCCCTTCCGGGAAGCGCCCTGATGCCTGCAACAAGCCCGGACCTCTTAAACTACGCGAGAGAGGCCGGAAAACAAGCCGTCAAGCTGGCGCAGATGGACAACATGCGCCCGAGCGATATCGTGACCATGGACAGCTTCGAGAATGCGATCCTCGTACATGCAGCGATCTCCGGAAGCACAAACTGCCTGCTTCACATCCCGGCAATCGCTCATGAACTGGGAATCGAGATCACAGGCGACACCTTCGACAGACTCCACCGCGGCGCGAAGTATCTTCTCGACATCCGCCCGGCTGGAAAGTGGCCGGCAGAGTGCTTCTACTATGCAGGCGGCGTTCCGGCGATCATGGAGGAAATCAAGGACCAGCTTCACCTTGATGTCATGACCGTGACAGGTAAGACCCTCGGTGAGAACTTAAAGGAATTAAGAGAGAACGGATTCTATGAGCGCTGCGAGAAATGGCTCCAGAAGTTCAACGAGCGCTACGGAATCTCCATCACAAGACAGGACATCATCCGTCCGGCTGACAAGGCCATCGGAACAGACGGCAGCATCGCGGTTCTCCGCGGAAACCTTGCACCGGAAGGCGCTGTGATCAAGCACACCGCATGCCCGAAGGAGATGTTCAAGGCTGTCCTCAAGGCAAGACCGTTCGACAGCGAGGAAGAGTGCCTGGACGCTGTTCTGAAGCACAAGGTTCAGAAGGGCGACGCAGTCTTCATCCGCTACGAGGGACCGAAGGGAAGCGGTATGCCGGAGATGTTCTACACATCCGAGGCTATCAGCAGCGATAAGGAGCTGGGACGTTCCATTGCCCTCATCACAGACGGAAGATTCTCCGGCGCCTCCACAGGCCCGGTGATCGGACACTGCAGCCCGGAGGCAGCAGACGGCGGCCCGATCGCCCTCGTTGAGGAAGGCGATCTCATCGAGATCGATGTTATGGAGAGAAAGTTAAACATCATCGGAATCAAGGGCGAGAGAAAGACTCCGGAGGAGATCGACGCAGTCCTTGCCGAGAGAAAGAAAAACTGGAAGCCGAGAGAGCTCCGCTACAAGAGCGGCGTGCTCCGCATGTTCAGCGAGCATGCGGCAAGCCCGATGAAAGGTGCTTATCTGGAATTCTAAAAAATAGAAAATAAGTTTGGCGGCTGAATATGGCCGCTGGCCGGTAAAAAGTCCTGGATA
>CAVFLH010000088.1:0-4874 GCA_963622995.1 uncultured Eubacteriales bacterium | reverse complement strand
GGATAGGAGATGCCTGATGCGCTCCCATCCAGGGCTTTTTTTGTGGAAGAAAGGATTGCACGAACGAGTGTTCCTGTGGTAGAATAAAGGCATCTGTTGTTGGAATACCGGCGGTTTCGGCATGTGGAAAATATGTGCGGATAAACTGGTATCCGGGAACGTGAAAGGGGAACATGATGAATAATTACGATACATTAAATCCGATGCAGCGGGAAGCTGTCTTCACCACGGAAGGTCCGCTCTTAGTGCTGGCGGGCGCCGGATCCGGAAAGACACGCGCCCTAACGCACCGGGTTGCTTATTTAATAGAAGAAAAGGGCGTGAAACCCTGGAATATCCTGGCGATCACCTTCACGAACAAGGCGGCGGGCGAGATGCGGGACCGTGTCAACAGCCTCGTGGAGTTCGGCGCGGACAGCGTCTGGGTCAGCACGTTCCACTCCCTCTGTGTGCGGATCTTAAGAAGATTTATTGAGAATCTTGGCTATACGACGGACTTTTCCATCTACGATTCCGATGATATGAAGACTCTGATGAAGCAGATCTTCAAGGATCTTGAGGTAAACCAGAAGATCTTAAAGGAGCGGGGCGTTCTCGGTGTGATCTCCTCCGCGAAGAACGAGATGATCAGCCCGGAAGAGTTCATGCTCAGCGCGAAGGCCGAAGGGGATTCGAGACTTCAGCGGATCGCGGAGCTCTATATGGAGTACCAGAAACGCCTGAAAAAGAACAATGCCCTGGATTTCGATGACCTTCTCGTGAAGACTGTGGAGCTGTTCCAGTCAAAACAGGAAGTTTTGGAGTATTATCAGGACCGTTTCCGCTATATTATGGTGGACGAGTACCAGGATACGAATACGGTGCAGTTTAAGCTGGTTAGTCTCTTAGCCGCAAAGTACCACAATATCTGCGTGGTGGGCGATGACGACCAGTCGATCTACCGGTTCCGCGGCGCGAATATCAGGAACATCTTAAGCTTCGAGGAGACATTCCCGGGGGCGAAGGTGATCAAGCTGGAGCAGAATTACCGCTCCACGAAGATGATCCTGGATTCCGCGAATGAGGTGATCAAGAACAATACCGGAAGAAAAGATAAGACGCTCTGGACCGAGAATGAGGTTGGAGAGCGGCCGGTGTTCCGGGAGTTCAGCAGCTCTTTCGAGGAAGCGGAATGGATCGTGAGGGATATCGTGAAGAGGGGCGGACCGTGGAAGGATTACGCGATCCTCTACCGCACGAACGCCCAGTCCCGTCTGTTCGAGGAGAAATGCGTCGCGTACAACCTCCCGTACCGTCTCGTGGGCGGCGTAAACTTCTATCAGAGAAAAGAGATCAAGGATGTTCTCTGCTACTTAAAGACGATCGCAAATGGGCGGGATGATCTGGCTGTCCAGAGGATCATCAACGTCCCGAAGCGTGGAATCGGTGCCATGAGTGTTGCCAGGGTGAACATGTTCGCCCTGGAGAATGATATGAGCTTCTATGAGGCGTTAGAGCGCGTTCAGGCGGTTCCGGGAATCGGAAAGGCGGCGTTAAAGATCGGGATATTTACGGACCAGATCAGTGAATTCCGGAAGATGCTTAGAGAGGAGACTCCGATCAAGGATGTGATCGAGGCGATCCTTGATAAGACGGGATACCGGGACGAGCTGAAGGAAGAGGGCGAGGTGGAAGCCGAGTCCAGAATGGAAAATATCGAGGAGTTGATCAATAAGGCCGTTTCCTACTGGGAGAGCGCCGATGAGCCGAGTCTTTCCGCGTTCCTGGAGGAAGTTGCCCTGGTTGCGGATATCGACAGCATGGATGAGTCTGAGGATAGAATTGTTCTTATGACGCTGCACTCTGCGAAGGGTCTGGAGTTCCCGTATGTGTATCTCGCGGGAATGGAAGATGGACTTTTCCCCAGCGGAATGTCCCTGATGGAAGGTCCGGAGGCGCTGGAGGAAGAGCGCCGTCTCTGCTATGTGGGAATTACGAGGGCGGAGAAGCGTCTGACTCTGACCGCGGCAAAGAGCCGTATGATAAAAGGACAGATACAACCGGAAAGAACGAGCCGGTTTATCAATGAGATCCCGGACGTGTGCCTTGAGAGACCGGATCAGGATGACACAAAGACAGGCTGGAAGAAGGCGGCGGACGCCTATAAGGACATCGCGGAGGAAGCGGGACTTCCCTGGGCAAAGAGTTCCGATACAGCCGGAAAAACCGCCGGCCACACCGGAAGATTCCAGAACCGCCCGGCGGGCGTGAGCCTCTTCGGACAGAAATCTGATGCCTATAAGAACCCATACGCGTCCAGTACTTCCGCGGCACCGAAGACGACACCGACCTTCGGAAAGACGTTCACCGTAGAAAAGCCGAAGTCCCTGGACTACTCCGAGGGCGACCGTGTCCACCACATGCGTTTCGGCGACGGAACCGTGAAATCTATTGCGGACGGCGGAAAAGATTTTGAGGTCACGGTGGATTTCGACAACGCAGCCATCGGGACTAGGAAGATGTTTGCTTCGTTTGCGAAGTTGAAGAAGATGTAAAGAGAGGTCAAGACTGGATTTAAGAATTTTAGTGTTGATTTTTCCTGAGTAATCGCATATAATGAAATACAGCTAAGGAATGTACTTATATTTCCACAGACACACGAAAACCCCTGGAGTTGCCGCTCCAGGGGTTTTCTTGCTCGTTACGGTGAGCTGATCCGTTCAGGCTGTTACTGTCGGTCGTCCCTGTCCATCCATTTGCACACATAGTAGCCAACTATGCTAGCCATAACAGAGACAAAGAATGTACTTAAAGATTCCACAAACAACACCTCCTTTCTGCTGGAGGTTCGACAGCAACTTGATTTTATCATGTTTGCTTGTGAAACTCCATATACCGAAGTATAAAAAAGAGATGCCAAAAACTATGAAATTTAGGGATAGTAAAAACCATAAAATCATGATATACTATTACAAAGTATCTGCCCGGATCTCATGTTCGGACGGGCGGCTGTAAAAGAATGGCTGCAGAAAGGATGTGCGAGGATGAACAAATTCGATATGATGAGTAAAGACGCACTCAGCAAAATGGAAGAACTTATGAACGCGTCCAAGCTGAATGAACTGCTTCATAAAAAAGAAGAAGAAGATAAGAAAAAGACCTGTATTCTCTGGGTACTTGCAATCATCGGTGCAGTTGCTGCCGTAGCAGCGATCGCATATGCGGTTTATCGTTTTTTCACACCGGATTATCTGGAAGACTTTGAGGACGATTTCGACGATGACTTCGACGACGACTTTTTCGAGGACGAGGAGGAAGCTCCGAAGAAGACAGAAGAGACAGAGGCGTAAGCCATCAAGGTAAATTAGAGGACAGGAGTCGGGGCCAAAAGACTTTTTGACCCCGACATCTTTATATAGAGGAGTACAAGATGAAAAAAGGTGAGATTTACACCGGCGTGGTGGAAAAGATGGATTTCCCGAACAAGGGAGTTCTCCACATCGGTGAGGAGAAAGTGGTCGTAAAGAACGCGCTTCCGGGACAGGAGGTGGAGATCGCGATCTCCAAACAGAGAAAAGGAAAATGCGAGGGACGCCTTTTAAAGGTAGTGACCCCGGCAGCCTACGAAAACACAGAGGGCGCATGTCCACACCGCGCGGACTGCGGCGGATGTACCTACCAGACCGTGCCTTACGAAGAACAGTTAAAGATCAAGGCTGGGCAGGTCCGTGCACTCTTAGATCCGGTTCTCCCGACCGGTTACAACTTTGAGGGAATCAAGGGCAGCCCGCTTGCGAGAGCATACCGCAACAAGATGGAATTTTCCTTCGGCGATGAGTTCAAGGACGGTCCGATGACCCTGGGCATGCACAAGCGCGGCAGCTTCTATGATATCGTGACGGTGGACCAGTGCGTTCTGGTGCATCCGGACTGCTGTAAGATCTTAAAGACAACGTTAGACTATTTTACAGAGCAGGGCGCCACATTCTACAAGAAAATGGCGCATGTGGGATATTTAAGACACCTTCTGGTCCGCCGCGGCGTGAAGACCGGAGAGATCCTGGTGGATCTTGTGACCTCCACTCAGACAGAGGGAACATGGAAGAGTGAGTTCACAGAGGAAGAACTGCTTGAGGGCTGGAAAGAAAAACTCCTGGGACTGGACCTTGAAGGTTCCTTTGCTGGAATCCTTCACACGGAGAATGACAGCCTCGCTGACGTAGTACAGAACGACCGCACCGTGATCCTTCACGGACAGGACTTCTTTATGGAAGAACTCCTGGGACTGAAATTCAAGATCACACCGTTCTCCTTCTTCCAGACAAACTCCCTCGGAGCGGAAGTCCTCTATGAGACAGCGAGAGAGTATATCGGCGAGACAGATGGAAGAAAGGTCTTCGACCTCTACAGCGGAACCGGCACCATCGCCCAGATTCTCGCCCCGGCCGCGGAGCATGTGACGGGCGTGGAGATCATCGAGGAAGCCGTCGAGGCGGCGAAGGTGAACGCGGAGCAGAACGGCCTTACAAACTGCGATTTCATCGCCGGTGATGTCTTAAAAGTATTAGACACCCTGGAAGAGCGCCCGGACCTCATCGTCCTTGATCCTCCGAGAGACGGCATTCATCCGAAGGCGTTGCCGAAGATCATCGACCATTATAGGTGTGAAAGAATGATTTACATCTCCTGCAAACCTACGAGTCTCGCGAGAGATCTCGTAGTGCTGCAGGCGAGCGGTTACAAGGCAACAAGAGTATGCTGTGTCGATATGTTCCCTGGAACCACGCAGGTAGAGACGGTATGTCTCTTAGTGCGGACAAATAGTCTACATATCGACATCGATGTGGATGTTGAGGAAATGCTTCAGGAGAAGCGCGGTCAGGCAACCTATGCGC
>CAVFLH010000087.1:0-11070 GCA_963622995.1 uncultured Eubacteriales bacterium | reverse complement strand
GCCATATCTCCTATATGATAGTCACATATTTACCGCATGCGAAAGTTTACCGAAAATGCCTTACTAAAAGGAGCGATATTATGAGTATTACAAGCGATTTCAGCAAATTCAAAAAGATCGATGCCCACAGCCACATCGGCACATTCGGCAGCCCGTTCAATATACACTTCAACGCAGACCTTCTCTTAAAACAAATGGAAGAATTCAATATTGAAAAGACGATTCTCTGTTCCGACGGTCCGCACACAAATGAAGAGACGGTTGCCGCATTCAAGGCCCATCCAGATAAGATCATCCCGTTAATGTGGATCAACTGCGCCGAAGGAAAAACTGCCTACGATGCCTTAGAGCACTATATCCGCGACGAGCATTTCGCGGGCGCAAAGCTTCAGTCCCTCTTCGACGGCTACTGCGCCGATGCCCCTTGTGTGGATCCGGTGGCTGAGATCTGTGAGAAGTACGGAAAACCGTTATTCATCCACTCTGGACATCCGCCGTTCTCGCTCCCGTGGCAGATCGGTCTTCTAGCCGAGCGCCACCCGCATCTCCCGATCGTCATGATCCATATGGGACATGCCCACGGCGTCTACGTTGACGCGGCGATCACCATGGCGAGAAAATACGACAATATCTGGCTTGAGACCTCCGGAACCTCCATGAGCGTCCAGATCGCCAACGCCTACAACACCGTCGGCCACGAAAAAGTCATGTTCGGCATCGACTCCCCGTTCCATGCCCCGACCGTCGAGATCCAGAAGATCATGGCCTGCGGCGTGGATGATGAAGGACTGGAAAATATCTTCTATAATAATGCGGCAAAATTTATGGGATTAAAATAAAAGGAGGACACCCCTATGAAAAATACTACATCCCAGGACACCACCCTTGACATCTCCATCATCGGCTTAATGAGCGCCCTGGTCTTCGTCGGAACATATTTCTTTAAAATTCCTTCCGCCTTCGGCTACACCCACCTCGGCGACTGCATGATCATCCTGACCGTCTGCTTATTCGGCACAAGACGCGGTGTACTCGCCGGTGCCATCGGCGCAGGTCTCTCCGATTTTCTCGGCGGCTACGCGGTATGGGTACTCCCGACTATGGTATTAAAGGGACTCTGGGCATTTATCGCCGGAACCATCGCCTACAAGCTTCTGCCGAACTTTAAATATTCCTGGCTTGTCGGCGCTATCGTAGGCGGAATCGCCCACGTCATCGGCTACACCTTAGTAAAGATCCCGCTCTACGGCACAGTCGTTGCCTTCGGCGAAATGTTCACCCTGTCCATGCAGACTCTCGCAGGAATCGTTCTCGGCGGCGTAGCCTACACGATCCTCGTACAGTCCCCGGCGATCAGAACATTAAAGGCAAAATTTGCGTAACATTCAGCATCTATCCTAAAACAAAGCCCCGGTCCGCAGTGCCTCAACACTGTGAACCGGGGCTTTTCATCCAGTCTGTATAAGATTTTACATCAGGTAATCACCTAAGTTGCTGTTTATCATCTCGTCATAGGTCGGAATTCCCAGCAACCAGCAATACATCTTCCCTATTTTCTCGAATTCCCTATTCCTGCTCATCCAACAACATCTGGTACACATCCCGCTTCCCAATTCCGCGGTCCTTCGCCACAAGCTTCATCGCATCCTTCTTCTCGATCCCCTGTGACAGGTAAACGTCCATATGCTCCGTGATCGACATGGCTTCCCATGTCTGCTCTTTCTCTTTTTTGATCTCCTCCAGGCTCTTTCCCTCGACCACGATGACGCATTCGCCTCTCGGCTCCTCCGTCTCAAAGTGCTCTAAAGCCCCCTTGAACGTGGTTCGGAACGCCGTCTCATACTTCTTTGTGAGTTCCCTGCAGATCGTGATCTTACGGTCTCCAAGAGCCTCTAAGAGTTCTTCCAACGTCCGTACCAGGCGGTGCGGTGCCTCATAGAGAATGATCGTCCGGGTCTCAGACTTTAATTCTTCCAGAATTCTCTGCTTTTCCTTCTTATCCGACGGGAGAAACGCCTCAAACGCGAACCGTCTCGTCGCCATTCCGGAGATCGTCAGCGCCGTGATGCATGCCGCTGGTCCCGGAAGAGAGGTCAGCTCGATTCCTGCCTCATAGCACTGCTTTACAAGCTCCTCGCCCGGATCCGAGATTCCCGGTGTTCCGGCGTCCGTGATCAGCGCGATATTCGTGCCTTCCTTCATCTTCTCAACGAGGACTCTCGCCTTTTCCACCTTGTTGAACTCATGGTAACTGGTCATCGGCGTCTTGATGTCAAAGTGGTTTAAGAGCTTGATGCTGTGCCTCGTGTCCTCCGCGGCGATCAGATCCACCTCTTTCAACGTATTTAACACCCGCAGCGTGATATCATCCAGATTTCCGATGGGCGTTGCACATAAATATAATTTTCCCTGCATGACCAATTTCCTCCTGCTACCGGACGCTGCATTCCACAACCTGCCGCCAGCTGCTTTTCCTAATCTATAAGACTGTTTTTAACTTTCGCATATTTTTAATCGTAATTTTTCAATACCACTCAGCCTATAAAACTACTCGGTATTCTATTATTTTTGTATACAGGAGTGACTTTTCCCTGCCGATTACTTAATATCCATAAATAGAATATATCTCGTCCGTATACACCCCCGGTTCCTTATAAACGATTACCGGCGCCTCCACCTTCATCCAGGCCCCGCCGCCGCGGACCGCCTCAATAAGAACCATATTCGCGTCCTTATCCTTAAACGGGTGGACCAGCTTCATCCGCTTCGGCTCCAGCTTATACTGCTTCATAGTCCCCAAAATCTCGATCAGTCTGTGCGGCCGGTGTACCATATACATTCTTCCGCCCGGTTTAAGCACCTTCGCGCCTTCCCGCACCACATCCTCCAGTGTACAGAGCACCTCGTGCCGGGAGATCGCCTTCACCTCCGTCGGATTCTTAAGCCCATGGGCATCATTCATATACGGCGGATTTGTCGTAACGACATCAAAGGAAGCCGCTCCGAAAATCCGGCTGGCTTCCTTGATATCCCCATGTACGATCTCAATTTTTTCTTCCAGATGGTTCAACTGCACACTCCGCTCCGCCATCTCGGCGATCTCATCCTGGATCTCAAGTGCCGAAAAGTGCTCTCCCTCCGTCTTCGCGGAGAGAAGAAGCGGAATGATCCCCGTTCCCGTTCCGAGATCCAGCGCCCGCTCCCCAGGCTTCACTGCCGCAAAACCGGAAAGCAGCACCGCGTCCATCCCAAAACAGAATCCATCTGTCTTCTGGATGATCTGCAGACCATTTCTCTGAAGATCATCCAGACGTTCATTTTCCTTTAACTCAATCGCCATCGAGTTTTGATTTCCCTTCTTTTTTCTCCAGTGCCTCCAACTGCTTTAACTCCGCGTCGCTGGAGGACTGTTTCTCCCGTCTCTTTTTCGGACGGAATTTCAGCTGATCCACCTTGTACTCGCGGATCTCCTTCTCATCGTTGTTTACTGTTACAACGACCTTCACAAGCTGACGCAGGATGCTGACGCTGTGGACCTCACCCTTTAAACCGTCATCCGTCGTCACATAGTCACCGATATTCGGAAGTCTTCCGTTTAACTCCTCGTAAGTGTCCTCCTCATACTTTAAGCAGCACATGAGTCTGCCGCAGACACCAGAGATCTTCGTAGGATTTAAGGACAGATTCTGCTCTTTCGCCATCTTGATGGATACCGGAATAAACTCAGACAAGTAGGACGCGCAGCAAAGCGGTCTTCCACAGATGCCGATTCCGCCGACGATCTTTGTCTCGTCGCGGACACCGATCTGGCGAAGCTCGATTCTCGTCTTAAACACAGACGCCAGGTCCTTTACCAGCTCACGGAAGTCAATTCTTCCGTCCGCCGTAAAGTAGAACAGCACCTTGTTGTTGTCAAAGGTGTACTCCGTGTCGATGAGTTTCATGCTGAGGTTGTGCTTCTTGATCTTCTCTACACAGACCTTGAACGCCTCTTTTTCCTTCTCCTTGTTGCGGCGCTCCGTCTCCTCGTCCGCCGGTGTCGCCATGCGGATCACGGATTTTAACGGCTGGATCACCTTCTTGTCATCCACCTCATGGGTTCCAAGCACCACATATCCGTACTCCACGCCTCTGGCTGTCTCGACGATCACATGGTCGCCGGTCTTGATCTCATTCTCGCCAGGGCTGAAATAATATACTTTTCCCGCTTTTCGGAAGCGGATCCCGATTACTTTCGTCATGCTTTACTCCTTATGACGGGTTCTTCATGGTCAGCAGGAGTAATTCCATCGCTAATTCCATATTTACGTTTGCGTTCAAACGTGTTCTAGCCGTATCGATCGCCGCCAAAATTGCTTCCAGACCGGCATAATCGACTTTCTCACCCGTCTCATTGATCATTTTATATTCATCCTTGAATATCAGCAGGTTCATGTCCTTCGTAACCTTGAACATGAGCACGTCCCGGTACCAGAGCTGCATTAAGTCCAGCACCTCGCCGATATCAAAGTTTTGCTCTTTCATCTCGCGGATACAGTCCAGAAGCATGGAAATATCCATGGTTCCCACGTTTTTCACCAGGACCATGACCTTCTGGAAAAGTTCCTTGAATTCATCCGATGAAGCCAGGTGGATCGCCTTTCCGAGATTTCCTCTCGCGAAGGCCGCGCAGATATCCGCGTCCCTCTCCGGAATATGGAGATTCTGGGTCAGGTAGCTCTTGATTGTGAAGTCCTTAAGCGGCTTTAACTTCATCTGAACGCATCTGGAGAGGATCGTCGGTAAAAACGCCTCCTGATTCGTTGTGATCAGAATGATGACCGCATAGGACGGCGGCTCCTCGATGGTCTTTAACAGGGCATTCTGTGCCTGGACCGTCATCTTTTCCGCCTCATCCACGATATAGATCTTGTAATAACTGCTGTACGGGCGAATCATGATCGTGTCATTGATCTGTTCCCGCACATCATCCACGCCGATGCTTCCCGGCTTTTCATGCTTTACATAGATGAGATCCGGATGGTTTCCGCTCATAACCTGTTTGCAGGAATGGCAGGTCATACACGGCTCGCTTCCGCCTTTCTCACAGAGCAGCGTCATCGCAAATGCGTTCGCGATGGATTTCCGCCCCATACCGGCTTCCCCCGTCAGGATATAGGCGTGCGAGATCTTGTGATTCGCAATCGCTTTCTTAAAGTGGTCTTTCACCATTTCATTTCCGAGGATCTCTTCAAATCCAGTGATCTTTCCTTCTGACATGGCTGCATCCCTCCTCATCTCATTGTTTCAAAACACTTCTGCTTTCCGTGCCAGATCTTCATATTTCAACCTCACAGCATATCTCGCAGATTTTATTATTTTTAGATCTTCCTCCGGCCAATTCCCTTTTATTTTGGGAGCCGGCAGAACTCCTATCGATAACCGTGTCTCCACCCTATCTTACCACAAAATAACGTCTATAAAAAGTTATTTATCTAAATCCCTGAGGATTTCTTCCACGCAGATTCCTATATCCGTATTCTGATATCGTTTCTTAATTCCAAGCCGTTCCAGATTCTCCTCCGAAAAGTCTTTCTCATCCGCCAGATATCTCCGGCAGACTTCCCGGTAATTCGGATTTTTCTGGTTTTCCTCTCTCTTGACCGCCCGCATGAGCCTTACGCCGTCCGGCACCTCAATATAAACCGGTACCATCTTTCCAGCTTCAAAATATGAGCACATCTTCTCATAGGACTCCAACGTCCCGATCATGAGACAGGATTCGTCGCCAACAACGTTAAACTGTCCGTCATCCACTGTATAATAAGTCCACGGACCTGCCACCGTCTGGTAAGTTCTCTCCTCGATCACCTTTCCGGCCGTTTCCTGCCGTTCAAACTCTGCCCGGTCCGTAAAGAAATATTCCACTCCGTCCGTCTCGCCTTCCCGGATCGGCCGTGTCGTATACATCGTCACCGTCCGCATTCCCGGCCGCCGCTTCAAAATTTCCTTATACAGCGTATCTTTTCCTGTCGCACTCTTCCCAAGAAGATAATATATCCTGCCCATTTACTTTTCTCAGCCTTCTGTTTTTATAATTTGTATCCAATAGACCCCTTAACCTTACCCGCTTATCCGCTAAAATTTTTCATAGCAGTTCCATCGGTTTTCTTTTTACTATTCCGAATAACTTTCTCAAAAAAATTCGCTAAAAATTTAATCGATTAAACAGACACTCTGGAACAAACTTTTATCTTTTATGCGCTCTTATTTTCAGGTTCTATCTTTTCATTGTATCAAAATCTCTTATCCTCTGCAACCGTTAAAATCAAGCCAGCCGCCGGATCCGCAGGTCCCTGCACAAGAAGTCCTGCTGCCTGATACGCCTCGATCTTTCTTACAATTTCCTCCGTAAACACTTCCCCCGGCGCAATGATCGGAATTCCCGGCGGATACAGATAAACAAACTCCGCAGATACCTTTCCAACCGTATCCTGAAGCGCTGTACGCCCCGTATTGGCATCCATCGCCTCGCAGATGGTCATTCTCTCGATTGGATGTGAAATCTGGGATTCTAAGGTCTCTAGAGCTTTAGAATTTTTCATTCCCTGCTCTAATTTCATTTCTTCTGATTCTTTTCTATTCTTCCGATCCCGTTTACTTTCACCCTCAGCCTTCATCAGCTCTTCATCGATTTCCAGAAACGACGCCGCCAACCTCTCAAATCCCTCATCCGTATCCATAAGAGATGTCATCGCGATCACATACTCCGGTGCCGTCATCTCCATCTCCAGATGATATTTATTTCTCAGCACCTCCGCCAGTTCTTCCCCATGAAAATCCTCCGCATGCATCGTAGAAACCACGATCTTCGACGGATCCCAGCCTGCCACAGTCTCGTACTTATCACAAATTTCATGTGTCAAAACTTCAAGCACCCGCAGCCCTCTCATCCGCTCCATAAAGCGCTCCAGCCGCTTCTCATACCGAATCATCTCATCCCGGCCAGCCCCGTCCATATACCGGATGCACCGCTGCATCCCCGCCATAAACAGATACGACGGACTGGACGTCTGAAACATGGACAAATACCTAGCAACTCTGTCCTGATCCACAAGATCTCCCTTCACATGCAGGATCGCCGTCTGCGTAAAGCTCGGCAGCGTCTTATGAAGACTCTGGATCACAATATCCGCCCCATATTCCAACGCCGACTTCGGAAAACCATGACACCGATCCGCAAACACCAAATGCGCCCCGTGTGCTTCATCCACGATCAGCGGAACCCCATACTCATGAGCTACATCCGCAATTGCTTGTATATCCGACACCACGCCCTCGTAAGTTGGGGATGTGATCAGGACAGCCTGGATCTCTGCGCATTTTTTCCGCCTGTTTTCCGAATTTTTTATGCTTTCATGGTTCCTTCTATTCTCGGAATTTTCCTCATTTTCAGAGCTTCCTGCGTTTTTCGCACTCTCCAGATTTCCTGAGTGTTTTATCACATCTCTTTCAAGTTCAAGCGCCCTACGCACATCTTCTGCCCGGATCCCACCATTGATTCCAAACTCCGTGATCTCCTCCGGGTACAGATATTCCGCCTTCAGCCGGTTCAAATAGATTGCATGATACACTGCCTTATGACAGTTCCTGGCAGTCAAAATCTTCCCACCATTTTCCGTCACCGCAAATACCGCGCTCAAGATCCCGCATGTACTCCCATTCACCAGATACCATGACCGGTCTGCCCCATAAACTGCAGCCGCCTCATTCATAGCATCCTTCAAAATTCCTTCCGCATGGTGCAGGTTATCAAATCCATCGATCTCCGTAATATCGATCCCATAAGGATCCGGAAATCCCCCCGGCACCCCGTCCGAAATCTCCTGCCTTTTATGTCCCGGCATATGAAACGGATACGCATCCGATCCCGCATACTCCGTCAGTCGTTCCAGGATTCCCATCTGCTCTTTTTTTCTATAATTCAATCTTTTTCTCCTAATCTCGCAATTACTTATCTGCTGTCTGCATATAATTACCAGGTACTTTCACCTATAAAATCTGTTGCAACCGGCTTCCTCCGAATACATGACAACTCACAGCATCTGTCATTGACAACTTTTTCTCTCATACATAGTAATCATTATTGACAAACTTCTATATCACCTACTGATTTTTTCTTCTACTTTCTATTCCCCTACGGCATAATCTCTTTCTTTAACTCAGGAAACATATCCCAGATCTCCGCAACTTCGCCACCAGCTGCCTGATAAAAGCTGTAACTTCCATAAACCATGGAATCACACCCATCCGCAGCCAGTCTCACCGTCACCGTTGTTCCATCCGCCTTCGTCAATGTCAGAATTCCGCTATACGGACATTTTCCGGCCTCTCCCGGAGCCGCCTCCGAAAGAATCACCTCCATTCTCTTTAACAGAACCGGATCATACAGCGCCTCAGAAATTCCAACTACTTCCGAATCCGCGGAATCCATAATCTCATCATCTGCAGCTTCTGCCAGTTCGCCGTTCCCCGGAATAATTTCAAGCTCCGCACTTGTGATCTCCTTCATATCCTCCGCTCCAACCGTCTGAAACTCACATTTTTCCTCCGCAAGTCTCAACACCGGAACCGTGATCTCATCCTCAGCAGGATTTTCTGACTCATATATCTCAGGGCTCGCCGTATAAATGATCCCGTCAATTCCATAGACTTCCGGCTCCACGACCTCATCCGAACCGATAATCTCTTTCTCCTGGTCCATCGTCAACGGAACATACTCTTCCAAAACCTCTGCATCCACAAATCTACGAACCGTCAGATAACCTCCACTCTCTGGCGGCGACATCCTCACACCGCGCTCCTTCACGCTCTCCAGATACCGTACTCCCTCATCACCACTGCAGAGACTGTACTCAAAAGCTTTCCTGAGTTCTTCCGGCTCCTCTATTCCCGTCGGGACCAAAAAGAGAATATCCTTCGATTCCGTATAGTACATTTCATGAACATTTTCGAATGTATACACTCTTTCAAAAATATTTTTGTCCTCATTCCATTTATCCGCCTCGATCACATCATCAAGACTGTATATACTAAGATCCTTTAGTGGATCCTCATTTCCTCTTCGAAATCCCAGAACATACCCATATCCGTTTTCCGTTTCCCGTCCCAGAAATTCATAGGCATCAGCAATGTCACCGCCGCACGCATCTGCCTTCTCCGGATCCATATCCCTATAACCGTGATCAGAATCAAATGATTCCAGTTCATCTCGGATCTCCATCCTCTCTGCCCCAGAAAGCGGATCATACGCCGGCTCTTTTTCCGAATTATCCACAGACTTCGTCTCCGCAGACTCTGTTTTTCCACTGTCTGTCTGTGATTCACTGCCGTTATCCACCGGAACGAATGCTGCTGAACATCCAAATAAAAATACACTCATTCCCGCCGCGATCACTGGTATCCAAACTTTTTTATTTCTCATCCTATCACCTTCCTTGGCTCAAAAACTGCGCACCGATTCCATCATTTACCACTGAATCCGTATTTTATGCTGCTTTCTGCAGCCGTTCATACATTTTCTCTATATATTTTTATTTTATCATCCACCTTTTCCCCACACAAGCGGACACCGCTATCTGTAAGAAAACCTTAAACAACTATTTATAGTATTTAAACACTGACCATGTTATAATAAAATTAAACAGTTATTCATATTTTACCATTACTAAAAAATGCTTTGTCACCCTGTTTTCTATAACTTTTTACTCCATAATTTTCAGGGATGACTTAATAAACATACGAACAAAAAGCTATTATTCCCTTATCAACTTTTCCAGAAAGAGAGGTACCTTATGAAATACAGAATTATCGGCACAACGATCCCGGCAGTCGAGATCAAATTTGATTCCCCAGGCGAAACCATATACACCCAGTCCGGCGGCATGTCCTGGATGACCGATGGAATCTCCATGTCGACCAACACGAGAGGCGGCTTCATGAAAGGCCTCGGCCGCATGTTCGCCGGTGAATCCATGTTCATGGCAACTTACCGCGCGGAGCGCCCAGATGCTACGATTGCATTCGCCTCCACAGTTCCAGGTCAGATTCTCCCTGTCAATGCCGCGGAAAACGGTGGACTAATCTGCCAGAAAGGAGCCTTCCTCTGCGCCCAGGATTCCGTAAATCTCGATGTGACCTTCACAAAGAAATTTTCATCCGGTCTTTTCGGCGGTGAGGGATTTATCCTTGAAAATATCTCCGGATCAGGTATGGTCTTCTTAGAGATCGACGGCGATGCCGTAGAAAAGCAACTGGCACCCGGAGAAGTCCTCAAAGTTGATACCGGAAATATAGTCGCTTTTGAAAAGACTGTCAGCTACGAAGTAGAAACCATCAAAGGTCTCGGAAATATCTTCTTCGGCGGTGAAGGTCTTTTCCTCACAAAGCTCACCGGCCCCGGCCGCGTTATCCTCCAGACCCAGAACATCGCCGATTTCGCCGGCCGCATCGCACAGTTTATTCCGACAAAATCAAATTAAGCTTAATTACTAATTGTTGATATTACAAACCATACATAAGCTCACATTAGGCTTCATGTTCTAATGTGAGCCTCATTATTTTCACCCGAATAAACAAAAATCTGGGACACTTTTGGGACATTATGATTGAAAGGCGGAAAACCTTGATTTTACTGGATTTTCATCATCACATAACAAAAAAGCGGAAACCTTTCGGCTTCCGCAAAGTAATGAGACATCGGGGATTCGAACCCCGGACAACTTGATTAAAAGTCAAGTGCTCTACCAACTGAGCTAATATCCCATACAAAATGCCCAGAGCCGGAATCGAACCAGCGACACGAGGATTTTCAGTCCTCTGCTCTACCAACTGAGCTATCTGGGCATAATTGCGGGGGCAGGATTTGAACCTACGACCTTCGGGTTATGAGCCCGACGAGCTTCCAGACTGCTCCACCCCGCGATATTATGTTGTATAGGATATGTTTTCTTCTTCGTAAATATTCCTGAAGAAGAAAATGGATGGAGGTGGATTCGAACCACCGAAGCAATTTGCAGCAGATTTACAGTC
>CAVFLH010000086.1:0-11086 GCA_963622995.1 uncultured Eubacteriales bacterium | reverse complement strand
TGTGAGTTCCTGTCCCTTCATTCCAACAGAAACGCAGGCTGCCGGAAGAACATTGATGCCTGTCTTCTTTCCCTCTTCGAGGACATATTTTACAGTCTCCACATTGTCCACCGGCGGTTTTGTGTTCGCCATGGTGACAACGGTGGTGTAGCCGCCCTTTTTCGCCGCCGCGGAACCTGTCTGGATATCTTCCTTGTAGGTGAGGCCCGGATCACGGAAATGAACATGGACATCGATAAGGCCCGGCGCTACGACACAGCCCGCCGCGTCGATCACCTGCTCATAACTTCCGTTATCTTCCACTTTTCCGATGGTCTTTATCTTTCCGCCGTCAATGACAACGTCCAGGATCTCGTCTGTATTGCTCTTTGCGTCTACCACACGTCCGTTTTTAATCAGAATCATCTTAGCTCCTCCTGTTTATCTGTTTCTGTATCTCCTAACTTTAACTGGCTGCTGCTTTCTCATTTCGGCAGGAACAGTTCCCGCTGTCTCTGCCTGACATATGAATTCCCATACACCTGGCGGTCAGATCTCCCTATTACTTTCTCGTCGGAACGATCTCCAGCCAGTAATTATCCGGGTCTGTGATAAAGTAGATTCCCATCTTCTCATTCTCAAAACAGATGCATCCCATCTCCTTGTGCTTCGCATGGGCCGCCTCGAAGTCGTCCACATGGAACGCCAGATGGAATTCATTGTCTCCCAGATCATAATGATCTTTCTCCCAGTCCCTGAGCCATGTGAGCTCTAACTGGTGCGGTGTCACACCGTCTCCCAGGTAAACCAGGATAAAGCTGCCGTCCGCCGCCTCTTTTCTTCTTACTTCCTTCAATCCAAGAGCTTCCTCATAAAATTTTAAGGACTTGTCCAGGTCTGTGACATTAAAATTGTTGTGCGCGAATATAAATTTCATAATGTGCTCCTCTCCATTCAATATTTTATCATATCTCCCAGCTTTCGCCTTCTTCATGGATCTCCACGACTCTGTCTCGGTATCCCGCCGAACACGGCAGCTGTTTCAGCCGCTCCGACACATCATACTCTCCCCAGAAATGCATCGGGAAAATACGCTTCGCATCGACTTCCTTCACAAAATCATCGATTCCCAGGTAAAAATACTCGCCGAGTCTCGGATCCAGCGGCAGGAACGCAATATCCGCCATCCGCCCGTGCATCTTCGCGATCTCTCCCCGGTACGCCTTCGTCATGTTCTTGTTCCATTCCGGGTCTTCCCCGTCCCAGTACCAGTGGTTCAGATCACCCGCATGGTAGATCTCCAGGCCATCCACGCTGCACCAGAACGCAATGCCCTCATCCGTGGACTTGAATCCTTCAACTTTTAATCCCCCGTCATCCAGCACCTGTCCCGGATCCAGGAATTTCGTCTTCTCCTTACACGATTCCGGCACCCGCTTGCTCCAGATATCAAATGCCAGAATATAATGGATATCCGGATGTTTTTCCTCCAATTCAAAGATCACCTTCGAAAAGTGGTCCGGATGCCTGTGGCTGGCGAACACATAGAGCGGTTTTTCCTCCGAAAACTCCGGCAGTTTCCCCTGGAAATAGTCAAATAGCAGGTACGCCGACTCCGTCTCCACTAGAAACGCGCTGTGATGAATATATGTGATCTTCATGTCTTAAAACCTCTTTCCACACTTCGGGCAGTATTCAAAGTTTTCCTTCGTCTCATAGCCGCAGTTCGAGCAGTGCTTCAGCGGCACATCCCAAGCTGGGGCATCATGCCCCTCGGAGACGAGCGTCAGGTCTTCCTCACGGATCAAAACATCCTCTCCCGCCGCGATCCGCTTTCCGACTTCCTCGTTCAGCTGGTAGACAGTCCCGCAGCAGCTCGTCTTCACATAATATTTCCGTCCCCACTTAAAGATCGGAATAAAGAAAAAGGACAGGCACATGTAGGTCATAAACACCTGATACCGTCCATATCTCCCACAGCGGCCACAGATCATCGTCGCCGCGTTATAAATCAGTTCTTTTGTTCCCTGAGTAATTCCGCCAATAAAAAACATTGGGTTCCTCCAGTAATTTCATTTCTTTTTGGCGATATTTCACAGTATCGCCAACTTTCAAACGTACTGCCTATATCTTACCATATCACTCCTCTGTCTTGCAATTCCTGAACAAATATTTTATACTGGAATCTGTCAGTCCGGATATCGGCGTTACGTTTCACATGTATCATAAACCGCAGCCGCCTCTGCATCCCTGTCCGGAACATTACTTCAAGAAAGAGGAAAATATTTTGAGCATAAACCCAATGATGTTTCTGCAGTTCAAGAACTCCTGGCAGACCTTCACCAGAAATCATCCGAAATTTCCGGCATTCTGGCGGGCTGTCTACAAACATGGAATTCAGGAAAACATGATCATCGAATTTAAGGTCACCGAGCCGGACGGGAAAGAACTCGCCTCCAACATCCGCGTGACGAAATCTGACCTGGAGCTCTTTGAGAATTTGAAAAAAATGATCACAAACCAGTAAGGCTTTTTCTTGCAATTTAAGTGTGAGTATTCTATACTTTAAAATGTCAGTGCAGGATCGGTAAATGCCATACCTGCCGTATTTCCCCGGTTTCAGTTTCGGACATTCCATTATGATTCCCGGAATCTCCTGTGCTTAAAACCGCGGTATTAATCTAACTATGGAGGACAAATTTATGCTGGAAGCTGGAATAAAAGGAAGACAGGAAGTTGTTGTCTCTGACGCAAACTCCGCAAAAACAATGGGAAGCGGCACCCTCGACGTGTTCGCGACACCGGCTATGACCGCTTTAATGGAAAAGACCGCATGGATGAGCGTTGCAGACCATCTCGATGAGGGCTGCGGTACCGTAGGTACACTCTTAAACGTAACACATGACGCACCGACTCCGCTTGGAATGACCGTATGGTGTGAGACAGAGCTTGTCGAAGTAGACGGACGCCGTCTCGTATTCGACGTTGCCGCTTACGATGCCAAAGGAAAGATCGGCGGTGGACGCCACGAGCGCTTCATCATCCAGAACGAGAAGTTCCAGGCGAAAGCGAATAAGAAAGCTGAACAGTAACTTTCTTCCTGCGCCAGAATATGGAATTGAGATTTTACCACCCATCAGCAGTTTATTCTGATGGGTGGTATTTTTGATATCTGCATTTCCGTTCCACCTATCAGCATCGAATTTTTGAATATTTAGACATACATTTGGGAGAGTTATTTATGACCATAAAACACCTTAAAAACTTCAACCTCCGTCAGATTGCCGACTCCGGCCAGTGTTTCCGAATGATTCCCTGCAACCTGAATGATCCGCAGACGGCTTATCGGGTCATCAGCGGCGGGCATTTTCTTATTGTGGAGCAGAATGGGGGTGAAGTGATTTTTCACTGTCCCGATGACGAATTTACCTTCTGGAAACACTATTTTGATCTTGGAATGGATTATAGCGCTTATATCCATGCCATTGACCCTGCAGATAAGTATCTTTCAAATGCGGCGGCTTTTGGCGATGGAATACGGATTCTAAACCAGGATCTCTGGGAAATGATTATCACCTTTATTATCTCGCAGCAGAAAACAATTCCGGCGATCCGGGCGCTTGTGGAGACGCTGAGTGAAAAGTATGGAACGCGGTACGAAATTCCGACGGAATGTAGTTTACATAACACTGCATCTATTTTGCCCGGCGCACAGTTCTCCGATGAATCAATAAACCCAAATAATACACCCAGATATTACTATGCTTTCCCGACTCCCAAGGAGTTAAACCGTGCCTCTCTGGATGACCTTCTCACCCTAAAACTCGGCTACCGGGCCAAATACATTAAGCGGACCTGCGAAGATGTCTGCTCCAGTAAGCTGGACCTTGACCGTCTGCGGGGTCTGAATTATTCCGACTCCATGGAAGCTCTTCTCACCTGCTACGGCATCGGCGTCAAAGTTGCCAACTGCATCTGCCTCTTCGGTCTGCACCACATCGGTGCTTTCCCGGTGGACACCTGGATCAAAAAGATCCTGCTGCGGGAGTATGCCCCAAAAAGCCGCTGCACCGGACATGTCCCCGAATCACGGCTCTGTGAAGCGCTGATTGAAGAAAATTTCTCGAAATATCCGGGATTTGCGGGTGTACTACAGCAGTATATCTTCTTTTATGAAAGAGAACTTTCGCAAAAAATGTCTCAGACCGCTGGCATCAAATGATTTCCTTAACTTATCACCGGTAGCTTCTTCCGGATGCATGACAACAAAAAGCCAGCGGAATGATAATTTTCGCTTTTCATTCCGCTGGCTTAACAATTGCTATATTTACTGTTCTCAGCCCACTCTTTCGTGCGCTGAATCTGACAATCTCTATCTCTTATTTAATCTCATCCGCAATATCATAGATCAGCTTCTCGGATTCATCCCATCCAAGGCACGGATCCGTGATGGACTTTCCGTAGATGTGCTCGCCGATCTTCTGGCTGCCCGGCTCTAAGTAGCTCTCGACCATAACGCCCTTGATGAAGTTATGGATCTCCTCAGAATGGCGGCGGCTGTGAAGAACTTCCTTCACGATACGAACCTGCTCCATGTAGCGCTTGTTGGAGTTAGAGTGGTTTGCGTCAACGATGCAGGCCGGATTCAACAGCTCTCTCTCCTGATACAGGCTGTAGAGAAGCTCCAGATCCTCATAATGGTAGTTCGGCAGGCACTGGCCGTGCTTGCTGACCGCGCCTCTTAAGATCGTGTGCGCAAGCGGATTGCCCTTTGTCTCAACTTCCCATGTGCGGTAGATAAAATCATGACCATGCTGTGCAGCATAAACGGCATTTAACATAACACCGAGGTCTCCGCTGGTCGGGTTCTTCATTCCAACCGGAACATCCATGCCGCTGGATACAAGGCGGTGCTGCTGGTTCTCAACAGAACGCGCACCGATGGCAACGTAGGAAAGTACGTCGGAAAGATAGCTGTAGTTCTCCGGATACAGCATCTCATCTGCTGTCGTGAATCCATAATCCTCGATCACGCGCATATGAAGCTTACGGATTGCAACGAGTCCCTCATACATATTCGGCTTCTTCTCCGGATCCGGCTGATGAAGCATTCCCTTGTATCCGCCGCCTGTGGTACGCGGCTTATTTGTGTATACACGCGGTACGATAACAAGCTTATCCTTTACCTGCTCATTGACCTTCGCGAGACGTCCCATATACTCACATACAGCGTCCTCGCGGTCCGCGGAACACGGTCCGATAATTACAAGGAATTTCTTGCTCTTTCCTGTGATAACATCCGCAACTTCTTTATCTCTTGCCGCTTTTAACTCCACGCACTCCGGTGTCAGCGGGAATTCCGCCTTGATCTGCGCCGGTGTCGGAAGTAAACTTTTGTAATTGAATGACATAATTTTCTCCCCCAAAATATTATTTCCGTGTAACTCAGTCCATACCTGTTCATACCGGATATGATCCGCAAACCGACCTGTTCAGGCTGCATCATTCAGCTTCCATATACTGATTGGGCTAAGTTATCACACTTTTTGAGCACGTTTCTATTTCTAAACGCTTTATCGCTTTTAACTGCTGACGTGTCCGTTTCTAAAAATATCCCGCGCTGCACACGTCAGTGCGGGACATCTGTTATTATAGTACACTTTTTTTAGGACTTCAAGTACTTATGTCTCTATATTTCGTTTTTTCGACACCGAATTTCCCCCAACATCCTCGAAATCTATTTCTTTTTCTTCCGAAACGGAACCGGAATCACATCCGCCGGGATCGGACACTCATACGGCTTTCCGCCGGTCCGCATCGCGTTCTCTCCCTTCGCCTGCTTTACCAGTTCCGGCGTCTCATAGAGCGTCACCGCCGCGTCCGCCATGGTCTGCGCCGCAAACATCATTCCCTTCATCGCGTAGGATGACTTGCCCTGGGCAACCTCCACCCAGGAATGGGGCTGTGTTCCAAGACAGAAGCACGCGCACTGAAGCTGCAGAAGCGGAGCGATCTGGCTCACATCTCCCATGTCTGAGGACGCCGTCTCAACGACCTCCTGCGGTTCAAACGGCAGGATGAAATCTCCCATCGGATGGGTCCGGCAGAGTTCTTCCCTCGTCTCAAGGTCAAATTCCGGCAGCATGCCGAGATCATGGTCTGCCGCCTCATCTCCGATCACCTGGCGGAATCCCATGATATATTTTCTCTCCTCTTCCGTGTACTCCGGAACACCGATCTTCACCATCGTGTCATAGAGAAGTTTTCCCAGCGTATCACTCGGAACCACGTTGCTGCATGCCTTGTCAAACTCAATATCCACCGTCGTTCCTGTCATCAGCGCCGCGCCCTTCGCGATATTTACGACTCTCCGGTACAGCTCCTTTACCGTCTCATTGTTCCTGCTGCGCACCAGATAGAGACCTTCCGCCTCCGCCTGCACTACATTCGGGGAAACGCCGCCGGTATTGGTGATCGCGTAGTGGATCCTGTCCGTCATCTCCATGTGCTCTCTCAGATAGTTGATTCCCACATTCATGAGCTCCAACGCATCTAGGGCACTCCGGCCTTTCTGAGGCGCCGCGCCCGCATGGCTGCTCTTTCCGTGGAATCTGAAATACGCCTGGCAGTTCGCCAGAAGACTTCCCGTCATCGCCGCATTGATCGTGCTCGGATGCCATGTGAGGGCGATATCGATTCCATCAAACACTCCGGCTCTCGCCATGTATGTCTTTCCGCTTCCGCCTTCCTCCGCCGGACACCCAAATACCTTCAGGGTACCGCAGCCCGGATGCGCTTCCAGATAATCTTTCAACGCCAGCGCCGCTCCGATCACACCGGTACCGAGGAGATGATGTCCGCATCCATGTCCGTGGGTCGTCTCAGGCCGCGGTTCATGGACTGTGCAGTCCGCCTTCTGACTGAGTCCGTCCAGCGCGTCATACTCCGCCAGGAGTCCGATCACAGGAGTTCCCGTGCCATAAACAGCTGTATACGCTGTCGGAAGCTCCCCGACTCCGCGATCGACCGCAAAGCCATGCTGTTCCAAAATATCTTCCATGATCGCAGAGGATTCCTTTTCCTCAAACCGGATCTCCGCCAGATCCCAAAGTCTGCCGCCCAGCTCTGTGAGCAGTTTTTCGTATTTTTTTACATCAGTCATGGCTCTCACCTGCCTTTCCAGCTGCGACATTCATCTGTTCCTGCTGCCTCTTCTTTCTCGCCAGCGGTCCCTCACCTTTCGGGATCGGGCAGATGTACAGTCTGCCGCCTGTCCGTTTCTTAAAGTCTTCCTTCGCCTGCTCTAAAAGCTCCGGCTCCTCAAGCAGCCGCTTTGTCATGTCGGACATGACCTGCCCGGCAAACAGCATGCCTTTCTCCGCAAATGAGGACACACCCTGGGTCACCCACAGCCAGGAATGGGGCTGCGCCCCCTGGGTAAAGCATGCCGTCTCGATCTGGCTCAGCGGAGCGATCTGGCTCACATCTCCCATGTCCGAAGATCCCGTTCCCGGCATGGAAACCATCTTATAAGGAAGAATAAAGTCCGCCATCGGATGTTCCTTCACAAGTTTTTTCCGCAGTTCCATATCATAATGCGGAACCGCGCCGTCATCATTCCACACAGCGTCCTGTCCCACAAGATCATGGTATTTCTTCACATATTCCCGGTCTTCATCCGTATATTCCGGCGGCCCAAGCTTCACCATGGTCTCATATGCCAGCTTTCCAAGTGGAAGATTCGGCACCACATTGCTGCAGGCCTTATCAAATTCGATATCCACCGTCGTATCTGTCATCAGCGCCGCTCCCCGTGCCACATCGCAGACGCGCTCATAGAGTTCCTTTACCCCCGCATTCGTCCTGTTGCGAACAAGATAGAGGACTTCCGCCTCCGACTGCACCACATTCGGGGAGGTTCCGCCGGTATTTAAGACTGCGTAGTGGATCCTGTCCGTCATCTCCATATGTTCCCTGAGAAAATTCACGCCCACATCCATGAGTTCCACCGCATCCAGAGCACTCCGTCCTTTCTCCGGCGCATTTCCCGCATGGCTGCTCTTTCCGTGAAATCTGAAATATGCCTGGCAGTTCGCCAGCATGGAACAGCCCATGGACGCGTTGATCGTACACGGATGCCATGTCACCGCCGCGTCGATCTCGCCGAAGACACCGGCTCCCGCCATGATCGTCTTTCCGCTTCCGCCTTCCTCCGCCGGGCAGCCGTAAACGATCACCGTTCCTGTCCCCGGATGTTCATCCAGATATTCTTTGAGATCCAGCGCCGCAGCTACGACCGCCGTGCCTAAAAGGTTATGTCCGCAGCCATGACCATATCTGGTCTCCGGGCGCGGCTTCTTTTCCAGGCAGTTTGCCTGCTGACTCAGCCCATCCAGTGCGTCATATTCTGCGAGAAGTCCGATCACCGGTTTTCCGCTTCCATATACAGCACGGAATGCCGTGGGAATATCCGCCACCTGTTCCGTGATCTGAAAACCATGGTCACGCAGTACCGCGATCACAGCAGCTTCCGACCGGTACTCTTCATACTTGATCTCTGCCGCCTCCCAGATCGTGCGGTTCAACGCATGGAGTTCATCTTTATACTTTTCAACTGCATATTTCACTCTGCATTCCTCCATTGATTTCTGTCGTTTTTCTATCCCCGGTTCTGACCCGTCACATCGGTTCAAAACACGAAATACCCTTTTGTTTTAACAGCCCGCAGAAAAATTTCTGCGGGCCGGATGATCTTTACATATACTTTGTCCAGAACATACTGATAAAAAATATCAGTACCAGCGACGGAATATAGTCTGCCACCGGCGGATTCTTGATTTTCGCGATCCGCAGCGCATTTAAAAGCTGGATCAGTCCGCCGCAGGCGGAGAAATCACCGATCATCTCTGCCGTCAGATGCGGCATCAGAAATTCCGAGAGTCCGTAAAATACCATCAGCATGATTCCTAACGGGATACTAATGAGTGATAAGACCCATCCACTGCTTCCCGCAAAGAATACAGACGCCACGCAGTCCATGATCGTCTTCGTCATGAGCACTGTCGTATCGCCCTCAAATCCCAGCGTCAGCGCACCGATGATTCCCGTTGTGCTGATGCAGTATAAGGTAAAGGCGACAAGAAGTGTCTGCGCCGTCTCACTTCCCCCTGTCGCCGGAAGAAGTTTTGAAATATTCGCAAGCCGTCTGTCAATTCCAATGATATGGCCGATCGTACCGCCGATCAGGAGCGCCAGCACCGCCGCCGACATATGAACCGCTTTTCCCAAAAGTCCCACGCCCACCGCGGCTGATATCACGGAGAGCGCAAGGTTGATGCTCTCGTTCAAGGATCCCGAAATATGTTTCTTCATCGCGCACCCGGCAAGCGTCCCAACGATCACTCCGGCTACATCAAGTAAAATTACAGATGGCATATGTTTTTCCTACGCTTTCTTTAGTTTTCCTGTCAGAATGACTGCCACCAGAGATACAACTGAGATTCCCAACGCATACAGGAACATGATCACCGGTCCCTGTGTCGAAATCACCTGCGCGTATGTCGGCATCAACGCGAATGTTACGAGTCCGCAGATTGTATATGCAAGGCTGTAATCTGCCAGTGCACTGCTCTTGGAATCCGGATCTGCGATTCTTAAAAGGAGAATTCCTGTGAGGAATACGCCTGTATTCATTCCGAACATGGCAATCATGTGTTCAAACCAGTCATCCTTCAAGGTCCACTTACTTGTATACCATAAAATCGCCCATGTCGCAATCATTCCAATTAATGCCATCACGATCATCGGTGCAAGATATGCTGATACGGTCTTTAAATTCAGGCTGGACACAGCCGCGATAACCGCGTACTCTGTCATGGTTCCTGTGATCCGGCCTTTGATCTTACCATCTACCAGATAATCCACACCTGTCTTGCACATCACATACCAGACAATAAACATGATTGCCATTGCGAATGCCCATACACTGAGGCTGCTGAGGATCGGGATCTTGTAGGCTTTGCATGCATTTAAGATCATGTAGGAGACACCACAGACTACAAGTATTAATGCGAGATGGAAAGCAAGAACATCGATGGAGGAAGAATGTGTGGTCTCTCTTCCGGCTGATTTCTGCTTAGCCGCATCTTTTTCATAACCGATCCGGATATCTGCCGGAATTGCGCCCGGTTTGTCAAGGAAATGGGTATATCCCTTTCTTGCAGCAACGTTGATTAAGAACATACCAACCAGGATTCCGCCGACCAGACCGATCGTCGCCATCGTGATCGCAACGCCCTGTGCTGTTTCCCAGTAATCAGCGCCAACTGCCTCCAGAAGGTTTGCAAGTGTTCCCGCGCTTCCATGGCCGCCGGCAAATCCCATGTTTAACTCCCAGCCAAATCCGTCATACAGATCTGTTCCAAGAACGCCGAAACCGAGATGTACGCCAAATCCAACTGCCAGCTGCACGCCAGTTGCGAGAAGCATGATCCAGAAACATTTTGCTACTTCGATCGTCCGTCCGCCATTTTCCTTTAATGACAGGCCAAGCGGAACTGCCGCAACGACCGGAACGATCAGTACTCCCGGCAGGGATGCGTATGTGACACTCCAGCTTTCCGGAATCGGGATCACATTCAGCACCTGCGGTCCAAGAATCAGGAGCAGGAAACCGCCAATGACAGACGCAGGAAGGAACGTGTTCTGAAATACTTTAATTTTGGCGCGAAGCACCATACCTATGATCAAAAACAAACTAAGCAGTGTCATGCTCTGAAGCAGACTCGTAAGATCTCCACCTGACATATGTTTTCTCCTTTTCCGTATTTGTTTCGTGTTCTAATTGTATGGCGCCTAACAATTAAGTTACTAACAATATACTCTCTCTTTTTCCTTATGTCAAGATTGTATTATGGATTTAATTCATTTTTCTAAAATATTTCCTAACGCTTCTAAGGTTTCTATTCTATTTTCTGTATATTCGCGCATTCCCGCGCCGAGCGCGATTGCTTGCGGCAATCTACATCCTCGCGCGAGTGCGCATCATCGGCACGTTAGTGCCTTTTTATGTAATGGGGAATTCCTCGAAATTTCCTATTATTGTGAA
>CAVFLH010000085.1:6381-11123 GCA_963622995.1 uncultured Eubacteriales bacterium | reverse complement strand
TATACCAGAATGGTGCATGACTTTCACCAGAAACAATGATTAAATCAGCGCTTCCTTAAATCAACAGTCGGCGGAATGTTTAGCAAAGAAGAAATGAAAGAGGAGACCGGTAAGCATCACGGTACGATCTCAAGTGTACAGGCAGTATCCGCAGCCCTTGCAGCCGTTCTTGGTACCGGCAACATCGTCGGTGTCGGAACTGCAATCGCAGCAGGCGGTCCTGGCGCTGTCTTCTGGATGTGGGTCGTTGGTTTCGTAGCAATGGCATTAAAGTATTCTGAGGCATGCGTTTCCATCGCAGTCCGTGAAAAGAAACCGGAAGGCGGCTACAAAGGCGGCGCTTCCTACTATCTTTCCACGATCAGCAAACCTTTAGGTCTTGCATGGTCCGTTTGTATCATTTATGGTTTAATTACAGCAGCAGGCGTACATACAGGTTCTGTTGTAACAGCGTGTGAGAGCCTTGGCATCCCGCGTCTCGTTTCTACCATCGCTGTCTGCATCATCATCGCGCTGATCATCTTCGGTGGACTTCAGGTACTCGTTCAGATCACAGAGCGTCTCGTTCCGTTCATGGCAGCTGTTTATATCATTGCAGGTCTTGTAGTTGTTGTATTAAACATCGGAAATCTTATTCCGGCGCTCGTAAGCATCTTCAAGGGCGCTTTCACAGGCACTGCAGCACTCGGCGGTTTCGCAGGTGCGTCTGTATCCGCAGCGATCCGCAACGGCTGTGCACGTGGTGTTTACTCTTCCGATGCCGGTAACGGACAGTCCTCCATTGCGTACTCCCAGTCTTCCGAGACTGACCCGGTAAAGCAGGGTATGTGGGGCGTATTCGAGGTATTCTTTGATACCGTCGTTGTTTGTACATTCACAGCACTCGTTATCCTCTGCACAGGCGTTTGGCAGACAGGTGAGGCTGGTTCCACCCTGGCGATCACAGCTTTCACTTCCACATTAGGTGGCGTAGGTACCCTCATCGCATCCCTTGGTCTTATGATGTTCGCAGGATCCACAGTACTTGCGTTCTGTACTTTCATTGGCATCACCTGTGAAAACCTCTTCGGCAAGACAGGTCGCTGGATCGGTCAGATCGGTTTCGTAATCCTTGCATTCGTCGGCGGCACCGTTGGTGTTGATATCCTCCTCGGATGGGCTGACTTCGGTAATGCATGGACATTAACTTTAAACGTTATCGGTCTCCTCTTCTTCAGCAAGAAGATCTCAAATTGGACCAAGAACTACTTCGAGAAAGGAAGCTCTTTCGCAGAATAATTGCCGGATCTCCTGTTACCCCCTCGGATGTGGCAGTCTCCCTCACTGGCTGTCATCGGCAATTTACTAATATTACATCTTTTTCTCATACCATTATACAAAAAGGCGGACAGGTTTTATCTCCTGTCCTCCTTTTTTACCCTAAAATATATCGGAACCATAAATTTCCATTTTTTCATAGCCAGAAGGCTGATTCTGGATTATAATGGTTCCGGTCATCCGCAAAAGATATCGGGATGATCTTCATGTATTGAGGAGATTTACTTATGGAAAAGATTATTACCACCACCATGATGGTCTTCATGGTCCTGGGTGCCCTGGACCGGGCGGTCTTCAGGAACCGGTTCGGTCTCGGAAATGAATTTGTAAAGGGATTAAACAGCGTCGGTCCCTTGATCCTCGGAATGGCGGGAATCATGTGCAGTGCCCCTGTGATCGGGCAGCTGCTCTTAAAGCTCGTGACACCGCTTTTTGGCACGATCGGAGCGGATCCTTCGATCATCGCAGGAACCTGCTTCGGACTCGATATGGGCGGCTATTACATGACAGCGTCTATGACGGACGATCCTGCCGTCATCATGCTGGGCGGCGTTATCTTAAGTACCGTTCTCGGCGCGACCATAGCGTTTACGATCCCGGTGGCGTTGACGCTCTGCCGCCCAGAGGACGCCCCTGCGGTCTCCAGGGGAATCGTATTCGGGATCATCTCCATTCCCTTCGGAACCATCGCGGCGGCCCTGGCTTCCGGCCTCACGCTGCGCTATACGCTGGTCAATGCGGCTCCCGCCTTCGTTCTGGCGGCTCTCCTTGCTGGGGGAATGATCTTCTTCCCACAAAAGACGCTGATCATCTTCCGGGCTTTTGGAAATCTCCTTCAGGCCTTTATCATCCTGGCTCTCGCGGCCGCGGGCGTCGAGGCAATTCTCGGAATCACCGTGATCCCTGGAATGGATCCCCTGGCAGAACAGCTTGAAACCATCGCCATGATCGGAATCACACTGGCAGGCGCGTATCCCTTTGTGCATGTGCTCTCAAAGGTCCTGGCCCCTGTCCTCAACGTGATCGCGAGACTCATGGGCGTCAACGGACCTTCCGTCACCGGAATGTTAGCCTGCCTGGCTAACCCGCTGCCAATGTACGACATGATCGCCCTGATGGACGAGAGAGGAAAGGTCCTGGCGATGGCCTTCTGTACCTGTGCCAACGCCATCATCGGAGACCATTTCGCCTTCATCTCCATCGCATACCCGGAGGGAACCGCAGCCATGTTCGTCGTAAAGATCGTCAGCGCCGCTGTCGCTCTTCTCATTGCGGCTCTCGCCACGAAAAAAGGCGGTAAAGCGTGAACTATGCGTTTTACCGTCTTTTTTCTTACCCAAATCGCGGAATTTTTTTGAGGAGCAGGATATCTCACCGTCAGGAAGGCAGAAAAAGGCGCCTTGTTCTTGCTGAGGGAAAATAAAAGTAAATATTGAAAATTACTGGAAAATAGATATAATAGATAAAATACACTGAAAACAATGAAGTATAGGAAAGAACGAAGATACATTTGACAGATACAGGGAGGAATTGTTATAATATCATGATATGTGTCAGATAAGGCAGAAAAAGGTAAGAAATGATAAAAAGATAATTGAGTGAAAGGAGAAAAAACATGAGATTAACGGATATCAAAGAATATCTGAATGACCTTCTGGAATCGTTTTCAACGGTTCTGGATCTGGAACTAACGATTATCTGTGCAGATCCGTTGGAACGAGTGGCGGCAACCGGTGTGTGGTATCCCAGTGATATCGTCTGTTATGAAAATGGAAGACTGGTTCCCACCTGGCAGAACAGTTATACAGTACGGGTTATCGAGACGGGAAAACCGGTCGTTGCAATCGATACGAAAGCGTATGTATATTCGCATCCACGTTTGAACCAGACCGTTGAGGGACAGTATTACTCGGTTTTGGCGTATCCGCTGTACCGTGGAGAGCATTTAGAAGGCGTTCTTGTTATTGCATCTTTTGATAAAGCTCAGCATCAGATCATTGTGGAAAAACAGGATCAGCTTATGGTGTACCTTGAGAAGATTGCCGGCTTGATCACAAGTAAGCTGGAACAGGAAACACTTTTGGAGAAGACCAATATCATCAACAACCAGATGAATTCCGTCATAGAAGCAATGGATGACGGAATCATCCTGTATTCCCCGGAGGAGGGAATCAAACAGTGCAACATGTATGCAGAAAAATATCTCCACTTTAATGATCCGGCACTGAAGGACGCACTGCTCTCAAAGGTACTGAATGTTGCAGCAGAGACAAAAGAGGACAAGCCATTCCAGATCCGTGAGATCTCGGAGGAGATCGACGGTTTCCAGTATCTTCTCCAGGTGAAGACGAAATTTATCGAAAACAGCAACGGCAGTGTCCTGTGCGTGATCAATCCGTTCTCACAGATTCAGAACAGCATTACCCAGAACGAGGAGATGGGTAGTGGAGTGGCTGAAAATCTCGTGTTTTCGGGGGAGAAGATGAGGAAACTCGTCAGTCAGGCGAAGATTGCAGCGCAGCACGCTTCAAACGTTTTGATCACGGGAGAGAGCGGAACCGGTAAAGAGATGTTCGCCCGTCTGATCCACACATCGAGTCCGAGAAGTGCCAAGCCCTTTGTTGCGGTAAACTGTGCAGCGATTCCGGAATCCCTGATGGAGAGTGAACTCTTCGGATACGAGGAAGGTGCATTTACTGGAGCGAGAAAAGGCGGAAAGATCGGTAAGATCCAGCTGGCGAATCATGGAACCTTCTTTCTGGATGAAATTGGAGACATGCCTCTCTATCTTCAGGCAAAGCTTTTGCGTGTCCTGAATGATAAAAAAGTAGAACGAATCGGAAACAGCTCCACATCCCTTATCAACGTGGATGTGCGCATCATTGCTGCCACGAACCAGAATCTGGAGGAGATGATCGAGAGAAAGGAGTTCAGGGAAGATCTCTACTATCGTCTGAATGTAGTGCCGCTCAGGCTTCCTCCGTTAAGGGAGCGCCCGGATGATATCCCGTTCCTGATCCAGCATTTCATCAAAAAGTACAACAAGATCCTCGGAAAGGATGTCAGATCCACATCGGTTTCCGTGATGGAACTCATGATGGAATACCGGTGGCCGGGAAACGTCAGAGAGTTGGAAAACTGTATCGAGTACATGATGACATTTGAAAAGACACAGGTCCTTTCACTGGATGTCGTGCCTCAGAAAATCATTAGTCTCAAAAATGAGACCATTTTAGATACAGACGGAAGCATTGTGCCGGAAATTGATGATACAGAGGATAAGCCTTTAAAAATAAGGCTTCAGGAGAAGGAAAGGGAGATCCTTAAGTCGATGGCAGCTAGGTATGGAGGTCACCCGACGAGGGAGCAGGTGAAGGAGGTCTGCCGGATTCTCGACATCAGTGTGGCCTCCTATTACCGGAAAA
>CAVFLH010000085.1:0-6247 GCA_963622995.1 uncultured Eubacteriales bacterium | reverse complement strand
CCGCAGCTTTTGACAAAAAGTCTCAAATATAAGACTTGAGACAATCCCAGTCTCACATTTGAGACTATAAAAATGAGAGAAGCCTGTAAGGAAAAGGCGTGAAATGTAAAAAATCAGGATTCTATCGGTAAAAATATACAATAACAGGAGTGAAAACTGTACAATATACATAAATAAAAGCACTTTTCAGGAGTTTGGCACGGTGGTTGCTAATTAATAGGTCAACAACAAAAAATTAAATTCCTGAAAGGAGAATGTATTATGGAGTACAAGTTAAGAGATATGTCATGGAGTGAGTTCGCAGAGAGAAGCAAAACAGCTAAGACGATCATCCTTCCGTCCGGTGCATGTGAGGTTTATGGCCCGCACAACCCGTTAGGAGCAGATATCCTCGTAGCTAAGAAAATGTCCGAGATGCTTGCTGAGCGTGTAAACGGTATCGTTGGTCCGTGTCTGGAAGTTGGACAATCCAAGAGCTTAACTTCTTTCCCGGGAACAATCGCTATCTCCGCTGAGACATTAAAGGCTGTATACAGTGAGATCATCGCTGAATTTGTCCGCCTCGGATTCAAGAGCTTCTTCATCGTAAACAACCACCTTCATAACACACAGCCGTTAAACGAGGTCCTTGAGGACGCAAGAATCAAATTCGGCATCAAGTACGCACAGGTTGGCGTATGGCAGTATCTTCCGGCAGTTTCCGATAAGACTGGTATGTGGGATACACCGGCTCCGCACGCACATGCAAGTGAAGCACAGACATCTGTTCTGATGTATTTATATCCGGAGTTAGTAGATATGTCCAAGGCTCCGAACTCTCCGAACAAATATCCGGACAAGTGGCCGGCAATCATGAAGAGCGTTCCGTATGCAGATATGACAGACACAGGTACCCTTGGAAACGCACAGGTTGCAACCGTTGAGAAAGGTAAGAAGGCAGTTGAGCTTATGCTCGATGAAATGGAAGACTGCGTTAAAAATTACCTTGAGAAATAATTAATCAGGAATTCAGTAAATACTTCCGGGGCTCCATACAGGGGAAATGTGCGGAGTCCCCGGAATTTCACGAAAAGGAAGGGAGAGCAAGTATGAAGAGATTACTTTCTTTGGCAATGGCAGTAGCAATGGTAACAAGTCTTTGCGCATGTGGTGGCGGTTCAACAACAGCAGCAACGTCTGGAGAGACCAGCGCAGCATCTGGCGATGCAGCCGCAGCAGACGGCAAGAATTATGATAACGTTACATTAAAGCTCAGCTATGCTACCGGTGATACTGGTATGGATGGTCTTACAGCAATCGAGTTTGAACGCCTGGTAGAGGAGAAAAGCGGCGGAAAAGTACAGATTAACCGCTTCCCGAACTGTCAGTTAAGCGGCGGCGACATGGTCCGTCACGTAGAGATGCTGATTTCCGGTGGTGCATTCGAACTTGCGATTATCTCCGAAAACTCCTTCTCCGATGTGAATCAGACTTTCCAGGTAACTTCCATCCCGTTCGCATTCAAGAATTATGATCAGGCATGGGAGAAAGCAGACTCCACAGGCGGCGAGTTCGCTAAAAAATTATTCGATAAATATGGTGTTGTTTATCTGAGCACATTCCCGAACGGCATCATGCAGTTTGCAAACAATAAGAGAGAGCTCCACACACCGGCAGATATGAAGAACTTAAAGATGCGTACATACGGCGATCTTCAGATGTCCTTAATGCGTTCCCTCGGTGCAGACCCGACACAGCTTTCCTGGTCCGAGCTTTATTCCGCACTCCAGACAGGCGCTGTTGACGGAAACATGAATGGATATCAGACATTATACTCCGGATCCCTTCACGAGGTTCAGCCGTACATCACAGAAGTAAACGTAACACTTGCACTTTATGATTTCCTTGCAAACAAGGCATCCTGGGAGAAATTAAGCCCGGATACACAGGAACTCCTTCAGGAATGCGCTACAGAGGCTGCTCAGTGGGGACGTGACTACATGTCCAAGACAGAGGCTGAAGTTAAGCAGGCTATGATCGACTACGGCGTAAAGGTGTACGTTCCGACAGAAGAAGAGTTACAGGCATTTAAAGACGGTGCAGCTCCGACAATCGAAGAGTATAAAGGTATCGTTGGCGAAGAAGCATGCAAGGCATGGGGAATCGAATAATAACAATCTTCACCTGTTGAAATTTTCATTTTAGAAAGAATGGAGAAACTCTATGAAGAAACATAATGTGAATGTTGAGTCAGTAGTGGTTGCAATCGTAATGCTCACCATGCTGATCCTGGTATTCGTAGGGGTTATATCCAGATATGTGCTTCACTTTTCCTTTTCCTTTACCGAAGAACTGGTTTGCGCGATGTTCGTCCTCCTGTCTACGATGGGAGGCGCGCTCGCCAGCAAGGAAAACGGTCACTACACACTGGATCTGATCACCGGAATGATGAAACCAAAAATGAAAAAAGCGTTTCTGTTAATCGACACAGCTCTCACATGTCTGGCAGCAGGCATCCTGTTCTGGACAGGAATCGGAATGGTTCAGAGCCAGATGAAGATCGGAAGCCTTTCCGTAGCTTTAAAGATCCCGAACTGGGTATATGGTTCTTTCGTACCGCTCGGTCTTATTTTTATCATCTTCAGAAGCGTTCAGTTTATTGTTAATACAGCTAAAACAAAAGCAGAGGAGGGAGACAAATGACAGCGATCGTAATGCTTGGCGTATTTTCCATCTGCGTGCTGATCGGCGCTCCGATCGGAACTGCGATGTGTCTTTCCAGTGTATCTGCACTGATCACCTCCAATATGGGACTTTCCATGGTCCCCTTCAACTATTATGCATCCATCAGTAAGTTCCTGCTTTTAGCGATCCCGTTCTTCATCTTAGCAGGAAACATCATGGAAAAAGCAGGTATTTCCACAAAGCTTATCAAATTTGCCCAGTCCTTCGTAGGACATATCAATGGCGGACTTGCTTTAGTATGTGTACTTGTAGCATGTTTCTTCGCAGCGATTTCCGGATCCGGTCCGGCAACCGTAGCAGCTCTTGGCGGAATCATCATTCCGGCCATGACTTCCGTAGGATATACCAAAGGTGACGCATCCGCTCTTATGGCAACTGCCGGCGGAATCGGAATCATCATTCCTCCGTCTATCTCCTTTGTTGTATATAGTTCCATCGCAAACGTATCTGTAGGTACCCTGTTCATGGCAGGTATCATTCCTGGTCTCTTAATGGGCTTCGCACTTTTCGCAGCATCCATGTGGGTAACAAGAAAAGCGAAACTCGACAGAATGCCGAAGGCAACTGCAGCTGAGAGAATTTCAGCTTTCAAAGATGCTTTCTGGGGTCTTATGATGCCGGTCATCATCCTTGGCGGTATCTACGGCGGTATCTTCACACCAACAGAGGCAGCAGCCGTTGCAGCTATCTATGGTTTGTTCGTAGGTATCTTCATCTACAGAACCTTAAAGTGGAGAGAACTTCTCGCAATTGTTGTTGACTCCGGTAAGCAGACAGGTGCTGTTATGTGGACAGTCGGCAATGCAGCCCTCATGAGCTGGGTTCTTTCCGTATCCGGTATCTCCGGCGCATTATCCAACTTCGTAGTTGCGATCTCCGGCGGACATACTGTAATCTTCTTAATCGTTGTAAACATCGTAATCCTGATCGCAGGATGCTTCATCGATGGTAACTCCATCATGTACATCTTCGTTCCGATCTTCCTTCCGGTTGCTCTTCAGTTAGGCTACAGCCCGATCGTTCTCGGCGTTGTCCTTGTTATGAACGTTGCAATCGGTATGGTTACACCGCCGGTTGGCTGTAACTTATACGTTGCATGCGGTGTTTCCGGTATCCAGGTTAAAGAGATCATCAAACCGGTCGTTCCTTATATCATTGCAAGCTGCATCGCATTGTTATTAGTTACTTACATTCCGCAGATCACGCTGTTTCTTCCGCAGATTCTCGGACAGATTTAATTATAAGATTTGTGAGGTAATCCTATGAAAAGTAAATTTGTTTTAGCACAGTTAGAGCAGAAAGGTCTCCCTGAGGAGAACTTGGCGAATGCAACAAAGGCCGTTGCAGAGGCAATGGAGCTTTACAAACCGGATCTCATGGTATTCCCGGAGTGCTTTATGAGCCATTTCCCGATGGGAACTGACCGCGCAACATGCCTTGGAACCGCACAGACACTGGACGGACCGTTCGTGACAGGCATGAGAGCTCTTGCAAAAGACAACGGAATCTGGATCATCTTCGGCATGAACGAGAAGGTAGAGGATCCGGCAGATGACCGCAACTACAACTGTACGGTTGTGATCAACAGCGACGGTGAGATCGTTTCCACATACCACAAGACACATCTTTACGACGCATTTGGTTATAAAGAGTCTGACGACAACAAACCGGGCGATCACTTCTTTGAGCCGATCGATACCCCGTTCGGAAAAATTGGTCTCTTCGTTTGCTACGAAGTTCGTTTCCCGGAGGTTGCCCGTTATCAGCGTTCCAAGGGCGCAGATATCATCATCATGCCGACCGCATGGGTTCCGGGTCCGTTAAAGAGCCCGCAGTTTCGTACCCTGATCTCCGCGAGAGCGATCGAGAACACTGTATACATGGTAGCGTGCGACCAGGTTGGCGCAAACGCTATGGGCGAGAGTGTTGTCGTAGATCCGATGGGCGTTGTAGTAGCAAGTGCAGGAGAAGTTGAGACACTAATCTGTGCAGAGATCGATACAGACCGTGTTGAGAAAGTCCGCGCGAAGCTCCCGGCATACAAGGACCGCAGACCGGAACTTTACACAATCTAATTCGTTAAAAAAGGATGCGGATACCCCTCCCTCCAAAAAGCCGCATCCTTCAAAATAGCATTAACAGTTACGCATACTTGATACCTCTTGTAAGAAAAGGTGCTTCTGACCGTGCAGAGGCACCTTTTCTTCAATGGAAAACCGTTTCGGAAAGGAGAACCACAGCATGAATGAATTATTGAAAATGACAGCCCATCAGGTAAAAGAAGCGAAATTTGACAAGGCGATCCTGGCAATCGGATCATGTGAGGCACATGGACAGCATCTTGCTGAGGGATGCGATACCATCGTTTCCTACGAACTCAGCAAACAGGTGGCGGATCGCGTGCCGGGAATGCTGGTTCTCCCGCCGATCACGGTGGGCTACAGCGGACATTATGACACATTCCCGTTTACCCTGACCTTCGATTATGAGACAATGATCCATGTGATTTATGATATCGTGGAATCCGTTCTTAGAAACGGCATCAATAAGATTTTTCTGATGAACGGACATGACGGAAATATCGCTCCGATCGAGATTGCGGCGAGAAAGATCAAGGAGAAATATCCGGATGCAAGGATCGCGTCCCTGCCGGAGTGGTGGGTCATCGCCGGAAAGCTTGTACCGGAAGGAACCTTTGAGGTCTGGAATGGTCTTGGACATGCGGGAGAGGGCGAGTCCTCCATCGCATATCACTTATTCCCGCAGTGGTGTGAGCCGGATCAGGCGACCTGTGTGGTCCCGGATCATCTGCCGGAACACGTTGATATCAAGTGGGATTTCGCCGAGATCACAGACACTGCCCAGACTGGAGATGCCACCGTGGCGACGGCGGCAAAAGGAAAGCTTATGAATGACTGTCTGGTTGATGCGGTCGTGAAGGATATCGAGGAGCTTGAGAAGACGGGATGGAATTATAATACAAGCCATTGCGCGACGAAGCTGAAATAAGAAATGAAAATTGATCGGAGATCTCTGAGTTTTTGGGTATGCCAAGAATCAGGGATCTCCGATATTTTTTGCATCTATGTGAAATTATAAATTGCTGCGGACGGCTGCGCGAGACGCCCTGGGGCAGAAAGCGTCGGACTGAAATTATTTCGCGGCAGCAGTTTTTGCAAATTCTGTATTCACAAGATGCTCATAAGGAACCCGTGTGTCAAGCTCGCCGGCTTCCTCGAGGATGTTTTCGAGAAGCTCAAAGCTTTCCTTTTCAAAGATCGTATTCCCTTTCCAGGTATCCTGTTCTTTGTAGCGGTCCACGATGATCGCAATCTTTTCGGTGTCGGTCTCCTTAAACTGCGGTTTTATGGTCTCGGCGATCTCCTCGGCGGAGTGGGTGTTCACATAGTCGAGACCTTTCTGGATCGCATTTGTGAATTTCTGGATGATCTCCGGATGTTTTTCGATATAGCTCTTCTTGGCGCTGTAGGCGGTGTAGGGTACGTAGCCGGAGTCTTTTCCG
>CAVFLH010000084.1:0-11228 GCA_963622995.1 uncultured Eubacteriales bacterium | reverse complement strand
CCCGGAAAGGATTACTATCAAAAACAGCAACATGGTTACCAAAACTACATGATACAGAATATAAAAACAAAACAAACAGGAAAGGAAACCGGAAACAATGAGCAAAAAAGGATGGAAAGCCGGAGCTGTTCTGGCGGCCGGAGCTGGAATCACAGCGGTACTCGCGGCGAAGAAGCGCGGAAACATGGAAATGGATAAGATGAAAAAAGCTTCCCATGGAAGCAGATCCGATTACCGCAACACAGAACTGGGAAAACACGATAAAATCAGCAAGGGAATCTACTACACAAACGGAAACTACGAGGCATTCGCCCGCCCGGAGAAACCGGCGGGAATCGAGGAGAAGTCCGCGTACCTTGTGGGAAGCGGTCTCGCGTCCCTGGCGGCGGCGTGCTTTCTCGTCCGTGATGCCCAGATGCCGGGAAAGAACATCCACATCTTAGAGGCCATGGACATCGCCGGAGGTGCCTGCGACGGAATCGACGATCCGACGAGAGGATATGTGATGCGCGGCGGCCGTGAGATGGAGGATCATTTCGAGTGCCTCTGGGACCTGTTCCACAGCATCCCGTCCCTGGAAGTTCCAGGCGCGTCCGTTCTCGACGAGTATTACTGGTTAAACAAGCATGATCCGAACTATTCGCTCTGCCGTGCCACAGAGCGCCGGGGCGAAGATGCCCACACGGACGGAAAGTTCGGCTTGAGCCAGAAGGGCAGCATGGAGATCATGAAGCTCTTCTTTACGAGAGATGAGGACCTCTACGACAAGACCATCGAGGATGTGTTCGATGACGAGGTATTTAACTCCGATTTCTGGCTCTACTGGAGAACCATGTTCGCCTTCGAAAACTGGCACAGCGCCCTGGAGATGAAACGGTATTTCCAGAGATTTATCCATCACATCGGTGGACTTCCGGATTTCTCCGCACTGAAATTCACCCGCTACAACCAGTATGAATCCCTGATCCTTCCGATGCAGAAATACCTGGAGGCAGCAGGCGTGGAGTTTAAGTTCGGCACGGAGGTCACAAACGTCCGCTTTGAGATCAAGGACGGAAAGAAGACGGCCCGCGCTATCGAGTGCCGCACGAAGAACGGGGACACGGAGATCCCGCTGACGGAAAAGGACCTTGTGTTCATCACAAACGGAAGCTGTACCGAAGGGACGATCTACGGTGACCAGAATCATGCGCCGGTGGGCGACGCGGAAGTGAGAAGCAGCGGCTGCTGGAGTCTCTGGAAGAAAATTGCGGCCCAGGATCCGTCCTTCGGACACCCGGAGAAGTTCTGCTCCGATATCGAGAAGACGAACTGGGAGTCCGCAACGGTGACGACCTCAAGCGAGGAGATCATCGACCAGATCAAAAAGATCTGCAAGCGTGACCCGAGAACAGGAAAAGTCGTTACCGGCGGTATCGTGAGCTGCCGTGACTCCAAGTGGCTTTTAAGCTGGACCATCAACCGCCAGGGACAGTTCAAGAACCAGAAGAAGGACGAGGTGTGCGTATGGGTATACAGCCTGTTCACCGATGTCCCGGGTGACTATGTGAAGAAACCGATGAAGGAGTGTACCGGTAAGGAGATCACGTCTGAGTGGCTGTATCATCTGGGAATCCCGGTGGAGGAAATCGAGAGACTGGCGGGAGAGGAGTGCAACTGCACGCCGACCATGATGCCGTATATCACCGCGTTCTTTATGCCGAGAGCAGCCGGAGACCGCCCGGATGTGATCCCGGACGGATCCGTGAACGCGGCCTTCCTCGGACAGTTCGCGGAGACCCCGAGAGACACGATCTTCACAACAGAGTACTCCGTCCGCACGGCGATGGAAGCCGTCTACGGACTCTGCAGCGTGGACCGCGGCGTGCCGGAGGTATGGGGCAGCGTCTACGATGTAAGAGAACTCTTAGACAGCACCGTAAAGCTCATGGACGGAAAGTCCCCGCTTGAGATGAAGCTTCCGATGCCGCTTGAGATGTTGAAGAAGCCGCTGCTGAAAAAGATCGATAAGACCGTTGTCGGAAAGCTTTTGCGGGATCATGATGTTCTTAAGGACTGGATGCTGTAAGAGGCGCAATGCGTGGATAAAGTGGATATATGAAAATATAATGGAAATGCCGGAAATGGGAAATACGACGGGGAGTGGGACGACGCGACCCAGACTCCGATCATCACATCCTGCTGCGACAAGGTCTATGTCCAGGGAGGCGGGTATGACGCGTTAAAACAGTCGCTCACCGCCCTGAATAAAGAACTGGTTTCCCAGAACAAGGAAGAGTACGCGTCCTACAAAAAAGAAGCGGAGGACCTGCGGAAGGAAAATCCGGACCTGAAGGTCTCCTATGTCTGCAACTATGAGTTCCGCCCAGTGCGCTTTGACGGGACAGCAGCCGGCATGTACTGGTTAAATATTATGATTTCGCGGGCTCACATCCGACTTCTGTGACGGAGTATCACAATTTCGATACCCAGACAGGAAAAGAACTGGAGCTCGGGGATGTGGTGAAAGATCTTCCGACATTCCAGAAATATGTGAAGGATGAGCTTTCCAATCGGAAAGAGGAGAACGGCCTGTTTGACGACTATGAGACGACGGTGGACAGTCTGTCCGCGGGGACGGAGGAATATGGAAAATTCCAGTGGTGTCTCACGGAAAAAGGCGTGCGGCTCCATTTTGACCAGTATGTCATTGCGCCTTACGCGGCAGGAACCGTTGTGGTGGAGGTCCCGTTTGCGGGAAACGAGAGCATGTTCCAGGAAACTTACATGGGAAGCAGCAGGTGCGGCTGGGCGAAGCAGGTAGATACCTGGGAGACTGTGACATATGAAAACGGCGGAACAGATACCAGCGTGAGCTACCGCTTTGATGATGAGCCGACGGAGTATGACACGAGAAATATCATGATCCAGAGAGAGCAGAACGGAAAGACGGAAGAGTTCACCATGGAGATATACGGACAGCCCCAGGGCGGCTGGATCGTCATGGCGGACGACGGGCATCCGTATCTCTACACGGAGATCCAGAGCGAGAACGACTGGAGGACTATGGAAGTCTTTGATCTCGGCGGGGAGAAGATCAGCCATGTGGGAACCTCCAACGACAGTCCCCACGGTGCCCTGCTCAGTGATCCGGACGGCCTTTATCTCACCCGCCGGGTGGACGCCCTGGGAACATACGACGCTTACCGGAAATTCCATGTGGGTGAGAGCGGGATGCCGGTGGCAGAGGGTGACGTGTACACAAAAGTGAATGTATGCGATTCGAAGGAAGAAGAGGCGGTCCTGATATCCACGAGGGAGCTTCCGGTGACGATGATCGAGTCGGACGGCAGCGAAAAAGAAGAAAAGCTTCCGGCAGGAACCGAGTACTATGTCCGGGCGACAGATCTGGAGAGCTTTGTGGACATGGAGTTCTCTGACGGAAGAAGATGCCGGATGGCAGTGAAAAAGTCGGATAAAGGCTGGGGATTTGAGATCGACGGGGTGGATGAAGAGAACTGTTTTGAATTTATTCCGTATGCTGGATAGAAAAGAACGCGCCCTGGTGCATTTCCATATCAAACACGGTCACCTGCTATGATCTATATCTTTTCGCGAACGCGTATTCAGGAATGGGCGGAATCCAAGAAAAACGTCGAAATACATTGACAAAACATGTCCTCATGTTAAAATGGACTTATATGACGATTTGTAACTGCAAAAATACTGTCAGTTACGATTATTTGAAAAACAGGAGGGGGAACCAATGAAATTTTTCATTGATACAGCCAATGTGGACGAGATCCGCAAAGCAAACGACATGGGAGTGATCTGCGGAGTTACAACAAACCCGTCCCTGATCGCAAAAGAAGGAAAAGATTATGTTGAGACCTTAAAAGAGATCGCATCTATCGTAGACGGACCGATCAGCGGTGAGGTAAAGGCGACAACAACTGACGCAGAGGGAATGATCGCAGAGGGCCGCGAGATCGCAAAGATCCACCCTAATATGGTCGTAAAGATCCCGATGACCGTTGAAGGCTTAAAGGCAACAAAAGTACTTTCTTCCGAAGGTATCAAAGTAAATGTGACCTTGATCTTCTCCGCAAACCAGGCACTTCTGGCAGCAAGAGCAGGCGCAGCTTACGTATCCCCGTTCTTAGGACGTCTCGATGATATCTCCCAGCCGGGTATCGACCTCATCGACACCGTTGCAGAGATCTTCGCTCTCCATGATATCGAGACAGAGATCATCGCGGCAAGCGTACGCCACACCATGCATGTGACAGAGTGCGCTCTCGCAGGTGCTGATATCGCAACCGTACCGTACAAGGTAATCGAGCAGATGACACATCACCCGTTAACTGACCAGGGAATTGAGAAATTCCGCAAAGACTATGAAGCAGTTTTCGGCAAATAAGGAAAATTCATGAGGACGCCTCCGGGCGTCCTTTTTTTGCGCTTTTCCGTGATAAAGAAGTAGTGGAAAAAACAGAAATTGTGGAAAACTGGGAAAAAGAAGAAGGGAGAATAAGCCCCGCCTTGCCGGACTGGGTAAAAGGTACACCGAATGACAGATAGAGAATTACAAAGTAAAACCTTAAAATAATTCAAGAAAACTCAAACAATATAAAATACATAAACAATAAAAGCAATAATAAACAGCACACAAAGAGAAAGGTAACAAAGAAATGGAAACATCAGAAACAAAACAGAACAAGGCGGCATCAGCCGTCATACAGACCGCGGTCATCCTGTTTGGCCTCACGGTCTACGCCGCGGGAGTCGTTCTCTTCATCCTGCCGTCGGATATGATCGCCGCGGGCACCACAGGACTTGGACTTATGGCACAGCATTTCTTCGGGATCCCCCTTTCCGGCTTCGTGGCGGTCTTCAATATCGTCATGTTCGGCCTTGGATGGCTGGAACTTGGAAAGAAATTTGCGGCGACGACCCTGCTCGCCACATTTTATTACCCGTTTATCCTTGACCGCCTGACAGCCCTGGCGGGAGACTTCGTATTCACAACAGACCCGATGCTCTGCGCAATCTTCGCGGGAATCATGATCGGATTCGCTCTGGGAATCGTGATCCGCTCCGGTGCGTCCACCGGCGGCATGGACATCCCGCCCCTCGTCCTGCAGAAATGCTTTAAAATCCCGGTATCCGTGTCCATGTATGTCTTCGACGTGGCGATCCTCTTATCCCAGCTTCTGTTCCGCGACCGGGAAAAGATCCTATACGGAATCATCATGGTCATGATCTACACCGTGATCCTCGATAAGATGCTCATGATGGGCAAAAAGCAGGTTCAGGCGAAGATCATCAGCGAGAAATACGAGGAGATCAACCTTGCGGTGCAGGAACAGCTTGACCGCGGAACGACATTGTTCCAGATCGAGGGCGGGCACTTAAGAAGGCCGTCCATGGCCATTATCACCGTGGTCTCCGGCAGGGAACTTCAGAAATTAAACCGCATCGTCATGGACATCGACAGCGAGGCCTTCATGGTCGTTCACCAGGTCGGAGAGGTCCGCGGACGTGGGTTTACGGAGATGAAACGCCATCTGGAAGCCGCCGGTTTAAAAAATTAAGCCCGGAAACAGGACCACGTTAGAAATAAAGTTTCTTAATTTTTTCTGACAAAAAAGTATAAAAATGTTGCTAAGGCGTGGAAAAACTCCTTGAATTTTACGTCAAATCCGTTTATTATTACACTAGGCAGAAATTTGATTTTCGTCAATTTAAGGAATAATGGAGGACAGCAAAATGACAAAAACGTCGGCAATTAACAGAATTCATGAATTGCTTGATGACAACAGCTTTGTTGAAGTTGGTGCTTATATTACTGCCAGAAGCACTGATTACAACATGCAGTCTCAGGAAACCCCTGCAGATGGTGTTGTTACCGGTTATGGTACGATCAATGGCGCTCTCGTCTATGTGTACAGCCAGGACGCGTCCGTAATGGGCGGATCCATCGGCGAAATGCATGCAAAAAAGATCGAGAAGCTCTATAGTATGGCCATGAAAATGGGTGCACCCATTATCGGGCTTGTTGACTGTGCAGGCTTCAGACTCCAGGAAAGCATGGATGCCCTGGACGGCTTTGGCAAACTTTATGTATGCCAGGCAATGGCATCCGGTGTGATCCCGCAGATCCAGGCTGTGTTTGGAAACTGCGGCGGAGGAATGACTGTAGCATCCGAGATGGCTGATTTCACATTTATGGAACAGGAAGCAAAAATGTTTGTGAATGCTCCGTTTGTGATCGCCGAGAATGATGCGGACAATTCCAGCGCCGAGTACCAGGCAAAGGAGACAGGAAACGTATGCGCGACTGGTTCCGAGAAAGAAATTTTCACAGAGATCAGAAACCTTGTTTCCATCCTTCCGGCTAACAACGAGGATGACATGTCTTACAGCGAATGTGAGGATGACTTAAACAGAGTCTGCACAGATATCGAAAATTGCGCAGGCGATACATCTATCGCTCTGTCCATGATCTCCGATGACAGCTTCTACATGGAAATGAAGAAGGATTACGCACCGGAGATGGTAACGGCATTTATCCGCTTAAACGGAGCTACCGTTGGCTGTGTTGCAAACCGCAGCGAAGTTTATACAGACGGCGAGAAGACTGCTTCCTATGACGCAGCCCTTACCGCAGCAGGATGTGAGAAGGCAGCAGCATTTGTAAACTTCTGCAATGCTTTCGAGATCCCGGTACTTACACTCGTCAATGTAGACGGCTACAAGAACTGTAAATGCAATGAGAAGAAGATCGCAAAAGCGGCAGCACGCCTGACTTATGCGTTCGCCAACGCAGATGTTCCGAAGGTAACTGTCGTTGTCGGCAAGGCAAACGGAACAGCAGGACTCACCATGAACAGCAAATCCATCGGTTCTGACATTGTATATGCATGGAAGAACGCGCAGATCGGCGTTATGGAAGCAGTACCGGCTGTGAAGATCATGTATGCTGACGAGATCACAAAGGCTGACAATGCTGCAGTCCTGATCAATGAGAAAGCAGCACAGTATAATGAGATGCAGGCAAGCGCCTTTGCGGCAGCTAAGAGAGGATATGTAGATGATATCATCGAGGCTTCCGAGACAAGACAGCGCGTAGCTGCAGCATTTGAGATGCTGTTCACAAAAAGAGAGGATCGTCCGTCCAAAAAGCACGGAACGATCTAATATGAGGTGGCTGAAATATGAAACAGAGAATTAGAAAAATCTGGCTTGCACTCTGCATGGCAGTTTGCCTCTTCGCACTTGCAGGATGCTCTGCAGCTGCTGACACCGCCGAGACACTCGATCCGCAGATTGAGACGGCGATGCAGTCCGGCTCCCAGCAGTACCTGGATCTGTTCAACCAGATGGACGAAGCGTCCTTAGAACAGGCTCTCGCGACAAGTGCAAAGAACAAAGATACTGTCATGGAGAATGCGTTAAAATCCTGGGAATCCGTAAAGGATGACCTTGGCGCATTTGTTTCCAACGATACAGCTGTCGTAACCAAAAGTGATGACGGCTATACCGCAAGAATGAATACTGTTTACGAGAAGAGAACGATGGAGTTCACTCTTATCGCAGATGAAGACCTCAGCAAGGTTGAGGGAATTTCCTTTTCCCCGACTTACACAACTGGTGAGAAGATGATGAAAGCTGCGATGAATACCTTAATGGGTATGGGTGTTGTATTTGCAGTTCTGATTTTCATCAGCTGGCTGATCGGTCTGTTCAAATACATCAACGTATTTGAAGCGAAGATGAAGGCAAAGAAGAACGGCGCAGCACCGGCAGCAGCACCGGCACCGGCGGCAGCTCCGGCACCGGCAGCAGCACCAGCTCCAGCAGCAGCTCCGGCTGTGGAGGAGAACCTTACCGATGATACAGAGCTCGTTTCCGTAATCACAGCGGCAGTTGCAGCTTACGAGGGAAAAGAGACTGTTGACAACGGACTTGTAGTCCGCTCCATCAAACGTGTTTCTAACAGAAACTGGAATTAATATTATCAGGAGGAAATTACAATGAAAAATTATACAATCACAGTGAATGGTAATGTATATGAAGTAACAGTAGAAGAGGGCTTCACAGGCGCAGCTTCCGCACCGAAGGCAGCAGCACCGGCTCCGAAGGCAGCTCCGCCAGCAGCACCGAAGGCAGCTCCGGCACCGGCAGCAGCTCCGGCAGCACCGGCTGGCGCAGCAGGCGCAGTAGCAGTAACAGCTCCGATGCCGGGTAAGATCCTTGGCGTTAAGGCATCTGTTGGCCAGGCTGTTAAGAGAGGTCAGGTTCTCCTGATCCTCGAGGCTATGAAGATGGAGAACGAGATCGTTGCTCCGCAGGACGGCACTGTTGCAACAATCAACGTTGCTGCTGGCGATTCCGTAGAGCCGGGTGCTACACTCGCTACATTAAACTAATTTTCTGCTGACTGCAGATTCCACATGGAGGGATTAACATGGAATACATTCAAAATACACTTTTGAATCTTCTTCAGCAGACAGCATTCCTGAATTTAAGCTTCGGAAACCTGATCATGATCTTTGTGGCATTTATCTTCCTTTACCTTGCAATCGCAAAAGGATTTGAGCCGCTTCTTCTTGTTCCGATTTCCTTCGGTATGCTGCTTGTAAATATCTATCCGGATATTATGCTGAGCATTGAAGATTCTTCTAACGGCGTTGGAGGACTTCTTCACTACTTCTATTTACTGGATGAGTGGAGTATTCTCCCGTCCCTGATCTTCATGGGTGTAGGTGCGATGACAGACTTTGGTCCGCTGATCGCGAACCCGAAGAGCTTCCTTTTAGGTGCTGCCGCACAGTTCGGTATTTACGCCGCTTATTTCCTGGCTATTTTCATGGGCTTCAACGACAAGGCAGCCGCAGCTATCTCCATCATCGGCGGTGCGGATGGCCCGACATCCATCTTCCTTGCAGGTAAGCTCGGCCAGACTGAGTTTATGGGACCGATCGCAGTAGCAGCTTACTCCTACATGGCTCTCGTTCCGATCATTCAGCCGCCGATCATGAAACTCTTAACAACAGAAGAAGAGAGAAAAATCAAGATGGAGCAGCTTCGTTCCGTATCCAAACTTGAGAAGATCCTCTTCCCGATCATCGTTACGGTTGTTGTTTGTCTGATCCTCCCGACAACTGCTCCGCTTGTTGGTATGCTTATGGTTGGTAACCTCTTCCGTGAGTCCGGTGTTGTAAAGCAGTTACAGGAGACAGCGTCCAACGCTCTTATGTACATTGTCGTAATCGTACTCGGTCTTTCTGTTGGTGCTACAACAAGTGCTGAGGCATTCTTAAAAGTTACAACCATCAAGATCGTTATCCTTGGTCTTGTCGCATTCGCGTTCGGTACAGCTGCCGGCGTTATCTTCGGTAAGATCATGTGCAAGTTCACAGGTGGTAAGGTTAACCCGTTGATCGGTTCCGCTGGTGTATCCGCAGTTCCGATGGCGGCCCGTGTATCCCAGAAGGTTGGTTCTGAGGCAGATCCGACAAACTTCCTTCTCATGCATGCTATGGGACCGAACGTAGCAGGTGTTATCGGTACAGCTGTTGCTGCCGGTACATTCATGGCTATCTTCGGGGTTTAATAAAAAGAAACTTTTAATATTGGGGATGCCTGTGTCCACAGGCATCCCGGTTTAGGAGGATAATAAAATGGCAGAAGTTCAGAAAAAGCCGGTTAAGATCGTCGAGACCGTTCTTCGTGACGCACATCAGTCTCTCCTTGCAACAAGAATGACGACTGAGCAGATGCTTCCGATCGTTGACAAAATGGATAAAGTTGGCTACCACGCAGTAGAATGCTGGGGCGGCGCTACTTTTGATGCCTGCCTGCGTTTCCTGAAGGAAGATCCGTGGGAGAGACTCAGAAAGCTGAGAGCCGGTTTTAAAAACACAAAGCTCCAGATGCTGTTCCGTGGCCAGAACATCCTTGGATACAATCATTACGCGGACGATGTGGTTGAGTACTTCGTACAGAAATCCATCGCAAACGGAATTGATATTATCCGTATTTTCGACTGCCTGAATGATATCAGAAACCTTGAGACTGCCGTTAAGGCAACAAAGAAGGAAGGCGGACATGCCCAGATCGCCCTTTGCTATACATTAGGCGATGCGTATACACTTGATTACTGGAAGAACATCGCTTCCGAGATCGAGAGCATGGGCGCTGACTCCCTCTGCATCAAGGATATGGCTGGTCTTTTAACTCCGTATGCGGCTTCCGAGCTTGTTACGGCATTAAAACAGGGCACAAAGCTGCCGATCGACCTGCATACACACTATACCTCCGGTGTTGCTTCCATGACATACTTAAAGGCTGTGGAAGCAGGCTGCGATATCATTGACTGCGCAATGTCCCCGCTGGCTCTCGGTACATCCCAGCCGGCAACCGAAGTTATGGTAGAGACGTTCCGCGGAACCAAGTACGATACTGGTTACGACCAGAATCTACTTGCTGAGATCACCGACTACTTCACACCGATCCGCGAGGAAGCTTTAAAGAGCGGCCTCCTGAATCCGAAGGTTCTCGGTGTAAACATCAAGACTCTCCAGTACCAGGTACCGGGCGGAATGCTTTCCAATCTTGTTTCCCAGTTAAAGGAAGCAGGACAGGAAGACAAGTACCGTGCAGTGCTTGAGGAGATCCCGAGAGTAAGAAAAGACTTCGGTGAACCGCCGCTTGTAACTCCGTCCTCCCAGATCGTTGGTACACAGGCTGTAATGAACGTTCTTTCCGGCGAGAGATACAAGATGGTTCCGAAGGAATCCAAGAAGATTATGATGGGCGAATTTGGTAAGACGGTTAAACCGTTCAACAAAGAAGTCCAGAAGAAGATCATCGGTGACGCGACTCCGATCACCTGTCGTCCAGCAGATCTGATCCCGCCGCAGTTACCGAAGTTCGAGAAGGAATGCGCACAGTGGAAGCAGCAGGATGAGGATGTATTATCCTACGCTCTGTTCCCGGCTGTAGCAAAAGACTTCTTCGAGTACCGCGAAGCTCAGCAGACGAAGGTTGACCGCAAGGTCGCTGATAAGGCAAGCAAGGCTTATCCGGTTTAATTTTGCAGCAAATCTAAATAGTAATTGACGAAAAAACATGAGGCCCGGCATTTCCGTGAGGAGATGCCGGGCTTTTGTGTTATCATGCATCTGGAAAAAGCGTTTAACGGCAGGTTCTGCAGGTTATCATTTTTTTTTTTTTTTTTAAGA
>CAVFLH010000083.1:7522-11277 GCA_963622995.1 uncultured Eubacteriales bacterium | reverse complement strand
GCACTTCTGCCGTCTCAAGACACCGCTTCATGGGACTTGTAACGATCAATGCCACATTTCCCGCAAGTTTTCGAACCCCCGGCGTACATTCCAGAAGATCAGATACTGCCTGTTCCGTCAGCCCCTCATCGGTCCGGCCCACATATCGTTTTTCCAGATTTCCAGCCGTCGCCCCATGTCGGATCATCAATATTTTCATCCGATCACCGCCTCTCCGATGACTGCCGCAAAGAGAATTCCCAACTCGCAGACCTGCAGAAAAAATCCTGCGAGATCACCTGTGACACCGCCAAACTCCTTCACTGCCATATGCCGGTAATAGAGAAAGATCAAGGCAACTACTGCCAGCACGATCACTCCATTCATACCGCCTAAGAATAGTTCCAGCACAGCAGCAGCAAGGAAAATGATGACCATCCAGACCGCAACCGTTTTTTTCTTTGCGTCCTTCATGAAATCCGCCAGCATTCCATGTTTTCTCGCTTCCGGAAATATCACCGTGGAAAGCCCGCTCAAAGATCTTGAGATCACAAAGCCGACAGAGACAAGCACTGCGGTCCCGCGGTCAAGTTCCATACATGCCGCCGTGTAAAGAATCAGATACAGCGTGCCGAAGATCACTGCGAATGCTCCCGTATGGGTGTCCTTTAAGATCGCAAGTTTCTTTTCCCTGTCTCCGTAGGACGCCCGCGCGTCACAGGTATCCATAAATCCGTCCATGTGAATCCCGCCGGTAATAAGAATCGGGATTGAAAGGAGGATTCCCGCTGACAGAAAACTTCCCGGAAAAAGCTTGGAAAGCAACAGGTACATCCCATAAAATGCAGTCCCGATCACCGCGCCAATGGCCGGAAAGAAGCACATGGCATATTTCATGTCCTCCTCTTTCCACTCAAGCATAGGCATCGGAATCTGGGAATACATGGAAAACGCGATGATTGCTGCCCTCATGACCGGTCTCCTTTCTTCTGATAATCCACATACTGTTCTACAGAAATATCAGAAAACGTGCTCATCTCCTCATATACTTTCGCGCCCATTTTTAGAAGCGGAATCATGGCGACTGCTCCGCTTCCCTCACCGAGATGCATTCCCATGTGAAGAGGTGCCGGAAGATCCAGCATCTGAAGCACCGCCGCCCCGGCAGGTTCTGTGGAAATATGGGACGCAAACAGATAGTCCTTCGTCTCTTTTTTGATGAGGACCGCCAGGAGTCCTGAAACTGTGGAGAGGAATCCGTCCATCAAAACCGGCACTTTTGCTGCCGCTCCGCCGAGAAACAGCCCCGTCATTCCCGCGAGGTCGAAACCTCCAAGTTCCGCGAGCACCGTCACTGCGGACAGTTCACCGCGTTCATACTGTTCTTTCGTTCCGTTCCAGTGCTCCGGATATTTCTCATAAAAACGGGAAACTGCCATCTCCACCGCATATTTTTTCTTTTCAAGCCCCGCATCGGACAGTCCGGCCCCCCGGCCAGTCGCCTGCTCCGGGGATAATCCCGTGAGCACCGCGCTCATGGCGGCAGCTGGAGTCGTATTCCCGATTCCCATCTCTCCCGCGGCAAGGAGCTCATATCCCATCTCTTTAAACCGGAATGCAAGGTCCATGCCGGAAAGAAGTGCCTGAAGACACTCTGTTCTGCTCATCGCAGGTTCTCTCGCGATATTTCCGGAACCTCTCGCCACTTTCCGGTCCAGGATCCGGTGCATATCAGGTTCTTCCTGCCCGGTGGGCTCACAGTCCATTCCCATGTCCACTGGGTAGAGGTCTGTTCCAGAGACCCGGCACATCTTCGAGGTAGATGTCTCGCCTTTCGTGAAGTTTTCCGCGACGATCTTCGTCACATCCTTACTCGTCTGGGAAACGCCTTCCGCAACGGCACCATGGTCAGCACACATAACTGCTAGGGCGGATCGGTCCAGTGTGATTCCCACCGCATTTCCGCGGATCCCAGCGATCTTTATAATGTCCTCTTCCAGGATTCCGAGACTTCCGATGGGCTTCGCCACGGAATTCCAACGTTTTTTCGCAAGCTTCATGGCGGTTCGATCTGCCGGTTCAATCTTATTCAGGTACGCTTTCCAGGTCTCTTCTATTGAGGTTTCTTCTGTCAAATTTATTTTCATTCTGCTGTCACATTTCATTTCGTTATTCATCTTTTTTCTTTTTCCATAGTTCTGCACGCTTAATAAAATTCTCAGCAATTTTCACATTGCTGTAAAAGTACAGATGCGGGAATCCTGCATAAAAATTCTCTGTCGTAAATCCGCAGTCCCAGCCACGTGTTCCCACCGGCTTCTTTGCCGAAAAATCCGTTCCATTCTCCTCCGAATCCCAGTGGTGGAATTCATGAGCGCGAAATTCTGTTCCTGTCGGGCCTAAGAATCCATCTTTCTTCGCTGTCACGGTGATATACCCAAATCTTCCAAGCTTTCCTGTATCACGGCTGCTTCCGGGCAGCACACCAGTCATCGGCCATTCCACGCCATCCGGATCCAAGATTGAATTCTTCAGATACAAGTATCCGCCGCACTCCGCAATACATGGCATCTCTTCCGCCACCGCCTGGCGGATCGCATTCCGCATGCTGATATTTTCTGATAGTACTTTCGCATGAAGCTCCGGATAACCCCCGCCAAGATAGACTGCGCAGGTCCCTTCCGGAAGTTTGTCATCACGGATCGGAGAAAAATAACGGATCTCCGCTCCAAATTTCTTAAGAAGATCCAGATTGTCCTCATAATAAAAGCAGAAAGCTTCATCTCTGGCGACCGCAACTACTGTTTTCTTAACGCTTCTATTCAAGTCTTTCCCGCGCTCCACATTGCAGAACCGCCTTACATTTTCCGGCAATTTTACTTCTATCTCCGCCGCTCTCCCAGCTTCCTCAATAATCCCATCCAGATCGATTCCCTTACGAACTTTCTCCTTGATCAGATCCAACCGCTCCCGGATCCCTGGAATCTCCTCCGGCATCACGAGCCCCAGATGGCGTGACTCCAACGTCAGATCCTTTAATTCCGGCACATACCCGAACACCCGGATCCCAAGTTCCCGCTCTGCCCGTTCCTTTAATCCCGGATACAGCATCGGTGACAGCCGGTTAAAAATCACCCCGATCACATGGCTCTTCTCCTTATAATCAAGAAATCCCTTGATCGACGCCAGTGCCGAAAGACTCCGCCCCTTCATGTCCACCAGAAAGATCACCGGCGTATCCGTGATATCCGCAACCTCCCAGGCGCTGGACCGCTCCGAAACACCGCCAAGCCCATCATAAAATCCCATAACGCCCTCTAACACAGCAATCCGGCTCTCAGGAAAATCTTCTACTTCTAAAACTTCCCTGCCAAGCAGATACCCGAGTGTATCCGAATCTGCAAAAAAGCTGTCCAGATTTCGCGACGGAATCTCCAGCACCGTCCGGTGAAACATCGGATCGATATAATCCGGCCCGCACTTAAACGCCCGTACCGCCTTAACCTTCTCCTTCAAAAGCGAAAGCAGCGCACAGGTAAACAAGGTCTTCCCCCCGCCGCTCTTTTCCGCCGCGACCATGATCCGAGGAAAGCGGACAGAAACTGCCTGAGAATCCTGCTTTGTGCACTTCATTTCTTTCTCATCCATACCTCTTTCTCCCTCCCATGACCACAAAATTTCATATTCCGCAATTACCGTATATTCTATCACACTATTTAAACTGCCTCAATAATAAAATATCGCAGTGCTTTTTTAAAAGTATCCCTGATATAAAT
>CAVFLH010000083.1:0-7512 GCA_963622995.1 uncultured Eubacteriales bacterium | reverse complement strand
AACTCATGCAATAATCTCTGCACTACAAATTGGCGGATGTCTATCCAAACATCTATTCTTCTATCTCAGTCTGTTCAAACCATCTCCTGTGAACATATTCTTCTACCATCGCTATCACTTCTTTAGCCGTCATGATCTGATCCGAGGCTTCTTCAAAAGTTGCTATATAAAAATCATCATAGTCACTGGCATGGCGAATTTCTTCTGCCTCGGCAATCTTTCTTCCAATACTTCTCGGAAAAATCTCCGTCTTTACATAGGTTTTATTAAAATTTGCCAATGCATCTTTATGCCGCTTGTAGGCATTTCCATCCAATGCATGGATCGCGGATATCGCGTGGTAGATACTGTAATATGCGCGATTATTCGCTCCGCGAAACTCCTGCGCTTCTAAAAGGATCTCTGCTGACTTCACATCACTTTTTGCGCATTCAATTCGATAAAGAACGAGGTCTTTCTGCCTGTCGTCTGCACTAAGCTGCGTCAAATAGTGTTACCCCCTCTTTCTTTATATTTGAATAAAATGGATATACATCGACCCAGCTTAAAAAATGCATCTGGCTCTTTGCAATCGGCTTGATATCAAGATCATGATCCATATTGAAGTCAAAGGTTTTTCCGGATAACTCATGTCTGTATTTCTTTAGATCCAGATCCGTCAGATCAAGAAGGATCATGATATCAATATCTGAATCCGGTCCAAAATCTCCTCTTGCGTAGGACCCGTAAAGGATCACCGACTTCAAGTGACCGCCATATATGCTTTTTAATACTTTTGTATACTGATCCAATAACATTCGGGTTCTGGTCGGCATAAGCTTCCCTCCTAATCCTATTTATCGCCGTGAACAAGCTCAATAGATTGTTCAATCATCTACCAGTATTATAGCATACGACAACAACTATACGCAAAATATTTATTGATTATTTTCCATGCCTTGCAGGACGCAGTCCGCACGCCCATTCTTCTATCGCCCGTATCTCATTCTGTACCTCAGCGCCCCGCATGGAGAGTCCCTCTCTGATTCTGGCGGTTGGGCAGATCTTTCTTAAATCTTCCAGACTATGTCCGAATCCGCCGTCCTCGTAGGTGCAGAACGGCCAGATCTCTTTTCCGGTAAAATCATATTTTCCCAGGAACGAAAAGACCGGAGCGGGCATTGTTCCCCAATAATTGGGGTAGCCCAGATAGATCCTGGAGTACTCACCGATACTGTCCGGATATGTCTTTAATTCCGGACGTTCTCCATGCAGCAGATCCTGCCTTGCAAGGTCGATGCAGTGGCAGTATTCTTCCGGATAATCCTGCACGGGGACGATCTGAAACAATTCCGCCCCCGTGATCTTCTGCAGGATCATTGCCGCCATCTCCGTATTGCCGACCCGCAGCGTCCGGATCTCTCCGTTAACAAGATTCTCTCTGCGCCTGGAATAATAAACAATTAATGCTTTCATACTTTTCCCTGATCACTGTAATGATTATTTTACATTTTCCTGGATCCAGTTCTCCACATGATCCGCGATCACATCGTTATTGAGATCCTGGAACATAAAGTGATCGTTTCCGGTAATTCCTTCCTTCGGGAGATCCACAACGGTGCAGTTTCCGCCCTGGGCGTTGTAAGCTTCCTCGAAATCATAGCATGCCTGGCGCATCGCCTGCCACATGCCGGTTGCCTGGATCGCCGGATCACCGTTGTCGATATAGTCACCGAAATACATGGTTACCGGGATCTTCTTCTCCAAAACAGCTTTGAAATCATCTGAATCCGCTCCCGGAGCTCCGCCCGGCTCGATGGCGATGATCGCCGCAATGTGGTCTGTGTACTCCGCAGCTGTCCAGCCCGGACCGCCGCCCTGGGAATGTGTTACGAGGATAGAGTCTTTTCCTGTGCGGGCATATACCTCCTCGATCGTCGCTGCGACCGCTTTTGCGACTGTCTCATTGTCGAAGTCGGCTCCCATGTCGGATGTCATTCCCGTATCCGGTGTCATCTGACGGAAGAACTGATCTACAGAAGCGTCATCGTTCGGGAACTGGGAACCTTCATTCGTAACGGATTTTCCGTCCTCCCAGCGGCCGATACGGAACTGGGTATACCAGCGCTGATCCAGAGTCTTTGTGCTGATGTCTCCGCTGACAGAGGTGGCTCCGGCTTCTCCGCGCCGCGGCTCATCGATTAGGAATACTCCGTGTCCTTTTCTGAGGAACATATCCGACCATCCCTCACGTCCGTCCGGTGTGGTCATCCAGCCCATTCGAGACTGTCCGTAACCGTGTAAAAATACCATCGGAAGTCCTGTCTCATTCTCCGGGATCTGATAGAGTACATTTGCGTGATCCACATGGGCCGTCTGTCCGGCTCCGCTCTCTTCCCACTGGTCTTCCGGATCAAAGGTACCGTCGGAAGTGATCGTCGTACCGCCAGCAGAGAAGATTCCCTGCTCTTTGATGACCAGTGCGCCGTCATCTGCCGCGGCCGTCTCATCTGTGCTCTCTGCTGCTGCCTGTTCTGTCTGGGCTGCCGCCTGTGTTGTGGCAGAAGCAGCTCCCGCGCTGCTTCCGCAGCCGGAAATGATCATTGTGCCTGCAGCCACGAGTGCCGCAAGCTGCATCCATTTTTTCCTTCTCATAAACCTTCTCCTTTCTATTTTCAGCCATATACCGCTCCGCATCGGTAAATATTAATGCAGACCTGCAGTTTCTTTCCGCCTGGCTGATCTGATACTTGTATTTTAATCTCCCGCCACTTGAATTGGAACGCAAAAAAAGCTATAATAATGCCAACCAAAAGGTGTGAACGCACAAAGGAGCAGTGATATGTATAACCACCACTTAGACACATTCATCCAGGTCGCCGACAGCGGGAGTTTCCTGAAGGCGGCCGATAAGCTTTATATATCCGCAAACGCGGTCACAAAACAGATCAACCTCCTGGAGAGCCATCTGGACGTCAAGCTGTTTCAACGGAGCACCCAGGGACTTAAGCTCACGGAAGCCGGTGAACTGATCTATACCGAGGCAAAAAAGATGATCCGCCACTCCAACACGGTGCTGCAGAAAGCACATGAGCTGGAAAACCGCCAGGAATACGTGATCCACATCGGGGTCTCTTTAATGAATCCCGTCGATGTTCTCCTGGACCAGTGGCGCCATGCGGCGAAGCTCCATCCGAATTTCCGGCTGGAGATCGTGCCGTTCGAGGATACTGTGCCGGCTTTCCTGGAAGTTCTGGACAATCTCGGGACAAAGATCGATGTCTTGTCCTGTCCTTACGATACGAGCCACTGGGGAGACCGGTACAATTCCTTTCATCTCTGCGATCTGCCGTTGTGCGTCGCGTGCTCGAAGATGAATCCCCTGGCAGTAAAGGAACGCCTGTCCCTGGATGATCTCCATGGAAAGACGCTTCTCCTTGCCAACCGGGGAATCAGCAGCTATACAAATCCTGTCTGGGATGAGATCGAAACATACCATCCGCAGATCCACCTGAAGGGCATCGACTATACGGACATCAACCAGTTTAACCAGCTCGCTTCCTCCGATGACTTTTTACTGTCCTCGGAATGTTGGAAAAACGTCCATCCCCTTCTCACAACTCTGCCGGTGGACTGGGATTGCACTCTGCCATACGGACTGATCTACTCAAAAAATCCGTCAAAAGAGCTGCTGCAGTTTCTGATGGCAGTCGGCCAGATGGAACGATAAAATATCCAGCAGGCATACGTACCTGCTGGATGATCACTGCATTGTTTATTCTGCGCTCAGTCCAAGTTCCCCGATCCAGGACGCAACTTCCTGATCAGAGGCACTGGATGCAAAGCGCTTTCCTTCCTGCCAGTCGCCGGTTCCCGCAAGGTCAGCCAGCAACTTTCCGCTCTGTCCGATTCCGGAACTTGCGGCTGTGCAGAACGGGATCACGGTCTTTCCTGTGAAATCGTTTGCCTTTACAAAGCCATCTGTCGGCCATGCGGCGATTCCCCACCAGATCGGGTACCCGATCAAAACTGTATCATAGGAATCCCAGTTCTCAACTTCCGTGGAAGCAAGCTCCACATCTCTGAGGCTCTCATCATTGTGTTCTCTCGATACACGGCTGTTGTCGTTTGTCCAGTTCAGATTTTCGCTCGTATACGGCTCCACCGGAACGATCTCAAAGAGATCCGCTCCTGCCGCCTCCGCTGCGGCCTTTGCGACACGCTCCGTATTTCCGCTCGCCGAGTAATAAACGACAAGCGTCTTTCCGTTTCCATTTCCGGTGCTCTCTGTGTCAGCTGCCGCTTCTTTCGTCTCAGTGGAAGATTCTGCGGCACTGCCTGCTTCTGTCTCCGTCTGCGCTGCAGCAGTCGTGCTGCTATTTGATTTTGCGTTGGATGCCTGGCAGCCCGCAAGGATGCCCACGCAGGCTGCTCCGACTGCCATCATGGAAATCACTTTCTTTAATTTCATCTTATTTTTCTCCTTTTCTTTTCCTGATTTTCTGCAGGATTCCACCCGCAGTATACGCGAGACACAAAAACAGGCCCATGACCGCGATCTCATCAAACAGGACCGATCCCAGTGTCGTGTCAAAATCATACATGACAAAGTGTGTCTTTAAAAACAGGTATGATGGATATCTGTTATGGAAAAACGCATAATCGCCGTAAACCACGATCCCCGCCGCAAAAAAGCGCAGGACCCATTGAATGACCGGAGGAAGCTCCTTATTCATCCTGCTTTTCATGATTCCCTGTATCATCCGCCAATGAAGGCCGATATGGGCGCTCATCAGGATAAACCCCCAATACGCGCAGAAAAGATGAACCATAGCGGCTGCCTCATAAACGTTTCGCTGTGTCCATCCAGAAAAAAGATACTGGGAGATCAGGATCCCGCTGACCATAGAGCCGATCATGGTTAAAAAGATCAGGATCGTGATCATGGTCTGGAAGACCCGGTAAGGGGAATATTTTCCCCTGCCGAGTCCTCTAAACCAGGAACGGTTGAGAATATGATGCAAAATGAACAAAAAAACCATCGCCATTCCCAGCCATTCGTGGGCTTTCTCTCCTATAAAGGAGTATGTCATAAGTCCGAGCAGAACTGCTGTCATTAAAATATCAACTGTCATCTTTCCCTTTGTTCTGTCCGGTACCTGTGATCTAGTAGACATAATCCGGTGCAAGGATCTTTAAAAGTTTCTGATCATGATTGTGGACCAGTTTCGATTCTGTATCCAGGATCATGGTCGCTCCACCGTCTCTCGTATACGGCTCCCACTCCGGCATCTCGTCTGTGCCCGGTACTCCGGTCTTTGCGAAGTTGATCCATGCCTGGCTGATCTGGGACGCAAGTTCCTTCTCCTCATCGTTCTCATCAGCATGATCAAACACATATGGAATCTCCGCGCCGTGGTAGGAATTTCCATACGTGAATACATATCCATAGACCGGAGCGCCGTTCTGGTCGGCTTTATGTGCCATGATCTTTAAGATCGGCAGACGGATCAATGTCGTATCCACATGTTCTGCTGTCAGGTCTGTCTTATCCGGGTAAGCTTCCTTTAAGGCAGCGGTAAGTTCATCGGTCGGTTCTACCGGATCGGATTCAAAGTATCCGGTCCACTCGTTTAAGTTGCTGCCGATCAGGAGCGGAATGTCCTTTCCTGCTTCCGCAAAGGAATCATCTGTGACCGGATCTGTCGGAAGGAAGTCTCCGTCCACTACCGGCTCCCAATCCATGGCATAGGAATCACCCGTCCATGTCGGGATCTGCAGCTGTTCTCCTGTCTGGGTAAGTCCCTCTGCCGCAGCTTTTTCAAGATCATCCACGGACACGTTCTGGATATCCTCGATATTGTCCGGTGTGATATTTAAATTTTTTAAGATGTTCTCCGCAAGAGCCGTGCTGGACTCCTGAGTGTTGAATTTTACGCCCATGGTCTCTGTCGCGCCGCTCTGGACGATTCCCTTCTGGAATAATCCCTTCGCATACGGGGATGTCATCATCGCAAGGACTTTCGCTCCGCCGCCGGACTGTCCGAATAAGGTCACATTCTCCGGATCTCCGCCGAACGCTTCAATGTTGTCCTGGATCCATTTCAGGGAATTCACGATATCCATCAGACCAACATTCGCGGAGTATTTATATTTATCACCGTAAGCAGAAAGATCAAGATATCCAAACACATTCAGTCTATGGTTGACCGAAACAACGACCACATCTCCGCTGCTGCTGAGCGCCTGTCCGTCATATCCTTCTTCGTTGGCTGATCCGGTGGAGAATCCGCCGCCGTGCAGCCATACCATGACTGGGCGTTTCTTTCCGTCGTTGACGCCCGGGGTCCAGATATTTAAGTTCTGGCTGTTATTGTCTGTTCCATCCTGGGAGGATTCCCCATCGACACCGGAGATCTGTGCCTGAGGAGACATGGGACCGTATGTGTCTGCCATGCGGACGCCCTCCCATGGTGTCACCTCCTCTGCCGGCACGAATCGCTCCTTCGCCTCGGCATACGGAACTCCGATGTAGCGGTAGATTCCGTCCTCTTTCGTTCCCTGAACCAGACCTGCTGTTGTTTTTACAACACCATCAGCCTGCTCTTCGGACGCTTCTGTCTGGGCTTCTGTTGTCTCTGCCACAGTTGTTTCAGCCTGTGTCGCCTTTGTTCCTGAAGAATTCGCGCATCCTGCAAGCATCACGGCACTGAGTGCCAGAATTGCATAGCGTTTTCCTGCTGTAAATTTCTTTCTCATGACGTTCCAGTCCTTTCTATTCGCACTCTTTAAGGATCTCAAAGATCTCATCCGCGGTGAGCTTTTTGCAGCATCCGGCCATGATGTTTGTACTGTCGGCAACTGCGCGGAGCATCGTTTCGTCCGCCTGGATTCCAAGCTCCTTAAAGTTTGTCGGAAGTCCGATCTCACGGATGAAATCAGCCAGGGCCTGGATGCCTGCCAATGCTGTCTCATCTGCCGTCTTTCCTTCCGCGGATACGCCCCATACAGCTTCCGCGAAATGTGCAAAGCGCTCTTTTGCGTCTTTATAGATATGGCGGTATAATACCGGATGGATCACAGCAAGTCCGCAGCCGTGGTTGCAGTCTGTGTAGGCGCCAAGCTGATGCTCGATCATATGAGCCTGGAAGTCAGTCACCTTTCCGAGCTTCAGAATACCGTTCTCTGCCATCGCGGAATCCCACATGAGTTCTCTTCTTGCATCCTCATCATAAATGTCCTTGGATACGATTTTAAGGTTGCGGATGACATTTCTCATGATGGCTTCATTGATCTCGTCGGATACATTTGCGGTCCGCGGGCTGCCGAAATATGTCTCCATGCAGTGGCTTAAGGTATCAAATGCACCAGAAATTACCTGTTTTGCCGGGAGAGACTTCATGTATTCATAATCCAGTGCCGCAAAGTTTGCGAACGCGCCCCAGACACCAGTCTTAATTTTCTTTTCTTCATTGGTGATAACAGCGCCGTTATTCATCTCCGCGCCGGTTCCTGTCGCCGTCACAACAGCGC
>CAVFLH010000082.1:0-11333 GCA_963622995.1 uncultured Eubacteriales bacterium | reverse complement strand
GATGTATCAGGAAAAGCTGGTTTCCGCAGCGAAGGCAGCTTCCGTAATCAAATCCGGTGACTGGGTAGATTACGGCTGGACGACCGCGACTACGATCGCTGTCGACAAGGAGATCGCAAAGAGACTTCCTGAATTAACAAACGTAAACTTCCGCGGCGGTATCTTAATGTGGGTACCGGAGATTTTCAAGATCGAAAATCCGGCAGAACATATGACATGGAACTCCTGGCATATGAGCGGTATCGAAAGAAAAGCCATCTCGCAGGGCTTCTGCTACTATACTCCGCTCCGCTACTCCGAGCTTCCGAGACTCTACAGGGAATCCAAGAATAAACCGGATGTGGCTATCTTCCAGGCCGCTCCGATGGACGGGCACGGCTTCTTCAACTTCGGACCGAACGCTTCCCATATGGCAGCTGTCTGCGAGACCGCAAAGGTCGTTATCGTGGAAGTAAACGAGAACATGCCGGTATGCTTCGGCGGTACTGAAGAGGGCGTTCATATCTCCCACGTTGACATGATCGTTGAGGGCGACAACCCGTCAATCGCAGAGATGGGCGGCGTCGCTGCTGCAACAGACGTTGATGAGGCAGTTGCAAAGCTGATCCTTGAGGAGATCCCGGACGGCGCATGCTTACAGCTTGGTATCGGCGGAATGCCGAACGCTGTCGGCGCTCTGATCGCAAAATCCGACTTAAAGGATCTTGGTGTTCACACAGAGATGTACGTTGACGCTTTCGTTGATATCGCAAACGCAGGAAAGATCACAGGTGCAAGAAAGAATATCGACAAAGGCCGTCAGGTATACGCTTTCGGCGCAGGTACAAAGAAATTATACGACTACTTAAATAAGAACCCGGAGTGCATGTCCGCACCGGTCGACTACACAAACGATATCCGCACGATCGCTGCCCTGGACAACTTCATGTCCATCAACAACGCTGTTGACCTCGACCTCTTCGGCCAGGTAAACGCTGAGTCCGCAGGAATCAGGCACATCAGCGGTGCTGGCGGACAGCTCGACTTCGTTCTGGGCGCATACCTTTCCAAGGGCGGAAAGAGCTTCATCTGCTGCTCTTCCACCTTCAAGAAGAAAGATGGCACTTTAGAGTCCAGAATCGTTCCGACACTGGCTCCAGGCTCCATCGTAACTGATACCCGTGCGAATATCCACTATCTCGTAACTGAGTACGGTAAAGTAAACTTAAAGGGTCTTCCGACATGGCAGAAGACAGAAGCTATCATCTCCGTAGCGCATCCGCAGTTCCGCGACCAGCTGATCGCAGAGGCTGAGAAGATGCATATCTGGAGAGCAAGCAACAAGCGATAATTGAATGAACTGACGGGGGCTGTCAAAAACAGCCCTCTTTTTTTATGCGGCAGGAAAACAAAACGAGACCAAGAACACTTCCGTGTTCCCGGTCTCGTTTTATTTTCCCTGCTAAGGCACTGGCAATACCCGCAGAGTACGCTCTGCACGCATATCAATGCAGTTTTCGCGTAGTATAATGAGGATATTTATGTAGTACGGATCCCTATGGTGTTAAAGATCCGGGTACTAGCTAATTATTTGATAGGTTTGTTAATGGGTTTACTATCTGATCTGAGTCAAAAGGAAAAATCTTTTCCTTTCTATAATTTTTTTAATATTATGCGGTCCTGCTGTAGGAATTTTTTTTCTGAGCCTGCCGCTCTTTTGTCTTATTAATACTTGTAGAATCCCTCTCCGGTCTTTCTGCCAAGCTTCTTTCCGCGTACCATCTTTCTTAAAAGCGGATGCGGACGGTATTTCGGATCGCCTGTCTCTGCCTGAAGGACTTCCATGACGGCAAGAACGATATCGAGTCCGATCATGTCTCCAAGCTCTAACGGTCCCATCGGGTGGTTTGCCCCCAGTTTCATGGCTGTGTCGATATCTGCCGCGCTGGCTGTGCCGTCCGCGTAGATTCCCACTGCCTCATTGATCATCGGAACAAGGATTCTGTTTACGACAAAACCTGCCGCTTCCTTTACCTGTACCGGTGTCTTACCGATCTCTTCGCTGATCTTTGCGATCTTCTCGAGATCTTCCTGCGGAGTATTTAACGCCGCGATGATCTCAACAAGCTTCATGACCGGAGCCGGGTTAAAGAAATGCATTCCTGTTACCGGACGGGTCAGTCCGCTGCCGATCTCTGTCACGGACATGGAGGACGTGTTGCTGGTAAAGATGCACTCCGGCTTGCAGATCGCGTCTAACTCAGCAAATGTCTTTTTCTTGATGTCCATGACCTCAAGAGCTGCCTCGATCACAAGGTCACAGTCCGCGCAGAGGTTTTCCTTCACGCCTGTTGTGATTCTTCCAAGGACTTCATCAGCCTTCTCCTGGGTCATCTTTCCTTTTTTTACGAGTTTTTCCAGGTTTGCGGAGATCTTCTTCTTTCCGTTTGCCGCGAATTCCTCGTTGATGTCGCAGAGCGCTACCTGATAGCCGTCTGTCACAGCAAATGCCTGTGCAATTCCGGCTCCCATGGTGCCTGCACCAATAATTCCAATTTTCATAATGTGATCTCCTCTTTCAAGGTCCCCGCCCGCAGTCGAGCAGCCAGGGACCTTAAATCAGTTTGCCATTAAGCTCTCTTTACAACAGTTGCGCATCCCATTCCGCCGCCGATACAAAGGGTCGCCAGTCCGGATTTTGCGTCACGACGCTGCATCTCATACAGGAGAGTTACAAGAATTCTGGCACCAGATCCGCCGAGCGGATGACCAAGTGCAATTGCACCGCCGTTTACATTGACCTTATCCATGTCAAAGTGTAATTCTCTTGCAACTGCAAGGGACTGTGCAGCAAATGCCTCGTTTGCCTCGATCAGGTCGAGATCTTCTACCTTCATTCCTGTCTTTGCAAATACTTTCTTTGTTGCAGCGACCGGACCGATGCCCATGATACGCGGATCAACGCCTGCGATATCGCCGTAGACCCACTCAGCCATCGGTGTGATGCCAAGCTCTTTTGCTTTCTGCTCGCTCATAAGGACCACTGCGGCTGCGCCGTCATTGATTCCGGAAGAGTTTGCAGCTGTTACAACGCCGTCTTTCTTGAAAGCCGGGCGAAGCTTTGAGATGCTCTCCGCAGTCACACCGTTTCTCGGTCCCTCGTCCTCTGTTACAAGAACGGTTCCCTTCTTCGTCTTGACCTCAACCGGAACGATCTCGTCCTTAAACTTGCCCTCTGCACGTGCTTTTTCGCACTTCTGCTGGCTCCACGCGGAGAACTCGTCCAGTTCTTCTCTTGTGAGCTTCCACTGTTCTGCGATGTTCTCTGCTGTTACGCCCATGTGGTAATCATAGAACGCGTCGTTAAGCGCATCGTAAAGCATGGAGTCTTCCAGGCTGCCGGCACCCATTCGGTAGCCAAAACGACCTTTCTTTACGAGATACGGTGCCTCAGACATGTTCTCGAAACCGCCTGCAACCACGATGTCGCGGTCACCAAGGGCAACCATTTTAGCTGCAACATTGACGCAGTGAAGTCCGCTTCCGCAGAGTACGTTTAAGGATGTTGCCGGAACCTCAATTGGGAGTCCTGCATAGAGGGTCGCCTGGCGCGCCGGGTTCGGACGGTTTCCTGCCTGGATCGCGTTACCCATGAACACCTCTTCTACCTGCTCCGGTTTGATTCCTGCTCTGTTGATTGCTTCTTTTATAACAGTTGCGCCGAGCTGTACGGCCGGAACTGTGCTGAGCGCTCCGCCCATGGTTCCGATTGCTGTACGGCATGCACTTACGATCACTACCTTATTCATGATTTCTCTCTCCTCATTGATGATATATACCTGTAGTTACTTTATTTTTCTCAGACTACCTTATCCTCGCGAAGCTTTGCGACTTCGTCCGGCGTGTAGCCAAGCTCTCCGAGAACACTCTCTGTGTCCGCGGAAAGCAACGGCGCATGACGGTATACGTGCGGCATTGTGTCGCTCATCTTAATTGCATCGCCGTTTACGATCTGTTTTCCGATCACAGGATGATCGCATTCGAGGAACATTTCGCGGTCTTCCACGATGTGGGGATCCTTTACGATCTGGCTGAAGTCATTTACGACTCCAGCCGGAACTCCTGCCTCCAGACATTTATTTACAATCTCATCCACCGTAAACTGCCTGGACCATTCTTCAACAAGCTGTTTGATCTCCGCTGCATGCTCACCGCGGGCAATACTGGTCTCAAACCGCGGGTCTTTAAGCCACTCCGTATGCCCGGTCACCTTATTGCAGAGTTTTTCAAACAGGTTCTGGTTTGGACACGCCATGACATAGTCACCGTCTTTTGCGGTAAAACTGTCGATCAGGGCAGTTGCCGGATACGTGTTGCCGTTTCTCTCATATACCTTTCCGGAATACCGGTAACGGATCATATTGTTTTCCATTAAGGAAACAATGGTATCGAGAATTGCAACATCCACCTTCTGTCCATGTCCGATCAGGCTTCTCGCGTTGAGGGCTGCGAGAATGCCAAGCGCACCGTTGATACCTGCAGCGATGTCACCGACCGCGACACCCGCACGAGTCGGTTTGCCGCCCTTCGGTCCGGTAACACTCATCATACCGCCCATAGCCTGTGCGATAATGTCATATCCAGGTCTCTGGGAGTATCTGCCGTATCCGCCGAATCCGCTGATTTCAAGGTAGACAAGCTGCGGATTGACTTCCTTCAGTACGTCGTAATCCAGACCAAGCTTCTTCATGACACCCGGACGGAAATTTTCGATCAGAACATCTGCTTTTTTTACAAGCTCTTTTAAGATCTCTTTTCCCTTCGGATCCCTGAGGTTTAATGTGATTCCCTCTTTATTCCGGTTCATATTTGCGTAGTAAGCGGACTCACCGTTCACAAACGGACCGTATTGTCTGGAATCATCGCCTTTTTCAGGCTGCTCGATCTTGATCACCCGTGCACCGAGATCTGCGAGAACCGATGCACAGTAGGGAGCCGCGATAACACGTCCCAGATCCAGGACTGTAATGTTTTCCAATGCCCCGTGACGTTCTTCCATCAAACCTGCCACAACTTTTTCATCCCCTTTAGCTGCAGTTTTGTATACTGTATACGAACCTTTCTCGAACTTCACATATCTCAAAAATTTTCTTATGTAAAAGCAGGGAAAATTTTTCAGATATCCGGGAGCCGCCGGATAAGCAGCTCCCAGGATTTTTTACAGCCAGGCATTTTGACTGCCGCAGCTATTTTCTTCTGTGAAGTCAAATTTGTAGAATTTCAGATATGTAATTAGTCGTCCTCTTCTTCCATCATAGCAGTGAATGCCTGAAGGGAAGTGCTTACCTGACCGAAGTCACGCATCTGCATATCGAGTCCAAGGCGGATCAGCGGAAGGTCCGCAATGTCTAAGTCTCTCTTGATGTACGGATAATCGGTCTCCTCCGGGTCACAGAACTGGGTGATGAACATGATCACGCCCTGTGCGCCTGTCTTCTTAGCCATCTTGATGAGATGTCTGGAACGGGAGTGATGAAGCGGATCGTTGTCGTAAAGGATGGAATCACATCCTGTATCCTTCCACTGGAGTGCCAGTGCGCGCATTCCGTCTTCCTCATCCTCCGGAACATCTGTGCGGAAGGAACGGCTCTCATGTGCCACATCATCCGCTACGATGACCATGTTGTTCTCATCGAAGAGTTTTAAGAGGTTCGGGTTGTCACAGATGATACCGGAAGTGATGACTCTTACCTTGTCATTCTTCTTGATCGGAAGTGCTTCCAGCTCCTCATTTAATGCCTCTAACTTTTCGGTGTACTCTTTCTTATCCATGAAGTATGCAGCCTTTAAAACAGCGCTTCTGTTTACAGCTGTGATTGCTTCCGGATGCTCACCTGCAAGTTTAACGAATGCTCTTCTTGCTGCGCGGCTCTTGTTGTACACCTTGATTGCTGCGAGGAGTGCGTCATTTGTGATCTCTTTTCCAGCGATCTTCTCTAATTTCTCCTTTACCTCACCATACTGGTTCATGGTAAATACAACACCTGCTTCTCTGAAGCGGTTCTGCGGATGTGCAAGGAAGATTGCCTTGTCGCCCATAATGGTCTTGATGTTCTGGGACATCGGACGTAATGTATCGCACATTGTCGGTGTGATAACGCCGTCGACGCCTTCCAGTGTGCCGTCAAGCATCATCTCAAGTCCTAACTGGACGAGAGAACAGTAGAAAGATGCGCAGTACTCTTTTGCGCGTGTGATCGTCTTTGTGTTGGATCCCCAGAGTCCCATCGGAACCATATCTGCTGCATAAACTAATTCTTCCGGAACGTAATACGGCATACAGGCGATGACCTTTTTGCCCTCTGCTTTAAATTTTTTATACTGTGCCTTCGGGTTCGCAGCGATGGCTGCAAATTCCTGTAACTTTGTCTCGATACTCATAATTTACGCCTCCTCCTTCGCTGCTTTTCTCTCTGCCATTGCCTCTACAAGGCCCTGTGCTCTTGTCTCGTAGTTAGCCATAGAGAAGTTTCTCGGGTCTGCCTGGTCTCCATCGAATGCTGCAACCGGAACGCCAAGCTCTTTCTGCCAGCGTCTCTGCATCTCCGGCATATAGCCGCTCCATGCTTTACAGCTTCTGTTATAGTGTACTAAGATTCCGTCTACCTTGTTGTCACGGCAGAGTTCCTCTCTCCAGCTTGTACCTTCCTCGATGCAGACAGCACCTGCGGTCTTACAGTATACCTGGCACATTTCGTCCATGTTGCTGTACTCGAAGCCGAAGGCCGGTGCGTAAACAACTGCTGTTACGTTGATTCCGTTCTCTTTTAACGGTTTGAAAAGGTTCTTTAAGTGCGGCCAGCACGGGATACCTTCCAGCATGATTCTGTAGTTCTCCTTGAACGGAAGTGTGCTCTCGCCGTTCTTGATGTTCTCGTCATACTCTGCGATCAGTTCCTTGAATGCCTCGCCGACTTCCGGTCTGCAGCGGCATGTGATCATGTCAGCCATATGGTTGAAGAGGTCGAAACCAGAGAGCGGTGACGGCTCATACTGACAGTAATCACAGACTTTGTGCCATAATCTGGAGTTCTCGTTTGCTACTGCACAGGCCTCTTCGAACTTCTTCTCGTCGAATTTCTTTCCTGTGATCTCCTCTAACTGATGGATACAATCCCAGAACTGAGCCTTCATGTAATCTACCTGAGCCTGGCTTGCGCCTGTCTGGTTATGATACGGAACGTCTAACATAACGATCGGCACGTTGCGGAGTCTTGCGACTGTCTCATACCACTTTGTGAAGCAGTTACATCCGTTGTTGCAGCAAAGAACGAAGTCTGGCTGCGGGAAGTGCTTGGATGCTGTTGTCTCATAACCGTGAGCAAGTGCCAGGTTGATTCTCTCGTATGCACAGAGGTCTGCGTCATATCCAAGATCCTCAGCGATAGAACACATGCGCTCGCCGTCATGCTGTGCTGCTACAGCTGCTGCCAGGTTCTCCGGATATACAACGTTTAATCCGAATGCTGCGTAGATCTCACACGGGAACTTGGATGTGGACCATCCTACTAACTCACCGCGCTTTTTCGCATCCCATGCATCCTCATAGGATTTCTGAACGATCGCTTTTAACTTGTCTGCTGCAGGACTTGCTTTCTTTTTCGGCTTAGCCGGTGCTGCCGGTGCTGCTGCCTCTGCTGCCTTTGTCTCTGTTGTTTCTGCCATAATGTTCGAAACCACCTTTCCTGTAATCAATTGGTTTGATTGTCATTTATGCATCCAGCTTCTTTGCCTTCTGGTATGCGTAGATCGCTGCGCCGATGGCGCCTGCATACTGGGAGAGTTCAGAAGTCTGTATCTTACATTTGATCTGTTCCTCGATCGCGCGGACAACGTCGCGGTTCTTGCTGACGCCGCCTGTCATGAGGACAGGTTCCAAAAGTCCTACACGGTGAGCCAGGCCTGTGACCTTGCTGGCTACCGAGCGGTGAACACCTGCCGCGATATCATTCACGGAAGTGCCCTTTGAGAGCTGGGAGATAACCTCGCTCTCCGCGAATACGGTACAGGTTGAACTGATCTGTGCAGGTTTCTTTGATTTCATGCCCATATCGGAAAGTTCTTCTACAGACACCTGTAAAACTCTTGCCATCAGTTCCAGGAAACGTCCTGTTCCTGCCGCACATTTATCATTCATCTGGAAGGAGACCAGCATTCCGTTGTCGATTCCGAGGACCTTGATATCCTGTCCGCCGATATCGATAACGGTCTTTACTCCATTTAAAAGGTACTGCGCGCCTTTGGCGTGACAGCTTAACTCACTCATATCGGAATCCGCAATCCCCTCCGCCTGGCGTCCGTAACCGGTTGCCACGGAATAGCGGATCTGGGACCGGTCAACGGCAGCGTTCTCAAAGAGCGCTGCCAGCACTTCGTCCGGGCCGTGGGTTCCTGTACCCGCCTCCACAAGTGCTTTTGCTACCAGTTCCTTTCCATCCTTTAAGACCACGCATTTGGATGTGGTCGATCCAACGTCAATTCCCAGTGTATAGATTGGAGAATTTCCCATAGGTGCCTCCTACTGTCTTACATCCCTGGCGAGACGGTTCGCAGCACGGTATGATGTCTCAACTGCCATGTAATCCTCGTCCGCGTTTCTCACCATCGGGTTGAGTCCCTCTTTCCGGACTCTTTCAACACTCCAGTCTTCCGGCTTCCATGTGGGAGCTTCCGGCTTTGCCTCGCCGGAAGTCCCGCCGGAAAACAGTTTTCCGATCGCTTCTAAAAGTCCCATATTATGTACCTCGTTTTACTGCTGTCCCTTTGCAGTCTCCATATCACGGATCATACGCGGAACGAGCATCTGATGGAACGGGCAAACACCTGCCGGGTTCTGGTAAGCGGCACCGGTGAATGCGCAGATATAATTTCTAAGGTTGTTAAGATCTACGACCTCATCGATCCAGCCCTGCTTTGCGCAGTATGCCGGACGGGATTTCTTGTGGTAATCCTGGATGATGTGGTTCATCTTGTCGATGGTCGGCTGAAGATCCTTGCCTGTGTCATGATCTTTTACGAGGCGGCGGGCAAACATTGCTGCTGCTGCTGTCTCACTGTGCATAACATACATTTCTGTCGCGGCTGTACCAAGGCTGATGCTGTTTCTCTTTGTGCACATCGGTCCGCCCATAACATAGTGGGCAGCTCCTGTACCTTTTCTTAAGGTGATCTCCATCTGCGGTGTCTCAGCATTCTGTGTTGCGTACATAAGTGCTGCACCAAGTCCTAAGAGCTCAGCTTCCTCAGCCGGCTTACCTACATCGATACCGGTTGTATCCTGGAACCATACAAGCGGGATGCGGTCTCTTGCGCAGAGTGTTGCGAACTCATTCATCTTTAAGAGTCCCTGTCTGTAAAGCTTTCCGCCGATTCCGATGCCGCCCTTTATGTACTCCGGATAGTTCGGGATGATACCCTGATTGTTGCAGATGATTCCGACTAAGAGACCGTTGAACTTTGCAAGTCCCGTGATGATCTCCGGACCGTAATCCGGGCGGAACTCGTGAAGCTCACTGTTATCTGTTAATCTGGAGAGGATGTCTCTCATATCGTATCCGCGCTTCTGGTTCATCGGAAGGAGGCTGTAAAGATCCTCTGCCGGGAACTTCGGCTCAGCCGGTTCAGCTACGCGGAAGTAGTTTTCATTGTAGTGTGGGGATGCGTCCACATATTTCTTTAATGCGTCGATAACGCCTTCCTCTGTTCCATACACCTCACGGAAAAGTCCTGTCTCATTGTAGTGTGTCTCAACACTTCCGAGAACTTCGCCCTTCTTCGCGTTCTTTGTGGCATTGATGAGTGCCATTGCGCTCTCCTCATCCACATGTCCCTTCGGGTTCATACCGCCGACGATTCCTGCACCGCCGACTGCCATGTTTGCTTTTGCGTGTGCAACTAAGATCGTAGGTGTAATGCAGTGGTATCCGCCGCCTGCCGGGTTTGTTCCGAAGATTCCGACGATTACCGGAATACCGTTCTGGGCGAGTTCCATATGACGGTAGAACGGGGTGCCGCCGCCGATTCTTCCAGCGAATACGCGATCCTGTTCATCAAGCTTGATACCGGAGCAGTTTAAGAGGTAAACAACCGGGATTCTCAGCTTTAATCCTACATCACAGGCCTGTGTCAGCTTGTATGCCTGTCCGCCGACCCATACACCGGCGAGTTTCTTGTGGTCAGATGCGATGACGATCACCCATTTGTCATGAACCTTTGCAAGTCCTGTGATAACACATGTACTGCCGTCCGCATTGTCATACGGGTTATAAAGGCTGTTTAACGGGAACCAGGTGCCCGGATCAATGAGATCGTTGATTCTGTCCATCGGTGTGAGCTGTCCAGTTGCACGGACTGCCTCATCGCTCTTTCCTGCCTGTGTAGCTGCCTCAATGGCTTCGTGGACTTCTTTCTCCACCTGCTTTAACTCTGCGGCGTTGTCTTCTTTTGCTTCAACAAGCACCTTACCGATCTCCGGCATGTTCTGGAAATAACGCGGCATTGAAAATCCAAAGTCACTCATGTTTGTTCCTCCCAATACATTGATATCTTTTCTCTTTGTAACTGTTAGTGCGATTTTTTTCGCTCTATCTCTTTTTGATAATGCCATTATAACGCAGGTTGATTTATAATAAAAATATTGCTTTTTTATCTGATCCATATCGTAATAATATAGATGTTATTTTTTTCAGCCTGCACGTGATTCATCATATCTGTCGATGTCCCTACTCCTTTTTGTAGTCATCGTATGTTGTAAACTCTTCCACCGGAAGCCGGCTGGCATGTCTGCTGGACGGTCTCACATCTGTGGATGGATATCCGCATACAAGGATCAGAACAGGTTCCAAGCTGTCCGGCATATGGAAGATCTGCTTTAACAGCATTGGATTGAATCCCATGACCCAGCAGCTTCCCACGCCCTGCTCGTACGCTTCAAACATCATGTGTGTTCCTACTATAGAAGCGTCGATCGGTCCGCTCACTGCCCCGTCGATCTCTCTCTGCCAGCAGGTGGTCTTATCGAAACTGATCACAAATGCGAGAGGCGCGTGGTAATGGCACGGAGTGCATTCCTTTAACCGCTCCAGGTCCTCTCTCCTCTTCAATACGAGGATCCGGCTGCTCTGCGCATTGTGTCCACTGGGTGCCGCCTTCGCCGCTTCCAGAATCCTGTCGATCACTTCCTGGCTGACTTCTCTTCCGTCAAACCTGCGGACTGAAAATCGTTTTTCCGCCATTTCTAAGAATGTCATATCCGCTTTGCCCCTCTCTCGTTTTCTTATGAGCCTATTATAGCG
>CAVFLH010000081.1:0-11382 GCA_963622995.1 uncultured Eubacteriales bacterium | reverse complement strand
CTATTGATATTTTTCCGATTTCCCTTTATTTTCCGCCCTATCACACGCGAATTTCCACGTTTTTCCGTCTAAACACCAACATTTCAGGCATTGCTCCTCTTCAGCCACAGATTTCCCCACCGCCATATATAGAAAAAGCCCCTGAGAATTCATCCCATGAATTCCCAGCGACTCATTTTTCTTATTTATTCTATTTTTCCTGCCGCTTTTCTTCCCCCAGCTCTTCCTCATATCGGTTCGTATTATAGAGCAGATGAAACCGCATCTCCATCTCCGCCTCAAACGGCTTGTGCTCCCGGATATACCGGAATATCTTCCGATGGGAAACCAGCGTCCTGTCATACTCCGTCTGCCCGACTTCCCTCGCAAAAACAGCAACACCTTTCCCGATCACCGGCAGAAGATTTTCCATCACAATATTATGGGTACACTGGGCGATCTTCGTATGGAATTTCGTGTCCAGCTCCGAATAATCTTCCCGCTTCTCCATCGCTGCTTCCATCTCCCTTAATATCGCCCCAAGCTCCTCAATATCCTTCTCCCCAGCGCACTGGGCCGCCAAAGCCGCAATCTGCGGTTCCAGCATAAGTCTCACCTGCAGAAGGTCCCTCGTCAGCTTCACATGGTCATCGATCATAGAAAATCCCAACGGATCATCTACGATCCCCTGCTTCTCCGACACAAACGTCCCAGCTCCCTGCCGGATCTCCACAATATTCCTGGACGCCAGGATCTTAAGCGCTTCCCGCACTGTATTCCGCCCCGCACCAGTCTTCTCGCAAAGTTCCTTCTCCGTAGGCAGCTTATCCCCCGCCCTATACGGTGTCTCCTGGATCATATTCATGATCCCATCCGCAACCTGCTCCACCAACGTCCTAGCCTGCATTCCCATATATCTCCATCTCCCGTTCCGTTATATACCTCTTCCATTATACATACCCCGCCTGTTTTTTCCAATCCCATTTTCCACCAATCCCTTAAAATTCCCCCCCAACAATCTCGCGATGCCGCGGTGCCCAAAGGGCCCCGCGCATCGTCTGGCTTCCGCCAGCACCCCTTCTCCCGTCACAGCCTTCCTTTCCCTCATCTCACTCAGCCAATACACAGCGCCGATGGGCCTCCGGGCACGGACCGCCTGGGTGGAGGGAGATGGCTTCCTCTTGGCTCGCAGGGAAATGCGTTGGAGGGCAGGGGACACTTGTTTGAGCCGCAGGCGAGTTGTGTCCCCTGTTCTCCGCCCTTAGCATTTTTCTGGGAGCTTAGAGGAACCCTCCCGGAATCCCGTGAAGCGTCCGCGCCCGGAGGCCCATCGGCGCGTAACTCCCGCCACTATGAGAACTCCCCTCAATACAAAAAACCTCCCCAGCAGATCACTCCACCAGGAAGGTTTTCTATTTCACTAACTATTAAGCCAGTTTTGTTTTTGCTAACTCAGCAAGTTTTGCAAAGCCCTCTGCGTCGTTGATAGCCATATCGGATAATACCTTACGGTTCATAACAACACCAGCCTGCTTTAAGCCGAACATGAACTTGCTGTAGGAAAGACCGTTGATTCTAGCTGCAGCGTTGATACGAGCGATCCAGAGCTGTCTGAACTGTCTCTTTCTCTCTTTTCTGCCAGCGTAGGAGCTTGTTAAAGCTCTCATAACGGACTGTTTTGCTACTCTATACTGTTTGGAACGAGCTCCTCTGTAACCTTTGGCTAACTTGAGCACTCTGTTATGTCTCTTCTTGGCATTTAAGCCACCTTTAATTCTTGCCATTGCTTAATTTCCTCCTTAATCTTAATTCCGAAACAAATTATAAATACGGTAAAATCTTCTTCATTACCTTGCTGTTTGTGATATCGGTAACGATGTCTTTTCTAAGATTTCTCTTACGCTTTGTGGATTTCTTAGTTAAGATATGGGACTTATAAGCTTTACTTCTCACTAACTGACCAGTTCCGGTCTTTTTGAAACGTTTTGCAGCTGCTCTGCTTGTTTTCATTTTAGGCATTGTTGTTTCCTCCTTAAAATTGTTCCCTTATCGTTTTGCAGTTAAAAACATTACCAGGCTTCTTCCCTCTACCTTGGAAGGCTTATCGACAACGGCGATATCGGAAAGTTTCTCAGCGAAATCATCCAGAATATACTTCGTCTGGTTCATATGAGCCATCTCACGACCGCGGAAACGAAGCGTAATTTTTACCTTGTTGCCTTTTTCGATGAATTTTCTCGCAGATCCGATCTTTGTGTTAAGATCGTTTGTATCGATGTTCGGGGAAAGACGAACTTCCTTCACCTCGATCGTTTTCTGCTTCTTTTTCGCTTCTTTCTCCTTGCGGATCATCTCATACTTGTATTTACCGTAATCGATGATCTTGCATACCGGCGGCTTCGCTGCCGGAGCAATCTTTACAAGATCCAGTTCTGCATCTCTCGCCATTTTGTAAGCGTCTTTTGCAGACATGATTCCAAGCTGCTCACCATTTTCTCCAATTAAACGAACTTCCTTATCACGGATCTGCTCGTTAATCATTAACTCGCTAATAGCCGTACACCTCCAACTCTCATACTCTACATATGTCGATAGAAAAGAAAAAGCAGATAGTAAACTATCCGCTCGTAACTGCATTGGTTTGGCATGCTGCTGCATGATAAAAACCGATGTCTATGAACCCGGGTCACTTACTCGTGCCAGGGTGAGGCGGATACCTGCTTTCCTGTCAGTTGTTCTCACAACTTCTGTTATTCTACTATACCGCTAACGTTTTGTCAACCACTTTTCCCGGAATTTCCAACACTTTTTCGGTTCAAGCGCACCTGCCGCTATTCTGCCCGGTATTCTCCACAGCCCTTTCATGCCGCTCTCATGAACCTATCTTCACACAGACACCTATCGCAAATCCGCAATGCCTCTCTTTCAGGCAAAACAGTGGCTTTTCTGCTAAGTAAAAACCGGCAACGGTCAGTTTGCTGTTATCAGCTTTCTCCGCAGCCGGTTCCTTCATGATTCCCTATTTCTCCCTAAAACTTGCACATTCTGTCTGCCCGACAGCCATGGCACCGTCCCCGGCGATCGTGATCCGCTCTGCCCTGCACTGATGGTCATCATTGTAGAGACAGTTCGCCACATCACATTCCACCTCAAGCTTTGACTCTGGGGTCTTAAAGAGATTCTTAAAAAGTCCGCCCCTGTTCTCCTCAAAGCTTCCGCAGCAGGTATCGCAGCAGTTCTTCGCCTGCGCTCCCTCCACGAGGATTCCGCTCTTGCAGCAGCATTTCTCCGCATTATGGACGCATGTCGTCACGGTACAATCCAGTTTTGTCATAAAATGACCTCCTTTTCCTGTTTTATCAGAGGTCATTATGCGCAGAAAGATCCCGGAATATTCACTCTTCCGGGATCTCTCATCTACACTTCTTCCATCGGATATCTCAGCCGTTTCAGACGGTCCATCAGCGTACTGCTGTCCTTCATAAGCGGATAGATCGTGACGATAGACTGGTCATTCTTATCGATCAGCTCGTAGCTCACGATAGAACCGCTCTTTTTCTTCTTATATACGATCACTTTTTTCAGATCCGCGAACGGAACTTCTTTCTTCTTTCCGACCACCGGGTTTACGCGGATCGTCTTTCCATCGATCGTTGTCTTCCATAAAAGTCCCCAAAGAGCAAACAGAAGACCGATAACGGCACAGATCACATAGAAGGCCTTTAACAGCGGCTTTCCCTCCGCCACCGGATTCATAAAGAAACTTCCCATAGTGATCACATCCACGATTCCCATAAACGGTACCACCATCGTATACTTTAATTTCAGCTTCGGAAGCTTTTCGATCTGCAGCTTCTCCTCTTTCTTAATTTTCATCCCCAAAAGATCCTCTCCATTTTATTTTTCCACGCGAGTCCACGCCCTGCACCGTACATCCTTTCCCCGCAGGAACATTCCCCTCTTTACGCGTTTCTTACCTTCTCGATCACCTTATTGCAGCGTTTCTCGAGGAACGGTCCGAACATTTCCTTCTTTCCGCGGTAGAATCCCGCCTTCTCCACCGGGATCGCGAGGGATTTATTCCAGAAGATCATATAATATTTGCTGGTCTCCTTGATCCATGCGATTCCCTCATACTGGTATTCCGTGATGATGCCCGGGCGCTCTACCGTGAACGTATCCTCATAGAAATTTGTTGTGCAGCGCTCTCCCTTTAATCCGGAGCTCTCCAGAAGCTGCAGGGCCTGGTTTTTATCCGCAGATACAGAATTCGTTTTCTTTCCGGAAGTTTCCCCGTTCTGTCTCTCGTTCATTCGTCGTAACACCACAGCTGCCACAAGTCCGCAGAGCACCGCCTGCAGGATCCTCGTAGTCTGGTCAAGCTGTCCAAAAGCCATGTAGACCGCAGCGCCCACGAGCAGAGCCATCACGGTGTCCTTCGGTCCGAAATCAGGAAGCTTAAATCTGATCTTCTTTCCATCGTCTTTCTCCGGCATCATCCGCGGCTTGGAAGCCACGACCTGGTGATAAAACATATCTTCATCATATGTAGATTTTACTGCGTATATCGGTTCCATCCCGCACCTCCTATCGTACCGTGATCTGTTCCATTGGAAGATGGCACTTTTCTGTCAGAAATCCTGTAAGCTCTGCGGAATTTCCCTGCACCGCGTCATCCTTCATAAAATAACGCACCACATTTCCGCGCTCCACCAGCACATACATGCCGGACATGTCGATGAGGCGTCCCACGTTCTTGTACTGCACGCGGGACTTCTCGTTCTTTCCGATGACCTCGTAACCGTCCTCGTAGAAACGGTATTCCCACTGGTAATTATCTTCCACCTTGCCCGCCTCAAACTGGAGATGGATCTGCTTTTTCGCGTCCAGCCAGCCTTTCAAAAGGGCGTACATTCCAAATACGAATCCCATGGCGCAGAGAATGCCGATCATCATGAGTGCGTTCCCGATAGTTCCGCCAATTACAACTTTCGCTGCCATGCAGAGCAGGAAAAGTCCTAAAAAGATCGACATGATCCGCTTTCCGCCAGACTGAAACCCGAGTTTCCGGACTCCTTTTTCCAGATGAAGCAGCTTCTCTTCCGTCACATGATGCCGGATGATAAACCGCGCGTCCTTTTCGTTCCGTAATTCCATTGTGTTCCTCCTTATTTTGTGTGATACAGCTATGCAGAACCTCTGCGGCACACCCGCTGCCGCCCTATGCACGGCTGTGAATTTCTTAGAAGATGATGATCGCCGCCGTGAGACTTACGATTCCAAGAATGATCGATGCCGAGTTCACCGCGCTGGCCAGGTTCACATCCCCCTCAAGCATGGAGGTATACGGAACGCCGAGGGCCGATACCGGTCCGAACATCAGGATCGCCAGGGTTCTGCGGATCTCCAGGGAGAACGGCAGAAACTGGTAAAACAGAACCGCTAAAACTGCAGAAACCGCGAATCTCGTTCCCAGAATCTTCGCGACACTGCCTGTCTGCTCCCTCGTCATATGTAATTCCAGTCCGAGACCAATCATCGTCATGGAAAGGAAGGTGTTGGCATTTCCCACAGTCTCAGCCACCTGATCCACAAAGACAGGAAGGCGAAGCCCCGCCATCGTTAACGCTGTCATAATTACATAGCAGTCGAACGGGACGGATTTTAAAAGCTGGATCGCGATCCTGCGGATCTGATGCTTATCCCCGTCGCCGCCTTTTCCCGCCACCGACACAGCTACCGCATAGGAACCGCCGGTACAGACCACCGCGTTTCCCGTATCAAAAAGGCTGGTGCAGGCCACGCCCGGCGCTCCTAAGAAGCCCTGGACGAAAGGCATCGTAAAGCAGCCGATATTGTACCCCGACGCGTTTACAAGGCCAAACGCTTTCTGGGCTCTCGTACCCTTCGCAAAAAGCCCGTATCCGATCACCGCGTACGCGCCGCTGCACAGGAAGCCGATCAGCACGATCACCAGCATGGAGACGTCCATAGTCGCCTGGCTGAAGTTATGGATGATCGCCGCCGGGAGCGTGATCTTCGTGACGAGCTTCGAGAAGACCGGCAGATCCGCCTGACTTAAAAGACCGATCTTTTTCAGACCATATCCCATCAGGATGATCAAGAAAAAACAGCCCGCTTTTAGTAAAACTGAACTCATGTCTCATGTTCCTCTTTTTATGTATTTTTGTCGTTTGTTTCGCTTTTCTTTCTGCCTGCTGATTTGTATCCACTTTCGATCTCTCTTTGCAGAAATAGAAACAAAACTTATTATATCTCAAAGTCACATTTGAATCAATCATTCTTTTTTCCACCCGTTTTGCCCGTTCCTCCACTGGACATGTTTCCATTCTGATGTTATACTTGTTCTGTTCTCATACAGTTTTCAGGGAGGTTTTTTACTATGTCCGAAGAAAAAGATGCAAAAATCCAGGAACTGGAAGCCGAAATTGCCCGTTTAAAGGACGAAAATTCCAAGCTTCAGGAGACCGTCCAGTGGATGCACGATCTGATCTGGAAGATGGTCCGCGAACGCGAGGGCCAGAAAGGAGATCCGTCCGATGGTACATACACTTGTTCCGATGTCCGTGAAAATTAAGATCAAAAATTTTGAGACACCGGCGAGACTGATCAACCATATGGAATTGTCCTGCGCAGTCGGCATGGCGTGCCGTCAGGCTTCGCTCCCATGCCCGGAGGGAACTGCCGGAACGGATCTCAAAGAATTCGTAAAATCGGTCCCGGGTACGATCTATTCGAGTCCTGCCGTCGATGAGAAGCTGAAAGTGCTGATCCGCGATTATATCTACAAGAAGGGCGAGGTCCTGGATGACGATTCTCTGGTCACCCTGAAACTCGGATATGAAGAATCTTAGATGTGTCTGCCCGCCCGGCAGCCGCATATTTCGATCCGGATCCGGATCATGACGGAAGGAGTTTGCAGCTATGAATTTTACACCAACAGATTTTCCAACTTCAGGGGTTTCTGAAAAAGAATTTATCGACAGAATGATTGCTCTGGCTAAAGCCGGTAAAGATGAGATGGAGCATTTAAAATGCGTATTCTACACATGGGCTGTCTTTTATGAAGCCGACGAGGAGACCACAGGCGGTATCGCTGAGTTTCTCGCGAATACAGCTGAAATTGCGGATAAGGACGCATTTATCAAAAATCTAACCTGCATTTTATAAGATTCGTACATCCGCGCAATGCAGAGGCTGACGATTTTCTCTGCCGCGCTCATATAAAAAAGATACCGGTATAGCCGCGAAACGCACAGCTCATACCGGTATCTTTTTTATCTTCTATCTTCAATTATTCTTCAGTGCTGTCGTCTTCCGGGCAGAGATACTCGATCAGAGCGTCCTGCTCTTTTCCGGAAAGGCGGAAGAAACCTTCGCCCACGCAAAGGTAACCGTCCTCAACATAAACTTCGCTGGAATCGAAATACTCGCCCTTCGCGAACTTGCGGTTTAACTCCGCGTTGATCTCACCGTAGTTTTCTACCTGAAGGATCTTGTTTTTCTTCTGCTCGATCTTCATTAAGTGATAATATGCCTTCTTTAAATAGTCGCCCCGTTTTTTCATTAGAGTTCTCCTTTGCTTTCGTTTCATATTTCTCCCGGACGGATTTTGGATCTGGGAGGTGCTTTGTAATTAGAGTGTAAAGCATGTGAATAATTTTGTCAATCTGCGCTGTTCTCTTTCCAATATAAATAGCTTTTCATGTGATATTTCGTGTAATACTTTCCCCATTTATATGCACTTTTAACCCTTTATCCGCAAGGATAACTTTTTTCAAGAATCCCCACAAACAGGCATAAAATAAGGGAAGTCTCGACTTTTCAAGACTTCCCTTATAGTGGACCTGAGGGGAATCGAACCCCTGTCCGAAAACCTATCCCCTGTTCTTCTACTATCATAGTCTGTTATTTGGGATTCCCGCCCGCGCCCGGAAACAGACATCCTGACTCGTTTGGTAGCTTCATAGTACGCCCGCGTGCGCAAAGCTTTGCACGTGTCGTTTCCTGCTTTAAATGATGCCGGTTACTTAAAATGCAGGTCTTCTAAGGCCGACAGCTGCCTATATTAGGCTGCGTATGCTAATTCGTCGTTAGCGTTTATATTTAGGTTTGCCATTTAACGCATTGCGTGCGGATAGCTTCACCAGCTTCAAAGCCCCCGTCGAAACCAGTACAAGCCCTTACTGGCACTCTCTTCGGAGTTTTTCGCATCACCCGGTCTGCGTATGTTTCACAGCCCCATTGATACGTTCGCTTTCGGCAGTACCAAAATTTGGGCGACCCCAAACTTTTACGATACTGCTCCCGCGTAACACAAATCTTACCATTCCTCGCCCAAATTGTCAAGGGTGTGCGGTATAATCGGAACTTTCCCAGTTATCGCAGACAGGTATTTTTTGAACTGAAATTGCCGTTTAGTACAGGTTTTTCACCTTGAATTCCTTTTCCAACTCTCTTCTCTGGTCTTTCTTCGCGATGTCTGCGCGCTTGTCGTAGAGTTTCTTACCTCTTGCGAGACCGATCTCCACTTTTACGAGACTTCCCTTAAAGTATACCTGGAGCGGCACTAAGGTATAACCTTTTTCCTGGATCTTTCCCTTTAATTTGTTGATCTCGTAGCGGTGCATCAGAAGTTTTCTCTCCCGGAGCGGGTCCTTGTTGAAGATATTTCCCTTCTCATACGGGCTGATGTGCATGCCGTAGATCATGACCTCGTCGTTTGTGATCCGCACGAAGGATTCCTTGATACTGCACTTGCCCATGCGCATGGATTTTACTTCCGTTCCCGCAAGGGCGATGCCGCACTCGAACTTATCGTCGATAAAGAAGTCGAAATACGCCTTTTTATTGTTCGCGATCAGCTTAAAGCCGCTGCTCTTTGCCATAATCCTATCCTCCTAATCAAAGTTTCTTACCGGCAGAAAATCAATTGTCTTCAAATATCTGTCCACAGAGACCACCTGGATCTTCACCGTCTGTCCCAGCTTATATTTCTTTCTCGTCCGCTCGCCCACAAGCTCATAGTGTTCCTCGTCGAACACATAGTAGTCGCCGTCCAGGTTCGCCAGACGTACCATGCCTTCCACGGTGTTCGGGAGTTCCACATAGAAGCCGTAGTTGCTGATTCCGGAGATCACGCCGGTGAACTCCTCGCCGATATGGTGTTCCATAAACTGAACTTTTTTCGCCTTGTCGGTCTCCCGCTCAGCCTCGTCCGCGAGACGTTCCCTGGATGATGTCCAGACTGCAACCTCCGGCAGGATCTTCTCGTAGTGGGCCACGCGTTTCTTCGTGAGCTCGCCGTGGAGGTTTTCCTTAATAATACGATGGATCTGGAGATCCGGGTATCGCCGGATTGGTGAGGTGAAGTGGGTATAATAGTTCGCCGCCAGTCCGAAATGGCCCATGCAGTCCGTCGTGTACTTCGCCTGTTTCATGGAGCGGAGCGCCAGTCTCGCGAGAAGCGCTTCCTCCGGGGATCCAGCCGCCCTTGCGAGCAGTTTCTGCATCTCCTTCGGGTGAAGTTCCCCGTTCTGGAGACGGATCGAGTAGCCGAAATTGTTGATCAGGATGCCGAAACGCTTGATCTTCTCCCCATCCGGCTTCTCATGGCTGCGGTACAGGAACGGCGCCTGCTGCCAGTAGTAATCTTCCGCCACAGTCTCGTTGGCCGCCAGCATGCAGTCCTCGATCAGCATCGTCGCCGCGTTCCGCTCATAAGGCTTGATCTCCACTGGTCGTCCCTTTGCGTCCAGAATGATCTTGCACTCCGGGAAATCGAAGTCCACGGCACCTCTCGCCATGCGCTTTTTCCTTAAGACGCGGGCAGTCTCATCGAGGAGCAGGAACATCGGGACAAAATCCGCGTATTCTTCCAGACACTTCTTTGCGAACTCCGCTTTTTCTTTTGCAGCAGTTTCCATTTTCCCGAGCTCATCTGTCTGCACGTTTTTCAGACTCCGTTTTAATTTTTTCTGAGCATCGTTCTCACAATTCTCATCTGGACTCTGTTCGTTTGTCTCTTCAAGTTCCGCGTCCTCTCCGCTATTTTTCGCTTCCAGGATCGCATTTACCGCCGTATATGTCATTCTCCGGTCAATATTTACTACGGACTCGCAGATCTTATGTCCCACGATGATTCCCTTCTCATCGATATCCATAAGACAGCTCATCGCCAGCCTGTCGCACCCTGCATTCAGGGAGCAGATTCCGTTGGAAAGTCTGTGGGGCAGCATCGGGATCACACGGTCCACAAGGTACACGCTCGTTCCCCGCTTGTATGCCTCCTCGTCGAGAGGGTTCTTCTCCTTCACATAGTGGCTCACATCTGCGATATGAACGCCGAGATGGTAGATCGTCTCTCCGTTGATCGTCTCCTTCGACACGCTGACCGCATCGTCCAGATCCTTCGCGTCCTCGCCGTCGATGGTCACCATCGGCACATTTCTAAGGTCCACTCTTCCGTTCTTTTCGATCTCCTCCGCCACATACTCCGGTGAGAGCGCCTCTGGGACATGGGAGACCTCCTCCATCACCTCTTCCGGGAATTTCTCCGGCAGCCCGTAGGCCCGGACGATGGACAAGATATCCACTCCCGGATCATTGATATGGCCCAGGATCTCCTTCACATGACCTTCCGGATTCTTATTTTTCGTCGCGTAAGTGTCCAGCTTTACCACGACCTTATGCCCGGATACCGCGCCGTTTTCCTTTCCCTGGGGGATAAAGATGTCCATGGTGATCCGCGGGTTATCCGGGATCACGAAACCGAAATTCTTGTTTTTCTCGAAGGTTCCGATCAGGGTCTCGTTGGCATGTTTTAATACCTTTAAGACTCTCGCCTCTGTCCGGCCGCCTCTTCCGTTCTCGTTGATGATGACCTGGACCGTATCCCCGTCCATGGCATCCCCGGTATCATCCGGCGGGATAAAGAGATCGTCCTCCCTGCCCTCGATGGTCACGAAGCCGAAACCGCGGTGATGGGCCGCGAAGATTCCCGTCTGGGCGAAGACCTCGGATCTCGCGTATTTTCCCTTTTTCGAGATTCCAACCTTTCCGGAGGCCACCAACTCATTTAAAACTTCTTCCAGCTCGCCGCGCTGCTCTTTTGTGACACCCAAAAGCATCGCCAGCTCTTTTAATTTCATCGGAACATATGTCGGGTCCTTCATCAGGTCCAGCAGCATATTTTTCCGCTCTTCCATTAACTTTTCTTCCATTCTTCTCCTTAAATAATATCCAGTAAAATCTAAACATTCTAAGAGTTCCCGGCGCAGGATTCACACCGGGCAGCCGCAAATAATCAAAATTAATAAGGTTCTGCAGACCGTGTCGTAAATAATAAAAAACACTCCTGCACGGAGATTATCGCTGCAAGAG
>CAVFLH010000080.1:11046-11399 GCA_963622995.1 uncultured Eubacteriales bacterium | reverse complement strand
GGATATAGAAATTTTCAATAGCAAAGTTTCTGAAAATAAAATTGACATATGGAAAGAAGTGTGCTAATCTTTAAACCATAAAAATTAAAAACAAAAAGTCGATGAGCAAAGAGAGTACATTCGGAATGAAATCACAGAGAGCTGTTGGTGGTGGAAAACAGTATGGAGTTCCCTATGGAATGGGTTTGTGAGACGTCAGGTGAAAGAGATTCGAGTAGCTGCGGCCGTGATTCCTGCGTTAAAGGATAAGAGTATCGAAAGAGATTTCCGTACTCTGAAATGAGACAGATTGGTGGCAGATATTCCGATGTGGGATAGCTGCTATTTTTGTTTTAAGGGACTGTCGGGCGGAT
>CAVFLH010000080.1:0-10970 GCA_963622995.1 uncultured Eubacteriales bacterium | reverse complement strand
CTTTTCGGAGCGGCATCCCTTACTTATTCCCGCAAGAGGCAGTCGACAAAAACGAGGAGAAAATGATTATGAGAAAAATGAAAACCATCATGAGCCTTGCTGCAGCCGCAGCGCTTGCAGGAATCCTGCTTACCGGATGCTCCACAGAGGCGGACGAGAAGACAACAGCAGCGGCAGAGACAACAACAGCCACAGCTACAGAGGCGGCTTCCGAGGCCGGAACCGAGGCGGAGAAGACAGAGGGCGGCGCTCTTGCCGGAAAGAAGATCTCCGTTATGACCCCGTACCTCACATCAGTCACAACAAACCAGATGGCAGGTTATATTAAGGAAGACCTGGAAGCCGAGGGAGCGGAAGTATTCGTGATCGACACAGCAAACGATTTCGCGGAGCTCGCGAGCCGTATCGAGGACGTTGTTTCCTCCGGAACAGACGGAATCGTCCTTGTGAGCGCTGACCCGAACCAGGTTGCAAACCAGCTTCAGGACGCTTTTGACGCGGACATCCCGGTATTCGGATGCGACAGCGGATTTATCGACGGCATGCAGGTGAACGCAACAAGCGATAACTACCAGATGGGCGAGCTCATCGTGAGATACTTATTCGATGACCTTATGGGCGGCAAGGGAACCGTGATCTCCCTGACACACAGACCGCATCCGGGCGTTGTAAAGCGCTGCGAGGCATTTGATGATATTATTAAGGAATATCCGGATATCCAGTTAATTACAGAGCAGCACGTTCCGGCAGAGCAGCCGATCAACGACGCGCAGGATATCGTGGCAAACCTCTTAACAGCAAACCCGGACAAGGATTCCATCACAGCCATATTTGCAGCATGGGATGAACCGGCAATCGGTGCTACAAAGGCACTTCAGGAGGCAGGACGCGACGAGGTCATCGTCACAGGCGTTGACGGAAACGAGCAGGCCGTTGAGATGATCAAGGACGGAACAAACTTAAAGGCAACTGTAAAACAGAACTTTGAGGGAATGGCAGATATCGTGTGCGAGCAGATGGATAAGTACTTTGCTGGTGAGGAGATCGAGAAAGGCGAGATGTACGCACCGGCTGAGCTGATCACACAGGAGAATGCACAGTAAGTAAATGAATCCGGATAAAAATGCTGAAGAATTTTAGAAGCGCTGTTTCAACGGGCGTGATTCTGAAAACACTGAACAGGCATAAAACGGAGAATAGAAACAAGAATTAAGGCAGGTAAACAGGATGTTGCTGGATGTAAAGAACGTAGACAAAAAATTTAACGGCGTGTACGCACTGAAAGGTCTGGACTTCTCCCTCGGTGAGGGGGAGGTCCATGGCCTTGTTGGTGAGAATGGAGCCGGAAAGTCCACGTTCATCAAGATCCTCGGCGGTGTATACAAGAGAGATGGCGGCAGCATCCTGTGGAACGGAAACGAACTCCCGGAGACGATCCGACCGGAAGACAGCAGGGACTTCGGAATCAACATTATTTTCCAGGACAACGTCCTGATCCCGGCGTTCACGGGAATGGAAAACATCTGTCTCGGAAGACCGTACCCGGTAAAGGGCGGGATCATCCAGTGGAAAGAGATGGAGCGGGAGACCGAAGCGAAGGCGGCGGAACTTGGGATCCATCTTGACCTTAAGAAACCGGTGTCCATGATGACCCCGGCGCAGAAAAAATGCGTGGAGATCGTCAGGGCGATGATGAGTGACTGCAAGCTCCTGATTCTGGATGAGCCGACAGCGTCACTCTCCGATAAGGAGACGAACCTGCTGTTCTCCATCGTGAGAAATTTAAAGGCAAAAGGAACTTCGGTCCTCTATGTGACACACAGGCTGGAAGAGATCATGGAGCTGACAGACCGGGTCACCGTTCTGAGAAACGGAACGCTGGTATCCACGGTGGACACGGCGGGAACCAATAGAAAAGAACTGGTGCGGCTGATGAGCGGAAATGAAGTCGCGGATGGCGTCGGAGAAGCTGGAAAGGATGCTGAGGCAAAGCTTCAGGGCGAAGAGAGCGAAGCTGATGCAGGCAGTGCAGAACAGGCGGGAGCAGGTGCCGAAGGAAAAATCGGCAGAACAGTCCTGGAAGTCCACGGGATCCGCTCCAAGGACGGAATCGTCCGAGGCGTCGACCTGGAAGTAAAGACCGGGCTGATCACAGGAATGTTCGGTCTCTGCGGAAGCGGACGGACAGAATTTCTGGAATGCGTCTACGGAACGAGAAAGCTTGCAGGCGGCGAGGTCACGATCGACGGAAAGACAACGACCCGCCCGACCCCGTCGGAATCCATCCGACAGGGAATGGCATTTATCTGCGAGGACCGAAGAGGTAAAGCCATGATCCCGTCCTTCACCGTTGAGGAGAACATGATGCTCTCCTCCATCGACCGCTACACGAAAGGCGGCTGGTTCCAGAAACAGGCGGCATGCAAAAAGGCGGTGGACATGATCGAGGCGTTAAAGATCAAGTGCATCGGCACCAGCCAGCCCGCGAAAGAGCTTTCCGGCGGAAACCAGCAGAAAGTCGTCTTCGCAAAAGCACTCCTCACGGAGCCGGCCATCTGGATCTGCGATGAACCGACCCAGGCGGTGGATGTGGCGACGAGACAGGAGATCCACAGACTCTTAAGAGAAGAGGCAAAGAAGGGCAAAGCCGTCCTTTATGTATCGTCAGACCTCACAGAACTTCTCGAGGTCGCCGACGAGGTTGCCGTCATGGCATACGGAAAAGTACGAAAGACATTTGAAAATAAAGACCTGAAGCCGGCGGATGTGCTGGCGTGCTGTTACGAGGCGGAGAGAGAGGAAAACGACAGATGAGAGGAAAAACATTAAAGAATTACGGAACGGTGGCAGCGTTAGTCATCATCATCGGAATTTTCGGACTCCTGAGACCTGCGTCGTTTTTTACACTGAAAAACTTCCTTAATATAACACGTCAGGCAGCGCCCCTCGCGATGGTGGCGTTGGGAGCGACCTTCGTTATGACCGTCAACGAGTTCGACCTTTCCATCGGAAACATCGTGAGTCTCGGCGGCGTAGTTGCGGCTCTTTTATCGATCCAGGGCGTTCCGATCCCGGTATGTTTTCTGGTGGCGGTTGCGGCAGGTGTGGTCGTCGGATGCGTCAACGGAGTGATCGTCGCGAAGTTCGGCATCCTTTCCTTTATCACGACACTGGGTATGGGAACCGTGCTGGACGGCGTGATTTACGGACTTACAGGCGGAACGACCGTATTTAACGGAATCCCGAAAGCGTTTACGATCCCGGGAATTTTAAAGATCGCGGGTATCCCGTTTATCACGATCGTGGCGGCAGTTCTTTACATCGTATTCCACATTTTCATGAATCATATGTCCGCGGGAAGAAAGCTCTACGCCATCGGCGGAAGCGAGGAGGCAGCCAAGGTTGCCGGCATCCGGATCTTCCGCTACCGTGTTCTCGCCTTTGCGCTGAGCGCGGCCATGGCAGGCCTGGCGGGTGCTCTCGTGGCATCCCGTGTGGGTTCCGCAAACACCACAGCCGGACAGGGATACTTCTTACAGTCCTACGCGGCGGTATTCATCGGATGCACCGTCTCCAAGAGCGGTGTTCCCTGTGTGATCGGAACCTTAGTCGGAACGATCATCCTGGCGGTCCTGGCAAACGGACTTACGATCTTACAGATGCCGAGCTTTATGCAGAACATCATTACCGGCGGAATCATTATTCTGGCGGTAGTTATTCAGAAAATCGGAGCGGGGAGGGAGTAGATGTTAGCAGCAACCTTTGATATCGGAACGACAGCCGTCAAGGCGGTGGTCGTAAACGAAAACGGAGAGCCCGTCTTTACCGGAAGTTCCGTGATCCACACCATCGAGACGGGAAACTTCAAGGAACAGGACCCGGACGAGTGGTACGGGGCGTTCTGCAAGCTGTCGAAAGAGATGTTTGAGATCATCCCATCAAAGGAGATCGGGGCCATCATCTTCTCCGGACAGATGCAGGATGTGATCTCTGTGGGAGCCGAGGGAAAGGCGCTCCGGAACGCGATCCTCTACTCGGACGGCCGGGCGGACGAGCAGGCGAGAACGATCATAAAAGAGGCGGCGAGCCGAAACGTGGTGCCTCTCGGGGACGCGTATATCGCGGAGATCACAGGAAACCACTTTGATGGATCGATGCCGCTTGCAAAGATCCTGTGGTTAAAGGAAAATGAGCCGGAGATCTATGAGAAGACCGCATGTTTTCTCATCAGCTCGAAGGACTATGTAATCGAAAGACTTACCGGCGTGTTCGCCGGGGACATGACTGCATGTTCTACGGCGGGTGCCATGGACCTGGATAAAAAGGTCTGGTCTGAGGAGCTGACCGAGGCGGCGGGAGTCGATATTAAGAAGTTTCCGAAACTCTTCTACGCACATGAGTGTGTGGGAACCGTCACAGAGGCCGGATCGGCGGAGAGCGGATATCCGGCGGGAACAAAGGTCTACGCCGGAACCGGTGACGCGGGAGCGACAACGCTTGCCAGCGGCATCCTGGCACCGGGGGAGTACAACATCAACCTCGGAACATCCGGCTGGGTAGCAGCCGTTTCCAACAGAAGGATGGAGAGCGAAGGCGGCGGATTCAATCTGGCGGCGATGCAGAAGGACCTGCTCATCAACGTGGTGCCGTTCTTAAACGGCGGAAACGTCCACCGGCTGATTGCGAAGATCCTGTCCAGGGATCCCGACGGGGCACCGGATTTCGGGTATATCTCGGAATTGCTTGAAAAAGCGGAACCCGGAAGCCACGGGCTGTTCTTCCTGCCCTATGTGACAGGTGAGCGGTTCCCAATCATGGACAGCAGCGTCCGGGGAAGCTTCTTAGGATTATCCCAGGAGACAACGGCGGCGGACATGGCACAGAGCGTCCTCGAGGGCGTGGCATTTTCCATCCGCCAGGGCCTGGAGCTGTTCGACCACCCGGCATCGAAGATCACGCTGATCGGCGGCGGAGCGAGGGAGCGGCGATGGTGCCAGATCTTAAGCAATGTCATGGGACAGAAGATCTTTGTATACAAGGATCCGGACCTTTTACCGGCACTGGCCATCGCTTCGGCGGTGTTCATGGCGGAAGGCGTGATCCCGGATTATAAGTCGTTTATCGAGACACTGGAGAGCCAGGGACACTGCTATACGGTGGAACCGGATCTGGCGGTGTCGGAAAAGTATCATGGGATCTATCAGAAATATAAGAACATTTATCCGCTGGTAAGAGAGTTTTACAGCAGATAAAGAGCAGGTAATCGAATAAAACTTGCCTGCAGAAGATTGCAAATCACAGTAACTGTTCAAAAACTCCTGTTGCCGGGAGACCTTTTAAAGCAAAACAGCCCGCAGTTATGTGGGAATCGGGCAGTTACCAATTATATATCAGTTTACACGAGGAGGAAAAATATATGTCAAAAGGCAGATTTGGCGCGCATGGCGGTCAGTACATTCCTGAGACGCTTATGAACGCGGTACTGGAACTCGAAGAGGCATACAACCACTACAAAAATGACCCGGAATTCCAGAAAGAACTCACAACACTTTTAAATGAATACGCGGGCAGACCGTCAAGACTCTACTACGCGGAGCACATGACAAAGGATCTCGGCGGAGCGAAGATCTACTTAAAGAGAGAGGACTTAAACCATACCGGTGCCCACAAGATCAACAACGTACTGGGCCAGGTCCTTCTCGCAAAGAAGATGGGCAAGACTCGTGTCATCGCTGAGACAGGCGCAGGCCAGCACGGCGTAGCGACAGCGACAGCGGCAGCGCTTTTCGGCATGGAATGCGAGATCTACATGGGCATCGAGGACACGAAGCGCCAGGCGTTAAATGTATACAAGATGCGTCTTCTCGGCGCGAAAGTCCATGAGGTGACAACAGGAACAGGCACCCTGAAGGACGCTGTTTCCGAGGCGATGAGAGAGTGGACAAACCGTATCGAGGACACTCACTATGTTCTCGGCTCCTGCATGGGACCGCATCCGTTCCCGACTATCGTCCGTGACTTCCAGGCAGTTATCTCCAAGGAGATCAAGGAGCAGATGTTAGAGAAAGAGGGACGTCTTCCGGACGCAGTTCTCGCTTGTGTCGGCGGCGGATCCAACGCCATCGGCGCATTCTACAACTTCATTGAAGATAAAGATGTTCAGCTCATTGGCTGCGAGGCAGCAGGACGCGGCGTGAACACGGCAGAGACAGCGGCTACTATTGCTACAGGACGTCTCGGAATCTTCCACGGCATGAAGTCCTACTTCTGCCAGGATGAGTACGGCCAGATCGCCCCGGTATATTCCATTTCCGCAGGCCTTGATTACCCGGGAATCGGACCGGAGCACGCAAACCTTTATGATACCGGACGCGCCCAGTATGTGGCTATCACTGACGACGAGGCAGTCGACGCGTTCGAGTATCTCTCCAGAATCGAGGGAATCATCCCGGCGATCGAGAGCGCCCATGCAATCGCATACGCGATGAAACTCGCGCCGACGATGGGCAAGGATAAGATCATTGTTGTCAACGTTTCCGGAAGAGGAGACAAGGACTGTGCAGCAATCGCAAGATACAGAGGGGAGGATATTCATGAGTAAGATCGCAAACGCTTTTAAAGGCGGAAATGGAAAGGCATTTATCCCGTTTATCACCTGCGGTGACCCGTCCTTAGAGGTCACAGAGCAGCTTGTATACGCAATGGAAGAGGCAGGCGCAAACCTCATCGAGCTTGGTATCCCGTTCTCCGATCCGACAGCAGAGGGACCGGTGATCCAGGAGGCAAACATCCGCGCCCTGTCCGGCGGCGTGACCACCGACAAAATTTTTGCAATGGTTGAAAAAATTCGGAAAAACACACAAATTCCGATGGTATTCATGACATACGCAAACGTAGTATTTTCCTATGGAACTGAGCGCTTCATCAAGAAAGCGTCCGAGCTCGGCATGGACGGACTCATCTTACCGGATGTTCCGTATGAGGAGAAAGAGGAGTTCGATGCTGTGTGCAAGAAATACGACATGGATCTGATGTCCCTCATCGCTCCGACTTCCCACGAGCGCATCAGTATGATCGCGAAAGACGCCTCCGGCTTCGTATATTGCGTATCTTCCCTGGGCGTTACAGGAACAAGAAGCGAGATCACGACGGATATCGGCGCGATGGTACAGCTTGTAAAGAAGGCGAAGGACATCCCGTGCGCAGTTGGTTTCGGAATCTCCACACCGGAGCAGGCAAAGAAGATGGCAAGTCTCTCCGATGGCGCCATCGTTGGTTCCGCGATCGTGAAGCTCTGCGGAAAGTATGGAAAAGACGCGGTTCCGTATGTGAAAGAGTATGTGAAGTCTATGTGTGACGCGGTGCACAGCATCTAAGGGCGGCAGCAGAAAATAAATGGCTGCAGCTGGCATATCATTAAGTCTGAATATGGTTTGTTGAGAATGGCACAGAATATGTGAAAATAGGGGCAACAAAAATTTGTTGTGATACTTTTATATGGTAAAGTGTTTACATTGTGCTAAGACTTGTGTTAAAATTGAATCACGAACTGTTAATTCTGCGGTGCAGGGACTCCCTTGCACCGCAGTTGCTTGTGCAAAGGAGAAAGATGTATGCCAGTAGGAATTATTGTCAACGCCCTGTCTGTCGCCATCGGCGGCGTGATCGGGGCTTTATTTGGGCATAAGCTGCCCACAAGGATCAATTCGGAGCTCACGAAGATCTTCGGTGTCTGCTCCATGGGAATGGGCGTAAGTTCCATCGGACTTATGAAAAACATGCCAGCGGTCATCTTTGCGGTGATCATGGGAACGGCCTTTGGTCTGGCTGTGAACCTCGGCGGGATCATCAACAGCGGAGCGGCCTGCATGGAGAAGCCGGTGGGAAAGATATTCCCGAACAAGAACAAGTCCATGTCCAGAGAAGAGTACATGACCATGCTCGTGACGATCATCGTGCTGTTCTGCGCCAGCGGAACGGGAATCTACGGTTCCCTGGATTCCGGAATGAGTGGTGACCACACGATCCTGATCTCCAAGTCCATTCTGGATTTCTTTACCGCGATGATCTTCGGTGGAACGCTTGGAATGGTAGTGGCGGCTGTGGCGGTTCCGCAGTGCATCATCTTCCTCGCGATCTTCGCAGCGGCGAAATTCATCTTCCCGCTCACGACACCGGATATGATCGCGGACTTTAAGGCATGCGGCGGTTTCCTGCTTCTGGCCACAGGTTTCCGTATCGCAAAGATCCACAACTTCCCGGTAGCCGACATGATTCCCGCCATGGTGCTCGTCATGCCGGTGAGCTGGTTCTGGGCGAATGTGATCGTGCCGATGCTGTAAGGGCGTGGGCGGTCGAGAAAAGAAGGTAATATGGAAATTAAAAAATCCCTGAGTATGCATATGGATGTGATATGCGTATTCAGGGATTTTTGCGCTTACCTGCGGGACCGCTGTCTCATCAGGCAGATCAGTGTCACGACCGTGACTCCAAAACAGTCAATCAGCACGTCTGTAAACCGTCCTGCGCGGCCTGGGACGAAGAGTTGGTGGAATTCGTCGGTGCAGGCGTAGAGGAAGACAATGGAGAGCGCGGCGAGAAGGCGGCGTTTCATGTCCGATGGCTGGTATGTAAAGTGGAGTCCGAAGCGGACGGTGCAGTAAAATACCAGGTACTCAGTCATATGGGCGGCTTTCCGGACTGGGAAGCTCATGAGTTCGATGAGGTCGGCGTACTGCGCCGGATCTCCATGGAAGAAGCCGAGCTTTGTGCCGATCATGAGAATCAGGCGGCTCACGGTGTCGCTCATCTCCGTGGATTCTGCCGCTGGCTGGGCGGAGAACCAGAAGATGGTGACGGCGACGAAGAGGGCCGGGAGCCAGGAAAGCAGCTGTATTAAGTTGGACATCTGTTTATTGGTTTCGTTCATATTAAAATATCCTGATTAGTCAAATACGTTTTCTGTGATAAGAGCAGTTTCGGTAATAAAGATCGGGCGTGGCCTACAGCGAAATCTCTCCTTTCGCCCGCGCTCTCCGATCCCGGATCGAATGGATCACTGGAACCATGAAAATTGCCACAATTCCGCCTGCAAATCCATTATTATATAAATTCATGCCTCCATACACAATTCCGACATTCAAGGCGACGGAAGAGTGCAGGAATCCGGCGAGAAGTCCCATTAAGACTCCAAATTCCCCTGCAATAGGTGCCAGTGTCGTTGAGAATAAAAGCGCCAGCATCGGTGACGGGGAGTTGATGGTCCAACGTTTTGTGAAGCTTGCGAAGAGCACGCCGAACATGATCGGGGCGATGTTGCGGATATGTTTTCCAGTGGCGGAAAAGCCTACGATCGTGAAGATTCCGCCGATGGTCGGTCCGTTTAACTCGCCGCCGACGCCAAGAATAAAGACCGTCGCAAAGAGACCGTTGAGTGCCATGTTGAGGAGCGTCGCTGCGCCGCCGTTATCCCGGAGGTAGTCGGTTCCGGTGATTCCGGAGCAGGATAAGATCTTCCGGTAGGATGCGCCGACCTCTTTTCCACCGAAGAGAAATACCGCGATGATCATGGAGACGAACAACCCGCAGAGGATCGCGAACAGCAGCTGGTTATTGCCCTCGGACCAGATCAGGCGGGACTCGGTGGTGATGCCGAAGGATTTTAACACGGAAACAACCACAGTGGCGATGATTCCGGCGGAAAAGCCCACGTTATAGAGGGAGTAACCTTTGTGGGCGTAGTGGACATGGGTGGATAAAGGCGGCAGCACGAAACCGATCATAAGTCCCACGGCGAGGCTGATGAGAAGCCGCAGCAGGTAAGGCAGATGCGAGATGTACATGATCTGCGTGATGATTGGGGACAGGCTGGTGCCGTAAAATCCGATGTAGATGTAGCGGGACAGGTGCGTCTTATGGTAGTGGGAGTAGAGGTACACACCGAACAGAATCGCCCAGATGTTTAAGAGGTTCTTTCCGAACAGGGAAAATCCGAACATCAGGCAGCTGGACGTGATCGTATGTCCGTCCATCTCCATGCCGAGAAAATAGATGGTCCAGATGCATAAAAGCGTCAGCAGCCCGGCATTGATAAAGGAAGTTCCGATGCCGCCGACTAAGAAGTAGTCCGTGATCAGGAAGTCCGGCTCCTTGATCAGAGTCCAGAGTCCCGGAAGAATTTCTGTGATGGGCTGCAGAAACAGTCCCACGACCATGAAATAGAGCGGGATCAGGGACAGAAGACGGAACTTCTGGAGTCTTGTGAGGGGGGAATGTGTCATGTACGTGTCCTTTCTATAAAAATAAAGTTACAAGCGAGAAGCCATTGAAATTTGGCCTCGCTGACAGACTTCTGCAATGCCGCATCCGCGACTTCTGCACCGCAGTTCGGAAAATTGGGGTATCCGACGGGCATGGCGGAATGCGCACATGGATTAGTATACCGTAAGAGCGAAAAAATAGGAAGAGTTTCCGCAGATGATTGCGAGAAGCGTCGATATTTGTTTTTGAAATGAAAACTTTGAATGGAAAATCTGAAAAACGATAGCTGATAATTATAGATAGAAACTGTCAGGAATGGAAAAAAATATTACTTTAAAAGCGCATTGAGGAATGCGTTTAATGTTTCACGCTGTTCGGAATTTAACTGGTAGATTGTATTTAACAAAGGATCTGTGGTGATTTTTTTCATTGTACTGTCATCAAAAAAATCGGAAAGAGATATATCCAAGGCGTCACAGACAAATGAAAGGATCTCCACGGTGGGATTTTTTTTGCCAAGTTCAACATCCCGCAGATAGCTCTGGGAAATGCCGGCCATGTTTGCGAGTTTATTTACTGTATAATTCTTCTGAGTTCTAAGAAAAGAAATTCTAGCACCAATATCCATAGGAATCCTCCACTTTTGAGATAGCATATCAAATTTATCGAGATAAAATTACATCTATAGAGATTGATAATAATATCTATAG
>CAVFLH010000079.1:0-11577 GCA_963622995.1 uncultured Eubacteriales bacterium | reverse complement strand
GCGGCGAATACACTTAACAGCGTCGGAAAGGATGTATATTCCAGCATTTGTGATCAGGCATCAAAGGAAATTCCCAAGTACAGAAACCAGATCAGCCGGAAGCTGGAAGTACTTTATGATCAGCGCAAGGATCTGTTGGATAATCCGAACCAGCCGGATTATATGAAAAACCGGCAGGAGCTCGAGCAGCAAATAGAGAATTTAAAGAATAGCTTAAAGGATCAGATTACTGACTATAAGAACGCAAGAGGGGAGCAGAAAAAAAAGCTGCAGGCGGCATTTGAGACATATAAAACCCAAATGAGCAAGTGTTATGCCGAGGAAAAGACGCATATGCTTGAAGGATGGGCGGCTGCAAATAAAAACGTAAAGAGCCGTCTGGGCGAGCTGAAAACAAATTATCAGAACAGCGTATATGGTAAGAGAATGGCGAAGCAGGAGCTTAGCAGCCAGTTAAATGAAATCTGCGCGGCAATGGACAGTGTAAAGAAATCAAACTTTTTCCAGAAGACAAAAGGAAATTCCCCACAGTATACAGCTATGATGGATGCGATCAAGGGATATGCTGAAGGAAACGTAGGTGCGGATAAGGCATATCAGGCATGCGAAGATTATCTGAAGCAGAGTATGGATAAACAGGGCAGACTTACAGATATGGGATCTGATGCAGGGAAAATCCGCAAACAGTCCTGCGTCCGTATGATGGAGCTTTTAAAGGATGCACCGGATTTTCCAAAGGCAGCCGAGAATCTGGATGTATTCGGTTTTGACGATCAGAAAATGCAGGAGAATTACCTGGATGAGCCGGAGAATCCGAAGGAGAAGATCAATTATGATGCTCTGAAGGCGTCTCTTGCAGGTAAGGCTTCAGGTAAGGTCAAAAATAAAAAGGCGAAGGATGCGAAGGCATACTCGAATCTGAATGAAAAACTCGACGAGATGAAAAAGGCAAAGGACGGAAAGAATACGAAGAAAACAGAGAACAAAAAGAAATCCGAAAAAAAACCGTTTGAAAAGAAAGAACCGAAAAAAGCTATGAGTTCAAAAAAATCAAATGGTTTCAGTATGTGAGACTCCGCAAAAAGACCCTGCGCTATTGGCTGCAGGGTCTTTTTGCAGAGCCGCATATAAGGTCTTGTGAAAATATACATTTTCATGTATACTAATAGTGATTCATTGAGAGCGATTGATAAAAAACAGCCACGGACTGCCGGAAACACACCCGCCAGCCCGTTCGGATAAACGGAGGTAGAAAAGTGACCAGAAGGGAAGCCAGAGAACATTGTTTTAAAATGCTGTTCTGTCAGGATTTTTATCCGGCAGAGGAGAAAGAAGAGCAGTTAGAGAGATATTTTGAGGCGCCGAAGGAAGATGTGACCGGCGAGGATGGAAAAGATGAGATCCTTCATGATCCGTTTGAGAAAGAAAACGACCGCACGTACCTCGAAAAACGCGTCGAGAAGATTATGGAGCTGATTCCGGAGATCGATGAGAAGATCAACGAGATCGCTGAAGGCTGGAGAACAAGACGTATGGGTAAGGTCGAGCTTACGATTTTACGCCTCGCAGTGTTCGAAATGAAATATGATGAGGATATCCCGGAGAAGGTTGCGATCAACGAGGCAGTTGAACTCGCAAAGAAATTCGGCGGCGACGAGTCCCCGGCATTCGTAAACGGTATCCTCGCAAAGCTGATTCAGAAAGGCAATTAAACGATGGCAGGTGTTTACTCTGTTACACAGGTAAATTCATACATCAAAAATATGTTTGCACAGGACTTCCTTCTTCGCCGCCTGTCGGTGAAGGGGGAAGTTTCCAACTGTAAGTACCACAGTTCCGGACATATCTACTTCACACTGAAGGACGGCGGCGGAACACTCCAGGCCGTCATGTTCGCGAGTCAGCGCCGTGGCCTCAATTTTAAGCTGGCTGAGGGACAGCAGGTCGTCGTAAAAGGAACTGTGGATGTCTACGAGCGTGACGGAAAATACCAGCTCTACGCGTCGGAGATCGAACTTTCCGGGCGCGGGGACCTGTATTTGAGATTTGAAAAACTCTTAAAAGAGTTAGAAGAGATGGGAATGTTCGACCCGCAGTATAAGCGATCGATCCCGCGGTACGCGAAGACCGTGGGAATCGTCACAGCGCCCACCGGCGCAGCGATCCGGGATATCATGAACATCTCCCACAGGAGAAATCCCTATGTCCAGCTGATTCTCTATCCGGCTCTGGTCCAGGGCGACGGCGCGAAGGACAGCATCGTAAAAGGAATCCGGACGCTGGACGCCATGGGACTGGACGTCCTGATCGTCGGGCGCGGCGGCGGATCCATCGAGGATCTCTGGGCGTTCAACGAGGAAGAGGTGGCCCGGGCAATCTTCGCCTGCAACACGCCGGTGATCTCGGCGGTGGGCCACGAGACGGATGTGACGATCGCGGACTACGCGGCAGATCTCAGGGCACCGACCCCGTCTGCGGCGGCGGAGCTTGCAGTATTTGATTATTTCCAGTTCCAGATGGATCTGAACGCAAAAAAACAGCGCCTGCTGAAAGCGATGGGAACATCCCTGGAGCGGGCGAAGAGCAGATTGAAGCAAGATGAGCTGACGCTGCGGTTCTATGACCCGAAGAGTCAGCTGAACGAGAAGAAAAAGCGGCTGGCGGACGCGGAAGATACGCTTTTGCGGCTGATCGCGGAGCGGCAGCAGGAGACAAGGCGTGACCTGCAAAATGCGGAGACACTGCTCAGAAGATCCATGGCGGACCGGCTCGCGGAGAATAAGAGAAACCTTGCGGTGAAGAGCGAACGGCTGTGGGGACTTTCCCCGCTTAAGAAGATCAGCGGAGGCTTTGGATTTATTACGGATGGGGACGGAAAAAGGCTGGAGACGGTGGAACAGGCGGAAACCGGAAAACGGATCACGGTCCGGGTGAAGGACGGCCGCATCGGTGCAGTGGTAGATAATGTTGAAAAATATCAGGAGTAATATCATGGACGACGAGACAAGAAAGCAGATGAATGTCGAGGAGACATTTGCGGCTCTCGACCGGATCATCGGAAAGCTGGAAAAGGGAGACGGATCCTTAGAGGACGCTTTCGCGGATTACGAAGAGGGCATGAAGCTTGTAAAGAGCTGCAACGAAAAGATTGAGACGATCGAGAAAAAGATCCTTGTTTTGAGCGGAGATCAAACGGAGGAAAGGGAAAATGGCGGACAGTTTTAAGGAAAAGTTCAGTCAGGCGGTAAAAGAGACCGAGGCAGTCGTATACTCATATCTGCCGGAGGAGACCGGACATCAGAAGACGATCTTTGAGGCAATGAACTACAGCGTAAAGGCAGGCGGAAAGCGCTTAAGACCGCTTTTCATGCGGGAAGTCTACCGTCTGTTCAGCGGAAACGGACCGGAGATTGAGCCGTTTATGGCGGCGATGGAGATGATCCACACCTCATCCCTGATCCACGATGACCTTCCGTGCATGGACAACGACGAGTACCGCCGCGGCAAACTTACCACATGGAAAGCTTACGGCTACGACATGGCGGTGCTTGCGGGCGACGCGCTGATGATCTATGCCTTCGAAGTGGCTTCAAAGGCTTTTACTATGGGCGCTGACCCGGCAAAAGTCGGACGTGCCATCGGGATCCTTGCGGAAAAGACAGGAATCTACGGCATGATCGGCGGACAGACTGTCGATGTGGAACTCACCGGAAAGGCAATTCCGAGAGAAAAACTCGATTTCATCTACCGTTTAAAGACCGGCGCTCTCCTTGAGGCGTCCATGATGATCGGTGCGGTGCTTGCGGGTGCCTCCGAGGAGCAGATCAAAGAGGTGGAGACCATGGCCTCCGAGGTCGGTCTCGCATTCCAGATCCAGGATGATATCCTCGATGTGACGAGCACCCAGGAAGAGCTTGGAAAGCCTGTTTTGAGTGACGAGAAGAATGAAAAGACCACCTATGTGACGTTAGAGGGACTTGAAAAGGCAAAACAGGATGTAAAAGAAATTTCTGACAGGGCGGCAGGAAGACTTGCGGGACTGCCTGGAAAGAATGAATTCCTGTATAATATTATTGAAATGCTTGTAAACAGGAAAAACTAAAAGAGAAAAGTATGTAAGGGAGTAGTTTGGAAACATGCTGCTTGATCATATAAAACAGTCTTCGGACATCAAAAAACTGAAAGAAGACCAGTATCCGGAGCTTGCTCGGGAGATCCGCCAGTTCCTGATCGAAAAAATAAGTAAGACCGGCGGTCACCTGGCATCCAACCTCGGTGTTGTGGAGCTCACGATGGCACTGCACCTGGCATTCGATCTTCCGAAGGACAAGATCGTCTGGGACGTGGGCCATCAGGCCTATACCCACAAGCTTCTGAGCGGAAGAAAGGCAGGTTTTGATGACCTGCGCCAGTTCGGCGGAATGAGCGGATTCCCGAAGAGAAAGGAAAGTCCTTACGACGCCTTCGACACGGGACACAGCTCCACCTCTATCTCCGCAGGCCTCGGCCTGGCCCAGGCGAGAGAGATCACAGGGGAAGATTACTCGGTGATCTCCGTCATCGGAGACGGCGCCCTGACCGGCGGAATGGCATATGAGGCGTTGAACAACGCGGCCCAGATCAAAAAGAACTTCATCATCGTCCTGAACGACAACGAGATGTCCATCTCAAAGAACGTGGGCGGAATGTCAAAATATCTGAGCAGCGTCCGCACAAAGGAAGGTTATGCGGAGCTAAAGCTCAAGGTGGAGCGGACACTCTCCGCGATCCCGGTGATCGGAAAGCCGCTGGCGTACGGTCTTTACCAGCTAAAAAACGGAATCAAACAGTTTCTCGTTCCGGGAATGCTGTTTGAGGACATGGGAATCACATACTTAGGGCCCGTAGACGGTCATGATGTGAAGGAAATGATCCGTGTCTTCAAGGAAGCGAAGCGCGTCCAGCACGCGGTTCTGGTCCATGTCATCACGAAAAAGGGAAAAGGCTACAGACCGGCGGAGGTGAATCCGGCGAGATTCCATGGGGTGGAACCCTTCGATATCAAGACGGGACAGCCATTAAAGAAAAAAGAGTTCCCGAGCTACACAGATATCTTTTCCGAGAAAATCTGTGAGCTTGCGGGGAAAAATCAAAAGATCGTGGCTCTGACCGCGGCGATGCCGGATGGGACAGGGCTCACAAAGTTTTCAAAGGAGTTTCCAAAGCGGTTCTTCGACGTGGGAATCGCGGAGGCCCATGAGGTGACGTCGGCGGCAGGAATGGCGGCGGCGGGACTGAAGCCTGTGGTTGCGGTCTATTCTTCCTTTTTACAGCGCGGCTATGACCAGGTGCTTCACGACGTCTGTATCCAGGACCTTCCGGTTCTGTTTGCCATCGACCGGGCAGGTCTTGTGGGAAGCGACGGCGAGACCCACCAGGGAATCTTTGATATTTCTTTCTTAAGTCTTGTGCCGGGAATGAACATCATGGCACCTAAAAACTGCTGGGAGCTTCAGGACATGCTGGAGTTCGGTGTAAACTTCGACGCGCCGCTTGCGGTCCGCTATCCGAGAGGACAGGCGTACCGGGGACTGGAGGAGTTCCGGGCGTCCATCGAGTACGGAAAAGCGGAGATGCTCTACGAGGAGTCAAAGATCGCGCTTTTTGCCCTGGGCAGTATGGTGAGTACCGGAGAACATGTCCGGGAGAAATTGAAGGCAAAAGGACAGCCATGTACCTTAGTGAACGCAAGATTTGTGAAGCCGCTTGATACGGAGATGATCGACCGGCTCTGTGAAAACCATGAACTGATCGTCACCATGGAGGAGAACGTTCTCCGCGGCGGCATGGGCATGTTTGTCACAAAATATATTCATGAAAAACACCCTGAGATCCGGGTGATTCAGATCGCGCTTCCGGATGCCTATGTGGAGCACGGAAACGTGTCGGTGCTCAGGGAGATGCTTGGAATCAACAGCGATTCCGTTATCAGACGGATCGAGTCGGAATTTTTAAACGAGAAGAGATAAGGAGCAAAGCCAATGAAAGAACGGTTGGATGTTCTGCTGGTAAAGAGAAACCTGGCGGAGTCCAGGGAGAAGGCGAAGGCGGTCATCATGTCCGGCATCGTCTATGTGGATGGACAGAAGGAAGACAAGGCGGGTTCCATGTTCGATGAGACAGCGAACGTGGAGGTGCGCGGAACGACATTAAAATATGTGAGCCGCGGCGGCCTGAAATTAGAGAAGGCCATGACCCATTTCGGCGTGACCCTGGCGGGAAAGATCTGTATGGACGTGGGCGCGTCCACAGGCGGATTTACGGACTGCATGCTTCAGAACGGGGCTGTGAAGGTCTACTCCGTGGACGTGGGACACGGACAGCTGGCGTGGAAGCTCAGAAACGATGAGCGCGTGGTCTGCATGGAGAAGACGAATATCCGCTATGTGACTCCGGATGAGATCCCGGATAAGATACAGTTCGTGTCCATCGACGTCTCCTTTATCTCCCTGACAAAGGTGTTAGGACCGGTAAAGGCGCTCATGGAGCCGGACGGGGAGGTCGTATGCTTAATTAAGCCGCAGTTTGAGGCTGGCCGTGAGAAGGTCGGAAAGAAGGGCGTTGTCCGGGAGAAATCCGTCCATCTTGAGGTCATCGAGATGGTTGCCTCCTTCGCGGGCAGCATCGGTTTTGAGGCACTGCACCTGGAATTTTCCCCAATCAAGGGACCGGAGGGAAATATCGAGTATCTGCTTCATTTAAGAAACTGCACGGATGGAAGCACGTTTGCGAACGACACCATCGGCGCTTCCGAGATCGTTGAAAAGGCACACGAGACACTGGATAAGTAGGACGGAAACAGGCATAATCTATGAAGAAATTTTACATCGTTGCGAATCCTGACAAAGAGAATACGAAGAACATGAAAGCCGCCATCGAAGAGTATCTGACGGCCCGCGGTGCGAGAGTTTTTGCGGGAAAGAGCGTGTCCGGACATGGAAATCCCTACACGGATCCGGCGGATGTCCCCGAGGATACGGAGTGCGTTATCACGCTGGGCGGGGATGGAACCCTGATCCAGGCGGCCAGGGACCTTGCGGGGCGGGATCTTCCCATGATCGGAATCAACCTCGGCGGTCTCGGTTATCTCACCCAGATCGGCCGGGAAGGCGATGTGAAGGAGCTTCTTGACGCACTTCTTGAGGACAGCTATGAGCTTCAGGAGCGCATGATGTTAAAGGGATGCGTTTACCGGGACGGAAGACCGGTGAAGGAGAGCATTGCGCTCAATGATATCGTCCTGACGAGAGATGGGGATCCGCGGGTGTCAAAGTTAAAGCTTTACGTGGATGGACAGTTTTTAAATGAATTTAACGCCGACGGCATGATCGTGGCGACGCCCACGGGGTCCACGGCGTACAACCTGTCGGCGGGCGGTCCCATCGCGCAGCCGGACGGGCAGTTAATGATCCTGACGCCGATCTGTCCGCACACGCTGACATCGAGAACCATCGTTTTCGGCGTGGGGAGCCGGATCCGGCTCGAGATCCCGGCGACGAACCGGGGCAGCCAGGTGGCGGCTTTTGACGGTGACACGCTGGTGCGGCTGGAAAATGGGGATTATATTGAGATCACAAAGGCAGAGACTGTGACCAGGGTCGTGAAGCTCGACCATCGGTCATTCCTTGATATTTTAAAGATGAAGATGTATGACGCGTAACCGGGCGGGGAAGAATGCCGCAGGGGTGCGCGGGGCACTGCCCGGACTTTTTAACGCCGGGCCGGATGCCGATACAGGACGGAATCAGAAAGGGGCAGCAGACATGAAGGTTGACAGACACAGTAAGATCGTGGAGCTGATCGGAAAATATCAGATCGAGACGCAGGAGGAGCTTGCGGAGTATCTGAAAAAGGCCGGATATCATGTGACACAGGCGACAGTATCGAGAGATATCCGTGAACTGAAGCTCACGAAAGCTCCGGGCAAAAATGGCCGCCAGTGTTACGCGGTCATGCAGCATCAGAAAGATTTTGGCGAGAAATATATCCGTATTTTCAGGGACTGCTATGTGTCCATGGACATGGCGCAGAACATCCTTGTGATCAAGACTGTTTCCGGCATGGCGATGGCAGTCGCGGAGGCCCTGGATGTGATCGGCTTCCACGAGATCGTCGGCTGCGTGGCTGGTGACAATACGATCATGTGCGCGGTGCGGACCGTGGATGACACGATCATTCTGATGGATAAGCTTAAGAAGATCGTTGAGGGAAAATAGGTTTTGGACTTTTTGGTTTAAGGCGGAATATTGCAGAAGTGTTGAGCCCTGCGGGGCAGAACCGGGATCATTATCTGGTTCTGCTTTGCAGGGATTTTTTTGTTCCTATGGAAACAGAACGGAAATGTGCCAGTAGAAAACGCTGGCGGTATGAGGTGTCGGAGAGAATTGGTGATTGTGCGAAATGCCTAAATATGATAGGGCATATTTTACACATGAAGAGGGAACAACTGTTCGAAAAACACTGGACAATCGAACATATGTGTGCTATACTCGTTTTACTAAATCGAACAAATGTTTTATTTTATAGAGGGAAAGCGAGGGAACAGGATGCTTGTTGGTTTACATGTTAAAAATCTTGCTCTGATCGAGCAGGCAGATGTGGAATTTGGCAGTGGTTTAAATATTCTGACCGGTGAGACCGGAGCTGGAAAGTCGATCATCATCGGCTCTGTTGCCCTGGCGCTGGGCGCGAAAGCGTCGAGGGATATGATAAGACGCGGGGAAGAGTATGCGTATATTGAACTTATTTTTTCTGTTGATGACGAGAAAAAACGGGAAGAATTAAAGAAGATGGATGTGTACCCGGACGACGACGGTCTTTTAATTATCTCAAAAAAGATCACCCAGACGAGAAGCATCAGCCGGATCAACGACGAGACGGTGACGACTGCGCGCTTAAAATCGGTGACAGGAAAACTTCTCGATATCCATGGGCAGCATGAGCACCAGTCGTTGCTTCATAAGCAGAAGCATCTGGAGATCCTTGATGAATATTCCTGGAGAGATACAGGAATGTTAAAGCGGAACGTGGCGGAGAACTACCGGAAGTATCTGGAATTAAAGGGAAAACTCGATGGATTTTCCATGGATGAGGAGAGCCGGAAGAGAGAACTTGATTTTGTGAGATTTGAGATTGATGAGATCGAGAATGCGGCGCTGAAGCCTGGGGAAGAGGAAGAACTTGCGGCGAAATTCCGCAAATTTTCCCACAGCCAGAAGATCATGGAAAGCCTCCAGGGCGCATACCAGGCAGTGGATGGAGACGCAATCGGGCGCGCGTACCGCGAAGTGGAGAGTGTTGCGTCTTACGATGAGAGACTGTCAGGGATCGCAACGGGACTTTCTGACGCGGAGAGTATCTTAGCGGATCTTTGCCGTTCAATTTCCGATTATATGGATGAGATGGAGTTCTCAGGGGAAGACTTTAAGCAGACGGAAGAGCGCCTGGACTTTGTACGCAGAATTATGGCAAAATATGGAAACAGTGAGGAAGCTGTCTTAAAGAGTTTGGAAGAGAAGAAAAAACGTCTTGCAGAGCTGGAAAACTATGAGGAGCTGGCCTTCGCGGCGAGAACCGAGTTTGAGGAGCAGAAGCGGGTACTGGGACTGCTCTGCGGACGTCTCTCGAAGGAGAGAGAGAAGTCTGCGAAGATCCTGGAGAGCAGGATCACAGAGGAACTGGAGGACTTAAATTTCCTCCATGTGGAATTCCAGGTGGATGTGCACCAGACGGACCACTTTACGGCATCTGGTTCCGATGAGGTGGAGTTTTTGATCTCGACGAACCCGGGAAGTATTCCGCCGAGACCGCTTGGGGAAGTCGCTTCCGGCGGTGAACTCTCGAGAATTATGCTGGCGATCAAGACGGTCCTCGCGGATACGGATGATATTCCGACGCTGATCTTTGATGAGATCGATACCGGTATCAGCGGACGGACAGCACAGAAGGTGTCGGAGCGTCTGTCCTATATCGGAAGAAAGCATCAGGTACTCTGCATTACCCACCTCCCGCAGATCGCGGCGATGGCGGATACGCACTTTGAAATCAAAAAATCTGTGGAGAACGGCGTGACCACGACAAAGATCAGAAAGCTTACGGAAGAAGCACAGGTGGATGAGCTCGCGAGACTCTTGGGCGGCGCGGAGATTACGGAGAAGGTAAGGGAAAATGCTGAGGAGATGAAACGGCTGGCGGGAGAGACGAAGAGTCGGCTGGATACAGAAGAAAAAGCAAAAAACGCGGACGAAAATTGCGCAGAGGCAAAGCGGGGAGAAAATCTTCAGCCAGTTTCTGCGGTAAATTCACCGGTGCTTCAGGCAGCGGGATGAATCGGCAGAATGAGAAAAAACTGACAGGGTGAAAACAGGAAAGCATCACATACTAGGAGAGGAGCAAAAAGCTGCCTCTCCTTCTCAGTCATAAGAATGACCGTGGGATAAAGTGGAAACGATAGAAGGGAAGCTGGCAGCTTCAAAAACTGCAGGGAAGGTGAAATCACCTCGATGCAGATAAAGAATCGATAAAGGAGGAGCTGCCATGATGAAAAAAGAGTCGTTTCGACGGATCCTGATCCGGGTGTTCTGGATCTCTTTGATCTTCACAATAGGATTTTCCTGGATATATATCCGATACGCGGTGCCGGATCAGCTGAATCTTGTGGTCAACGAGGAAGAAGTCTTTCATTTTGCACTTCCTCCGGGGGTGACGTTTGAGAGTGACAGCGAGGAAGTTGTCTTAAAGAATGCCTCAGATATCCCGGAGGGGATGATCCGGATCGAGCGCCCGGACGCCGTCTCCATGTACGGGAAAAATGAGGGAAGTTACCGGGTCGGGATGAAATTCCTGGGACTCATTCGGATGAAGGATATCCAGGTGGATGTGGTGGACGGATCTTACGCAATCCCCTGCGGAACGCCGGTGGGAATCTATTTAAAGTCCAGAGGAGTCATGGTGATCGGGACAGGGCAGGTCACAAACGATACGGGGAATGTGGTGGAACCAGCTTACGGGATTTTAAAATCCGGGGATTATATCCAGACGGTAGACGGGGTAGATATGGAAGATAAAAATGCGCTGGTGGATGCAGTGAGCGCGTCGGGAGGAAAAAATCTGGTTCTCGGGATCCGGCGGGATGGCCGGGAGATCCAGGTAGATATGGCACCTGTCCTTGCGGAGGACGGCAGCTACAAGCTTGGCGCCTGGGTCCGGGACGATACCCAGGGAATCGGGACAATGACTTATGTAGATATGAACGGAAATTTTGGTGCCCTGGGACATGGGATCAGTGACAGTGATACCGGGGAACTGGTAGATATTGAAGGCGGAGAGCTCTACGATACCCAGATCCTCGGAATCGAAAAAGGCCAGACCGGAAAGCCGGGAGTCATGTCCGGGGTGATCTATTACGGAAAAGGGACAAAGTTAGGGGAAGTGACGGAAAACACGACAGAAGGAATCTACGGGACTGTAAACCGCCATTTTCTGGATTCCATAAAGGCCGACGCGATCCCCATCGGATTCCGTCAGGATATCCACAAG
>CAVFLH010000078.1:0-11637 GCA_963622995.1 uncultured Eubacteriales bacterium | reverse complement strand
ACTGTTGAGACACATCAGCACCGTAAGATTGCATGCCTGGAAGAGATCGCATACTCCAATGGCTGGGTCTCCAAGGAAGAAGTCATGGCTGCATACGAGATCTACAAGAAGAACCAGTACGGCCAGTACTTAAAGGATGTCATCGACGGAAAGTATATCGACAAGCTGCCGGGACATGCAGATAAATAAGAGATAGAAGATACATGGACCGACCGCAGCTCCGAAAAAGGAGATCTGCAGTCAGAGGCATGTTCATGAAGGAGAAATAAACACATGAAAATCATCGTAACAGGCGGCGCCGGATTCATCGGCGGCAACTTCATTCACCATATGGTAAACAAATACCCGGAGTACCAGATCGTAAACCTTGATCTCTTAACATACGCCGGAAACCTTGAGACATTAAAACCGGTTGAGAACAAGCCGAACTACAAGTTCGTAAAAGGCGATATTGCAGACCGCAAATTCGTATTCGACCTCTTCGAGAAAGAGAAGCCGGATATCGTCGTAAACTTCGCGGCAGAGAGCCATGTTGACCGCTCTGTTGTAGATCCGGAGAGCTTCGTCCGCACAAACGTAATGGGAACCACAACACTTCTCGACGCATGCCGCACTTACGGTATCAAGCGTTACCACCAGGTTTCTACCGATGAGGTATACGGAGATCTTCCGCTGGACCGCCCGGACCTCTTCTTCACAGAGGAGACACCGCTCCACACCTCCAGCCCGTACTCTTCCTCCAAGGCAAGCGCTGACCTCTTCGTTCTCGCTTACCACAGAACATACGGACTCCCGGTGACGATCTCCCGCTGCTCCAACAACTACGGTCCGTACCACTTCCCGGAGAAGCTGATCCCGCTTATGATCAGCCGTGCCCTGGCTGACGAGGCACTTCCGGTATACGGAACAGGCGAGAATGTCCGCGACTGGCTCCATGTTTCCGACCACTGCGAGGCAATCGACCTCATCATCTACAAAGGCCGTGTCGGCGAAGTCTACAACGTCGGCGGACACAACGAGAGAACAAACCTTGAGGTCGTTAAGACGATCTTAAAGGCCTTAAATAAGCCGGAGAGCCTCATCAAGTTCGTAACAGACCGCCCGGGCCACGACAGACGCTACGCCATCGACCCGACAAAGCTTGAGACAGAGCTTGGCTGGAAGCCGAAATACAACTTCGATACTGGTATCCAGCAGACGATCCAGTGGTATCTGGACAACGAGGACTGGTGGAAGCACATCTTAAGCGGAGAGTACAGCAATTACTTCGACAACATGTACGGTGACCGTCTCGGCAAGGATTTAAAGTAAGACACTTTCGAGTGAAAGGAATAACGCAAACATGAGAGTTTTAGTGACAGGCGTAAAGGGCCAGCTTGGTCATGACGTAGTAAACGAGATGAATAAACGCGGTCTGACTCCGATCGGAGTGGACCTTGAGGAGATGGACATCACCGATAAAGAGGCATGTAACCGTGTGATCACAGAGGCAAATGTCGACGCTGTGATCCACTGCGCGGCGTACACAGCAGTAGATGCGGCTGAGGACAATGTTGATGTGTGCATGAAAGTCAACGCAGGCGGAACGAGAAATATCGCGGAAGTCTGCAAAAAACTCGGCATCAAGATGATGTACATCAGCACAGACTATGTGTTCGACGGACAGGGAACCCGCCCGTGGGAGCCGGATGACGAGAGACATCCACTGAATGTCTATGGACAGTCCAAATATGAGGGAGAGCTTGCAGTCGAGGAGCTGGTAGAGAAATTCTTTACCGTCCGCATCGCCTGGGTATTCGGCGTAAACGGCAAGAACTTCATTAAGACTATGCTGAGAATCGGAAAAGAGCGCGGAGCTGCGTCTGTCGTTGACGACCAGATCGGTTCCCCGACCTACACATACGATCTCGCAAGACTTCTTGTAGATATGATCCAGACCGACAAGTACGGCAGATATCATGCGACAAACGAGGGACTCTGCTCCTGGTATGAGTTTGCGTGTGAGATCTTCCGCGTAGCCGGAATGGACGTAAAGGTAACACCGGTGCATTCCGATGAGTACCCGGCAGCAAAGGCAAAACGCCCGATGAACAGCCGGATGAGCAAGGAAAAACTCACAGAGAACGGTTTCGAGCGTCTTCCGGAGTGGAAGGATGCTGTTGCCAGATATCTGAAGGAGATCACCTGGTAGGAATTTTATAAAAAGGCATATGGCTGCCGGTGAAGAGATATTCCCGGCAGCCTGTTTTATCAGCACAAATGTAATCTGCAGGATCCTGATTACAGCGCAGAAATGCCGGACGGTTTGGTGCAGATGTGCATATTCTATGAACAGATAGAAAACTGCGGACTTTATAGAGAATGGGGATATCGTTGTATGGAAATGTCCGATTCTCTATAAGGTTCGCGGATCATGGAGGAAATTGAGGAATGGGAAAATATTTTGGTACCGACGGTTTCCGCGGCGAGGCAAACGTTGACCTTACCGTGGAGCACGCATATAAAGTCGGAAGATTTCTCGGATGGTATTATGGAAAACAGGCGAAAGGTGACCGCTGCAGAGTCGTAATCGGAAAAGACACGAGACGTTCCAGCTATATGTTTGAGTATTCCCTGGCAGCGGGACTCACAGCATCCGGCGCGGACACCTATCTTTTACATGTGACGACAACTCCGAGCGTGTCCCATGTGATCCGCACGGAAGATTTCGACTGCGGAATCATGATCTCCGCCAGCCACAACCCATATTATGACAACGGAATCAAGGTCATGAACGGCAACGGTGAGAAGCTGGAGGAGAGCGTCATCGAGGAGATCGAGAAGTACTTAGACGGCGAGACGGAAGAGATTCCGCTTGCAAAGAGAGAGAACATCGGAAGAACCCAGGACTTCGCGACAGGAAGAAACCGCTACATCGGTTATCTGATCTCCATCGCTACGAGATCCTTCAAGGGCAAAAAAGTCGGTCTCGACTGCTCCAACGGAAGCGCTTCCTCCGTAGCCAAGAGCGTATTTGATGCCCTCGGTGCCGACACATACGTCATCAATGATAAGCCGGACGGACTGAACATCAACCGTGACTGCGGTTCCACCCATATCGAAAACCTTCAGAAATTTGTGAAGGAAAAAGGTCTTGATGTGGGATTTTCCTACGACGGCGACGCGGACCGTTGCCTGGCTGTAGACGAGAACGGAAATGTCGTGGATGGCGACCTGATCCTCTACATCTGCGGAAAGTATATGAAGGAACAGGGACTTTTACGCAACAATAAGATCGTTACCACAGTTATGTCAAATCTCGGTCTCTACAAGGCGCTCGACCGCGAGGGCATCGGCTACGAGAAGACGGCTGTCGGCGACAAATATGTATATGAGAATATGTCCAGGACCGGAAACTGCCTCGGCGGCGAGCAGTCCGGACATATCATTTTCAGCAAGTACGCGACTACCGGTGACGGAATCCTGACCTCCTTAAAGATCATGGAAGTCATGCTGGAGAAGAAGGAGACGCTCGGAAAGCTCGCGTCCGAGGTTACGATCCTTCCGCAGCTCTTAAAGAATGTCCGCGTGGCAGACAAAGCGGCTGCGTTGAATGACCCGGATGTGCAGGCGGCAGGAAAGGCTGTCGACGAGGCACTCGGAAACGACGGAAGACTTCTCCTCCGCCAGAGCGGAACAGAGCCGCTGATCCGCGTTATGGTTGAGGCGGAGACACCGGAGATCTGCGAGAAGTACGTGGACCAGGTGATCGATGTGCTGAAGAAAAAGGGCCATGTGGTAGAGGGCTGATCGAACAGAATATTTTGATGGAAACAGAAAGCAGTGGGGAAAGAATCCCTGCTGCTTTTTTGTATGCTCATGCGAAACTATAGATCGTCGCAGGTGATTGCATTCAGTGTGGGAATGTTCTTTTTAATATATAATGTCAACTAAAAACAAAGCAAGAAGTTGACAATGCAAAACGCCTTTGCTATACTTAGAACGTTTCTGGAAACATTTACGAACGAAAGAGCCGAATAGAATGAAAAAGAAAGGAGACAGCACATGAAACTGGAAGGGCAGATGCTTCTTTTGGAAAGCACGTTGTCCACACTTTCTGGATATAGAGGGTGGGTCATAGGAAAATGTAGCTTCTTTCTTTCAAAAGAGTCAGAGTCGGAAGAAAAGGATCAGACCTGCAGCTTACAGGTGATCCGTGAAAACAGCCGTCTGGCAGAGATCGGAATCTTGCAGGGAGAAACGGAACGACTTCGGGTTATGCTGATGAAACCTGTGGAAAACAGTGTGAAAACGCCGAAGACCGCGGAACAGTTATTGGGCGGGAATATATCGAAAAGTTTCCTTGTGACCCGCGAGGAGACAGACCGCTATCTGGCGGCATCCGGTGACAAAAATCCGATCCATCAGGGTGAAAATGCCATTGTTCCGGGATTTCTCATGGTAAATCGGATCGCGAAAATGCTGGAAAACCCGAAAAAACTGCAGGTACGCTTTTTTGCACCGCTGGCAGTGGGGGAGAGCGCGGAGCTTGTGATCCGGAAAAAAGATGGATCTGGGGAGAGTGCAGAAATGTACAGAGATGGTGAACGGATCTTAAAGATCGAAACGAACTGATCCTAACGGAACCGGGCAGCATTCAAAATAGACTTTTGGCAGTTAGTAAAACGCGAAAAGCCAAAAAATGGAGGAAAATACAAATGAACACGATTGCGAAGACAGCAGACGGAAAGTCGACCATATGGACCACATCGGGAATCACCCTGATGGCGCTCATGACAGCGCTGATCACGGTGTCCACCTATATTAAGATCCCGCTTCCGTTCTCGGCGGCAAGCATCACAGCACAGACACTTGTCGTAAACCTCATCGGCATGCTCTTATCCCCGCTTAAGATCATTGCGGTGATGGTGACATGGATCCTGCTCAGCGCGGTAGGAATCGGCGGCTCCCTGGCAAAGCTTCTCGGACCGGCAGGCGGCTACCGCTGGGGCTATGTAGTGGCAGCGATCCTGATCTCCATGTTCTGCAAGAAGTTTAAGAAGCTGACCGCCCAGACCGCGTTCCTCATCATCGTCGGCATCCCGGTCATCTATTTCTTTGGCGCGATCCAGATGAAGGCAGTGACAAACCAGCCGTGGGCGGCGATCATGGTACAGGCGGTTCTTCCGTTTATCCCGCTTGATATCGTGAAGTGCGTGGTTGCGGCAGGACTTGCGAAGGTGCTTAGACGGGTAATTCCGCAGTAGGGTCAAAGGAGCAAAAATATGGAAAAGGTATGGATCCTCGGAGGTCTCCGGAGTTTTATCGGAGTTAAGAACCGGATGTACAAAAATGTTCCGGCGGAGGTTCTCGGTGCGGAAGTTTTAAAGAGTGTGATCGAAAAATATCAGCTCGATGACCATGACATCGACTTCATCATCGGCGGAAATGCCGTCGGCGGTGGCGGAAACATGACGAGACTTGCGGCGCTTACGGCGGGCATCGACGAATCGGTCCCGGCAGTGACGCTGGATCTGCAGTGCGGATCCGCCCTGGAGGCGATCACTGAAGCTGCGGCTAAGATCGAGAGCGGACTTGCGGATCTTGTGCTGGCTGGCGGTATGGAGAGTTCTTCCACCCAGCCATACAGGATGTGGAATCCGAACCATCCGATGTATAAGGAAGGCGAGACCTACACGGTGGCCCAGTTTGTCCCCGGACATCAGGGGGAACAGGTGATGTTGGAAGGCGCGGAAATGACCGCTGTCACGGAACATGTGGGGAAGGAAGAACTTGACCCATGGATCTTAAAAAGCCACCACAGGGCTGCTGAGGCGGCGAAAAAGGGCATTCTCGCGGATATTCAGGTATCGGTAGCAGGAAGCACAAAGGATGAGGGCATCCGCCCGTCCATGAGCCAGAAATTCATCGACAGACTTCCGTTCCTTCTTCCGGGCGGAAAGGTGCTCACAGCGGCGAACTCCTGCCTGATGCATGACGGGGCGGCCTTTGTGGCACTCTGCTCCGAAGAATACGGAAAGAGCCACGGATTGACGCCCCAGGCTGTATTCCGCCTCGGAACGGCTGCGGGCGGCGACCCGATGATGAGCCCGAAGACGGCGGTCCTGGCGACGGAAAAGCTCTTAAAGAAAGCCGGGCTGGACTATCATGAGATCGACGCATTCGAGGTCAACGAGGCATTTGCGGTGATCGACGCCCTGTTCATGCGGGCGTTCCCGGGGACAGAGGAGAGGTACAACGTGTTCGGCGGGGCGCTGGCTTACGGGCATCCATATGGCGTGTCCGGGGCGATGATCCTGCTTCATGCGTTAAAGGCCCTGGAAAAGAATGATGGCCGGTATGGCGTGTGCGCTGTGGCGGCAGCAGGTGGCGTTGGAAGCGCGATTTTGGTGGAAAGAACAGCAGGAATTAAAGATTGATAGCATTTGTATAGAAAAAATTGCAGTTGTTTGAAGCAGAAAAGCCGAAAACTGGCTGATGGCGCAGAAATGCGGAAGAAGGAACAGAACATGAAAAATTATCTGGACATGATAAGGGCGGTCGATCCGAAGCGGACCGCCCTCATTCTTCATAATAGGGAATACAGCTACGGGGATCTTGTGAGACTCGGGGCGGATAAACAGAGAGAAATTTCGGCAGGCGGCGGAAGAAAACTTCAAGTCGTCCGGGAGAGTGGAATTCTCGGACAACTCGTGGGATTTCTTGCATGCCAGGGGATGGACCGGGTGCCGCTTATCGTCCCGATGGACGCGGAGGTGCCGGAAGAATTTTTAAGCCGGGAACTCCCAGAGGACGCCTGCATGGCGGTCATGACATCGGGAACATCGGGGAAGAACAAGCTCCTGCTCCGCACCTTCGAGAGCTGGCACGGCTATTTTGAGACCCAGAACGAGATCTTTCACATCGGTCCGGAGAGTCGTCTGTTTATGCAGGGAAGTCTCGCGTTCACCGGGAATCTGAATCTCTATATGGCGCAGACGGGATCTATCTGATCCCGGCGAAACTGCGCGCGCTGCGGCAGGTGTATGAGAGAAAGATGGCTGTGCGCGGGAAGAAGAGCAGTGATGGTAAGACCGATGCAGCTTCGGAAGCAGCTGAGGTTGAAAGAAATGGCGCTGCGAATGAGAAGATACAGGTCATCCTCAGCGGTTCCCAGAGTCTCGGCGGCGATGAGGCGGCAGGATTTCAGAAGATCTTCCCGAATGCGGACCTGATCTTATACTACGGTGCCAGTGAGCTGAACTATATCACATATGTCCACGGACGTGACATGGGAAAGGACCAGCCCCTGATCGGGAAGGCGTTCCCGAAGGTGGAGATCTGCCTGAATGACGGCGAGATCCATGTAACCACGGATTACGGTGTCATGGGCGTGGAGTCGGACGCGTTTATCGGGGACTACGGTCATCTGGATGAGAATGGAAATCTGCATTTCGACGGCAGACATGACGATATCTGCAACATCAACGGAAGAAAAGTCTCCGCGATCCGCGTGGAGAATGCGCTGCTCACGGTACCGGGAGTGGCGGAGGCGGCTGTCCGTGGAGTGAAGAGCGGCGGACATGACATGCTGGCGGCGTGGGTGACCTTAAAGCAGCCGATGAAGGACAATGATGCCGCGGGGAACAGTGGAAAATCCGGAGAGCAGGATGAGATGGAGGCGGAAAAGAAACGGATCCACACAGCCCTCACAGAAATTCTCCCGGCAGCAGAAATCCCGAAACGGATCATGATCCTGGATGAGATGCTGAAGAATGAAAGTGGAAAAATATTGAAGCGGGAATTGCAGCTGAACTGATATAACTCAAAATGGATCTGAAGGTATGCTGGCCTATCGCATATTTTAAGGCAAATACTCAACAAAAACAGCATATCTGCTATATCTAAATGTTATGGTATAGATTCTTGCGATTCCTTTTTCACAGTGATATAATGGAAAAACGGAAAAGAGGCGATTAAAGCAGGATCGCCGCCAGAATTTCACAAAAAAGGACTGATGAAAATGGGGTTAGACCTAAAAGCGTAACATTGTTTATAATTGAGAAGTACAGCGTGGTTTACCGACTCCGTGGCCTGCGACTATGAAGCGAGGGGAAAACCGCAGTGCTTGGAAAGACTGCGTGATTGCAAAAAATTCATGAAATGCAGGAATGAAAAATAATTTTTATCAGAAAAACGGAGGAATGAAACTATGATGAACTATAAGAGATATCAGAGAGTACCGGTCATGAATTACCCGGAGAGGGAGTGGCCGAATAAAGAGATCCAGAAGGCGCCGATCTGGTGCAGCGTGGATCTGCGAGACGGCAACCAGGCCCTTGTAGAGCCGATGGTCGTTGAAGAGAAGATCGAAATGTTCAATATGCTGGTGCAGATGGGCTTCAAGGAGATCGAGATCGGTTTCCCGGCCGCTTCCCAGATCGAATTTGACTTTTTAAGACAGCTTGTTGACCGCAAATTGATCCCGGACGATGTGACTGTCCAGGTTCTTACCCAGTGCCGTGAGCACCTGTTAAAGAGAACCTTCGAGTCCATCCAGGGAATCCCGAAGGCAGTTGTACATATCTACAACTCCACATCTACTTTACAGCGTGACGTTGTATTCCATATGGACCGCGAGGAGATCAAGCAGATCGCCACCGACGGCGTCGATATGGTAAAGAAATACATGAAAGACTACGACGGAAAAGTCATCCTCGAGTATTCCCCGGAGAGCTTTACCGGAACAGAGATGGATTTTGCGCTTGATATCTGCAACGCAGTCCAGAGAGCATGGGGCCCGACACCGGACAACAAGATGATCATCAACCTTCCGTCCACCGTCGAGATGACAACACCGAACGTGTTCGCAGACCAGATCGAGTGGATGAGCAAACACTTAGAGAACCGCGAGAGCATCGTTTTAAGTGTCCATCCGCATAACGACCGCGGAACAGGCGTCGCTGCGGCAGAGCTTGCGATCCTTGCAGGCGCAGACCGTGTCGAGGGAACCCTGTTCGGAAACGGTGAGCGTACCGGAAACGTGGATGTCCTGACCATCGCCTACAATATGTTCTCCCAGGGAATCGACCCAGAGCTTGAGATCGGCGATATCAAGAAGATCGCAGAAGTTTACGAGCGCTGCACAAAGATGCATATCGATCCGCGTCATCCGTACGCAGGAAAGTTAGTATTTACCGCGTTCTCCGGCTCCCACCAGGATGCCATCAACAAGGGAATGCACGCTCTCATGGAGAGAAAGAGCGAGATCTGGCAGGTTCCGTATCTGCCGATCGATCCGTCCGATATCGGAAGAGAGTACGAGCCGGTGGTTCGTATCAACAGCCAGTCCGGAAAGGGCGGCGTAGCTTTCGTTATGGACAGCTTCTTCGGATTCAAGCTTCCGCGCGGCATGCACAAGGAGTTCGCGGATGTTATCCAGAAGATCGCAGAGAAGCAGGGTGAGGTTGCACCGGAGCAGATTATGGAAGAGTTCCGCAAGCAGTATCTCGACCGCAAGGAACCGTACCACTTCCGCAAGTGCAAGATCACAGATTTCGAGGCTGGGGATCAGTTCACGACAGTTGCTGTTGTTACCTACTCCGATCACGGCGAGACAAAGCAGTTTGAGGGCGTCGGAAACGGCCCGATCGATGCGGTTCAGCGCGGCTTAGAGGAAGAGCTTGGTATCGAGATCAAAGTCCTGGATTACAGCGAGCACGCTCTGACATCCGGTTCCGGAGCGCAGGCGGCTTCCTACATCCATGTGATGGACCAGAAGTCCGGCAGAGTGACATACGGTGTCGGCATCAGCTCCAACATCACGAGAGCATCCTTGAGAGGTATCTTCAGTGCTGTTAACCGTCTGTTTGGAGAGGCAGAGTAAAATAAAAAGGTCGGATATGCGTTCAGCGCTGCGGTAAAGCGCAGGGAAAGCTGAATTGACCGGCGATAAGTTCAGAGAAAATTTTAAATGCGGCAGAAATGGGAATGAACTCCTGTTTTTGCCGCATTTTTGCGTCAAAATGTTAATGAAATGTAAGGAAAAAGAGAAGAGTTTTTAGGAAGTTTTCTGTATAATACAGGTACAAACAAAAAACGAAAGACATCTATTCCGGGTGTCGGAAAAATAGCCGCCGTGGAAAGCTGAAAAGAAAAACGGCGGAAAGAACAAAAAACGAAAAAGTATATTCCGGAAACGGAAACATTTAGAAAGAGGAGGGTTCCTATGAAGAAGAGATATTTTGCAGGTGCAGCAGTTGCGGCGATGATTTTAACAGCAGGAATGGCGATGACGTCTTTTGCAGGCTGGTCGCAGCAGAACGGACGATGGTATTACTACAACAATAACAGCGGGAACCTCGTCCGAAACGACTGGGTAAATACCAATAATGCCTGGTACTATGTGGACTACAACGGCGTGATGCAGACAAACAGCCTGATCGATGACACATATTATGTAAACGACAGCGGAGTCATGATCACGAACGGCTGGAAGCAGATCAACAACGTATGGTACCACTTTACCGATTCCATTATGGATACCGGATGGGTGGAGATCGACGGTAAGACCTACCACTTAGAGGACTCCGGAGCCATGACGACCGGCTGGAGAAAACTGGCGGACAGAGAGGATGACTGGGGTGAGTACTGGTACTACTTCAGTTCCAGCGGAAAACTCGCAATGGACGGCGAGATGAAGATCGCCGGTGAGACGTATATCTTCGACCACAGCGGAAGAATGCTGACAGGCTGGGTCAACGAATCCGGCAAGGTTAAGACCAGCGGAACCGTGACAGATGCAGACGGAGTGAAATATAAGATCACGAAGGATCCGAACGGCGGATATAAAGTGGAAGTTTCCTGGTAGGACTCATATAAAACTTCATAGAACCCCATAAAAGAGAGACCCCGGCGGGCAGCTGCCGGGGCCTTTCACGTTTTTTGGGAGAGTGCGTGCCGCCTGAAGTAGTCTGTGCAGATGAAAAGTGGTAAAACATAAAACGAACAAATGTTTGCTGCCTTCGAGATGAATTCGTAATCCGTTCTGAAGCCAAAGGCTGTGTGCAGGGCATCTGTCAGCTTTGTGCGTTTGTAGGAAGGAATATAGCCACTGTCTTTGGACAGCAGGGTCATATTCATTTCCCGGAGTGTCTTCAAAATTTCGCTGCAGGTGAATTCTTCTTCCAGTTTCTTTTCCAGAAGTCGGTATACCAAAAGGCTGATATAGCAGATCAAAAAGTGAGCTTTTATGCTGTCTTCCCGTCTTTTCCCTTTTCTTGCTTTCTCCGGAGACTGCATGATCTTTACGGCACGTTCAATCTGACTGGCCCGGATCCTTTGCTGATATGCCTTGTATTTTGGGGAGTATGTAATGATAACGGTTTCGTCCATGTCTCCCGTGACAAGGGGGTATTCTTTGTAATAAATGGAGTTGTACACTTCAGGATCTGTCTCGTCCAGAGTTGAGATATCTATGAATTTCTCTGATCCCGGAACTTTGAAATGTGTTGGCCGGAGTGCCAGCTTTTTGTAGATGCGGGAAGAAGTTTTGCCGTTTTCCTTACGGTAGGACTGCTTGATATAGACATCCTGATTGCCTTTATTTCCAGTAATAGATACATACATAACGCTTTTCTCCTGTAATAAATAGAATCT
>CAVFLH010000077.1:5629-11698 GCA_963622995.1 uncultured Eubacteriales bacterium | reverse complement strand
GCAGTTACCATTACACTATTTTCAGGGATTTTTTATGACAGAAAACAAAGATACAAAACAGAAACTTTTAAAAAAACAGGATATGATCCTGATCGCCGTGATACTTGCGGCAGCCGTTCTTCTTTTTCTCGGGACAAAAATGATGCATAAAAGCCCCGCGGAGATCGTCGAGGTTTCCGTAGACGGAAAAGTAGTTGAAACCCTCGATCTCGCAAAAGATCAGGAACTCACCATAGACGGCGTGTCCGGCGGCACAAACCATTTGATCATCAAGGACGGCGAGGCATGGGTCTCTGAGGCCACGTGTCCCGACAAGATCTGTGTCCACCAGGGAAAGATCCACCTGGACGGCGAGATCATTGTCTGCCTGCCGAATAAGATGACGGCACAGATCAAGAGCACGAAATAGACAGCGCAGTCAGCGCGCGGGCCTGCTGAACGATCAGCCCCAAAAAACAAAAGCCTGAGAAGTCGCAGCATGGCTCCTCAGGTTTTTATTATACTGGTCAGCAATACGCTACTCCGCTAACCCCATCTCTCTCATCTCTTCCGCAACGGAATCCTCGCAGGATCTCATGGCGAGGATCGTCATTTCCATTAACTTCAGCAGTTCCCAGCCGAGGTTCTCCGCGCCTTTTGTGATGACGTCCCTGGAACATCCCGCGGCGAATTTTTTATCTTTAAATTTCTTCTTTAAACTGGATACTTCCATGTCTTTCGTGCTCTTTGACGGGCGCATCTTCGCTGTCGCCCAGATCAGGCCAGTGAGCTCATCTGCCGCGAACAGGACCTTTTCCATCTTGTGCTCCGGCTTTGCGTCGATCCACTCGTGGATGCCGTATCCGTGGCTGCAGACCGCATGGATCACCTCGTCTTCTGCTCCGCCCTCTTTTAAGAGACGCGGTGCAACCAGGCAGTGCTCTTCCGGGTACTCCTCGAAATCGATATCATGAAGGATTCCGCAAATCTCCCAGAATCCGGCCTCATCCCCATATCCGAGTTCATTCGCGTACCATTTTAAAACGCCTCCGACAGTCAGACCGTGGAGAATGTGGAACAGCTCTTTGTTGTGCTTTCTGAGGAGCGCGATGGCGTCCTCTCTCGTCAGTTTTGTCTGCATGATTTTATGCCTCCGTACTTATAGATTTTTCGCAACTGTTCCGTACCTTCATAGTTACGGCTTTTCACAGCCGTGCAGGTTCCTGCTTCGGCCGGCGAAATTCTGTCTTTCAGAACAGTATAGCAGAATTTTCCTATAATTCAAGTGGGATAATAGGATTTTTATAATTTTACATCCAGAATTTTCCCATCACAATCTTCTCCACATACTCAAAATCCCAAAGTTCAACATTTCCGGCTGTCACCACCGGATCACTGTCGATGACGATTCCATCGACTATGTAATCCCTCTGCCCCACCGGCGTTCCTTCCTGGACCGGGGCATGGAGCGATTTTGCGATCTTTGTCCGCACCTGGATCTTCTCATTGTTTCCCAACAGAACACGGAGCGTTTTCTCATCCATGCTTTCGTTCTTGATCTCCACTTTTACCTCCGGCTCCACGCCGTTTTCCACCGGGACTGTCGTTTTCTCCTCAAGTCCCGTCTTCTCTATCTCCCGGTACTCAAAATTTTTGTCCCCGTACGCCACAAGTTTCCGCATATCCTGCCATTTATATGTCTTGTGGGGCGGCCAGCCGCAGCCCAAAAGCGCCGCGATAAATAACTTCTCCCCTTTTTTCACTGCCCCCACATAGCAGTATCCGGCTTTTCCCGTAAATCCGGTCTTTCCGCTGACCGCACCCTCCATGGATGTGAGAAGGGCGTTGTGGTTGACACAGGAAAAACTCCGTGCGCCGGATAGGTCGGAAAAGGCATGGGACGGCGCTCTTGTGATGGCGAGAAATTCTTCCTTTGCCGGGGAGAGCGAGATGCAGTATCTGAGGATCCGAGCCAGGTCTGCCGCCGTGGTAGAATGGATTTTCCCGCTCTCCTTGTCCTCCGCATCCAGCCCGTTAGGCGTCAGAAAATATGTATCATTGCAGCCGAGTTCCGCTGCCTTCCGGTTCATCATGTCCGCGAAATCTTCCACGCTGCCCCCGACGGCCTCCGCAATGGCCACGGCGGCGTCATTGTGGGATTCCAGCATCAGGGAGTATAAAAGGTCTTCCAGGCGGTATTTCTCCCCTTTTTTCACATACAGCTTCACCTCCGGCATAGACGCTGCCCGGTCCGAGATTTCAACCTCCGTGTCCAGCCCGGCGCTCTCCAGGGCGAGGATGCAGGTCATGATCTTCGTAGTGCTGGCCATGGGAAGAACCTCCGTCTCATTTTTCCCGTACAGGACCCGACCTGTATCACCGTCAAGCAAAACGGCAGCGCAGGAGTTCAGGATCAGCGGATCGGTCTCCACCTCCGACTGCACCACCGCTGATTCCAGCGTCTCACCATTCTCAAACCGTATCACCGACAGATCTGCATGTTTCTCTTTGCTGTCGATCTGATCCCAGTTATTCTTTTCTGTTTCATACTGCGCAGTCTGACGCCTGCTGCCTTCTGTGTATAAGCGATTTCCAGGAACTGCAGCTGCAAAAAGCAGGAATGCCCCCAGACACAGCTGCAAAATTGGGGACGATCCGTGCTTGCGTTCTGCCTTTTCATTTACCCCGGTCCATTCGCTCAGCCGCGACAGCACCTTTTCTGCGATATTTTTATTCTTCCACATCTTTCAGAACTTCCGCCGCATATTTGTAACAGCATATGCGGATGTTTTCTGAGACTTGCCGGACAATTTTTCCTATGATACAATGAAGCTTGCTGAAATAATTCTGGAGAGTATTTATAAATTTTTAATAAAAAAGGATTTTTCATGAATATAGTTTTAACTTACACAATTAAAGAGTCTGAGAGCGGCCGCTCCATCGCCGCCTTTCTCCTGGATTCCGGATATTCTTCCCGTCTTGTGGTCCATCTGCGGAACACTGATGGCAGTTTTCTCCTGAATGGAAAAACGGTCTTTTCCAACACGGTCCTTCAGCCGGGAGATCAGTTAAATGTTTATGTCACAGAGAAAAAGACTTCCGACCAGATCGTTCCGGTTCCCATGGACCTCGCCGTCGTCTTTGAGGACGAGCATGTCCTCGTGATCGACAAACCTGCGGGAATGCCGGTCCACCCGTCCCAGGGACACTATGAGAATACCCTGGCAAACGGGATTGCATGGTATTACAGGAACGAGGAGACGCCCTTCGTGTTCCGGGCCGTGAACCGTCTGGACCGGGACACATCAGGACTTGTGCTTCTCGCAAAGAATCCCTACAGTTCCTGCGTCCTCTCCGACGCCGTGAAGGACCACACGATCCACAGGGAATATGCCGCCATCGTCTCCGGGAAGACGGACGAGTCCGGAACCGTCGATCTCCCGGTTGCAAGAAAGGACGGCTCCACCATCGAGCGGATCTGCAATCTGGCGCGGGGCGAGACCGCTGTAACCCATTACCGGACGCTCGCATACAACAAGGACGCCGATCTCTCATTCATCCGACTCCTCTTAGAGACAGGAAGAACACACCAGATCCGCGTCCATATGAAGGCTATCGGCCATCCGCTTCCGGGGGATTTTCTCTACTGCCCGGATTACCGCTTTATCGACCGGCAGCCGCTCCATTCCACTTATTTAAGTTTTTCCCATCCGATGACTGGGGAAAAGCTTGAACTCTCCGCACCGCTGCCGGAGGACATGAGGAAACTTTTTCCAGACAGCAAAAATCCGTCAGGTCCTGTCTTTTACTAGGCAGGTCCTAACGGATTTTTTATCAGCCGCCTTGGATTCTTAATCCCTTCGGATAGTGGTTCTTCAACATCCCACCGGCCGCCTTCGCAAATCCCAGCGACATGCCACCAGTAGTCACAAGGACCCAGCCTTTTGCCGGGATCTCCCGGTTTTCAAAATCTTCCGCCCGCAGCGTCTCCCCGCGGAGATACCGCAGCGCAAGGTCCTCCGCTCCAACCTCCACGCTCTGTCTCACATCACTTTTTTTCAGTGCCAGAGCCAACGCATGGGACGGCTCAAACCGGTCTTTTTTTGCGCTTCCGAGATGCAGGCCCGGTCTTAAGACTTTTAATCCCTTAAGGTCCGGCATCACCTCAGAGACGAGATACAGGTTTTCGCCGAACATCAGAAATCTTTTTCCGTTTTCCAGATGTTCCGTGTCTTTCAGATTCTCTTTTTCAAACACCCGAAATGCCGAGACAGCCTCTGTGAGCGCCGCATCCTCTTTCACGCGTCCGCCTTTACGTCCATCCTTTTTGCTGTCTTTCTTTCCGCCTTTTCTGCGCTTTCCGGTAAAGATCACCTCATTTGCCTCTATCTCCGTGCCGCAGCTTCTTCCGCTGCCGTCCACAGTGCTTTCCGCCTCTCCGGCAGCATCCCCGGACCTCTCACCTTTCACCAACAACGCCAGGAAATGACCTTCTCCGTCCGCCAGATGCGGCCAGATCCTCACAGTCTTTTTAAGCTCCTCATCCCCGTCTGCCCATTCCGGATGTCCGGCAGAGAAGTACTTCGCAATCTCCGGCTGTACCACAGAAAATTCCGGATGGCGCTTCAAGAATCTCGCTACGCTCTGCTCGTTCTCCTCAGGCGAAAACGTGCAGGTGGAGTATGCGATCCGACCTCCATCTTTTAACATCGCCGCCGCGCAGTCCAGGATCCCGTCCTGCAGCCCCGCGCACTGTCTTACATGGTCAGGACTCCACTCGTTTCTGGCGTTCTCATCCTTTCGGAACATTCCCTCGCCGGAACACGGGGCATCCACCACGATTCCGTCAAAGAATTCCGGGAACGCCGGTGCAAGCTGGAACGGATCCATATTCGTCACCACGGCATTCTCCACGCCAAGGCGCTCGATATTCTGGGACAGGATCTTCGCACGGGCAGGATGGATCTCGTTGCAGACTAAAAGCCCTTCTCCGCCCATTTTCCCTGCAAGGTGGGTGGATTTTCCTCCCGGTGCCGCGCAGAGGTCCAGGATCCGCTCTCCGGGCTTTGGAGACAGTGCCTCCGCCACAGACATGGCGCTTGGTTCCTGGATATAGTATGCCCCCGCCTCATGAAACGGGTGACGTCCCGGGCGCATGTCCGCCTCGTAGTAAAATCCCTCTTTTGCCCAGGGAACCCGCGCGAGTCCTTTCAGATAATCTCCCAGCGCACTTTCTTTCTCCGGCATCTCCCCGCTCTCCTGCTTTAACGGGTTGACCCGAAGGCCGAATTTCCGCTCCGCGTCATAGCTCTTAAAAAATGATTCCGCCTCACTGCCGAGAAGCTTATCCATCTTCTCCACGAACGCTTCCGGCAGTTCTCTCTTCGTCTCTTTCTCCATAATCTCCTGATCTCAAAAGCGCCCGCCGGGGTGATCCCAGCGGACGCTCAAGTCCTAGTCTCTGTTTTTTTGCAGGCGGCACATCCAAGATATATCCGTCCACAAATCTGTGTCTGAATACGGCTGCCCAGCCCTATGCCCATCCGGGCATGGCTGAACGATTACCTTAATTTACAGCTCGATCTTGTAATCGTCTGCGCCGACACCGTTTACTACATAGTAAGCAGCGCTCTCTTCCGGCTTTACATAGATCTCGATAGTCTTGATATCGCCGACTTTGTTGCCTTTCTTTGTGTAAGCTTTCTTAACAGCCGCGATGAGCTCTTTCTCTGTAACTTCCTTGCCAGCGAACTGTACAACTACGGATGTCTTGATGTCCTTTGCTGTTGTTCTCTTTGCCGGAGCTTTCTTTGCTGTATCTTTCTTCGGCTCTTCTGCTTTCTTTGCTTCTGCCTTCGGAGCCTCAGCCTTTGCTTCTGCCTTTACTGTCTTTGTCTCAACTGCCTCTGCTGCCTTTACTTCTACAGTGCTATTGCTAACCGGTGCTGCAGCCATCTTCTTTGCAGCGGCTGCGATTGGGTTCTTCTTTGCCATAATGATATCCTCCTGAAAAATGTTGACACACAAAACTGTTTTCCTGTCATTTCCTGAGTTGTCGCGCTAAGTAATTGTCATAGCGCATTATAAGCC
>CAVFLH010000077.1:0-5619 GCA_963622995.1 uncultured Eubacteriales bacterium | reverse complement strand
TTATAAGCCCTCGTCAGGATTTTGTCAATAAAATCCGGCAGAACACGAATCTAAAAGTGCTCTGCCGGATCAGAAATACCAGCTTTATTCTTTTGAATTATTCCTGTAACTTAAATCCCGGAATCACATCGCTCCACTTGTTGATTCCGATGATCTTCTTCGCGAATTCCGTATACTTCAGAGATTTATTTGTATCAATATATTTGAATACATTGTAAATATTCTTCGGCATCACCGCGATTACTTTTCCAGGGCTTGACATATCAACAGTCCAGAGACCGAAGGCACAGGATTCATTTACCTCGATGATCGCATCCACCTGGCGGTTTAAGATAAACGCGTCGATATACGGGTTACTGTCCACAAGGTAGTACGCGTAAGCGAAGGCCGCTGCCTGGATATCATAGACATCTCCGCGGGTCGCGCTCTTGGATGTGAAACCTTCCTCGGAAAGGATGATGTGGCGCACATTTCCGCCCGCGTCGCGCATGATGTCCTTCTGGAAGTAGTCCGTCAGAACATGGAGATTCTTAAAGTTTACCACCGGGGAATCCTCGGTATCGTTGACAGCGCCTGTCTGGTCATCATCCCAGAACTCCGGCTCTGTAAGCGGATGCGGGTACGGGTGGTAGGCAAGTCCCCACTCGATATTTCCCTCGTCGCGGATATCCGCGTTGAATCGGTCGATAAAGTCCTTCGCGCCGTACATCAGGTCAGAGTTCGCGCGCTTCCACTCATAGTCGGTTGAGAAGAAAACTCGCGCGTTGCGGCTCTGGCTCTTGATCGCCGTATAGGCCACACGGAATACCTTTGAGTAGAGTTTTGTGTAGGAATCAATGTCCATCGGCCCTGTGTAGTTCCAGTTTAAGTTGTTGTTGATCTCATTTCCGACGATCCAGTTGCTGACACGGCCGTAATCGTCGTGGGCACCGGAGTAACGCTCTGCCATGAAGGAAAGCAGCGCGCGGGTCGTTTCATATCCCTCTTCCGTGGAGACATTGAAGCCGTAGTAGAGGGATTCGCTTCTCTTCGCAAGCCCAGCCTCGTGGAGTTCCGGATAACTGTCGTTCCAGCCGTTTAAAAGGATCGCCGTGACAACAATTCCCTTTGCGGAGAAAGCGCTGATCATCTTATCGTAATCCTTGATGAGATCGCCGTTGAAGTTGTAGGTCTTTCCGTTGTATTTGTACTTTAAATTGCCGCCCACAAGCTGATGGTACGGGATATTGACCGTCGTGTGCTTTACGCCAAGGTTCAGCGCATCGCCGAGCATGTCGAGCTCGATCAGAAGGCCCTTTTTGCTCATGGCTTCCGGATAATCTTCGCGGAACTTCGCTACATCGCCCGGGTTCGTCACATAGATTGCGTTGCTGATCGGGGTGTAGGTGCTTCCGGTCTTTAATGCAACCACGAATCTCGAGTAGAGCATCGTGTCCGTGGAATCCCCGCTGTATTTTAAGGAGAATTTTAACTTATCGGATTTGTTGCTCCACGCGATGTAGTCCGTTCTGGAGCCGATCTCAGACTCATATGGGTGAAGCTCAAACAGATAGTAATATCCGTCATCCGGAGTTTCCCCCTCGTTTAAAGCGCCGGTCGTGGCTGTTCCTGTGACGGAAATGCTATTTCCGTTTTCTACCGAACAAGCCTTTAACCTTGCGCTGTCATAAGCAAAGCTTGTGAAACATCCCACCGCCGCGGTCATCAGAAGTCCCATGAGAAGAGCCGCGCCGCTGCGGAATAAGGTTCTATTTTTCATGTAGTTTTCCTGCCTTTCCTTTTTTGCCTAAATTATTTTATCACCCGGATCTGGATGATTCAATTACAATTCCCTTACAATTTTACGGCAATCTGCCGCCTTTTTCGCCATCTTTGCGGCACCAAAACCGCCGGAATCGACGGATTCCGATACGGATGTTCCGGGGTACATTCCCTCTGTCATGTTAAAGAACCGCCAGAACAAGCGCCGCCAGATTCGCCGCGAAGTGGAATACCACCGGTGCCTTCACCGTGTTCGTCTTTTCCATGAAATATGCCAGGATCAGTCCCATAAAGAAGCTGTAGATCCCCTGGACAAGATCCCAGTGGAACACGCCGAAAAATACTGCCGTCAGAAATGCTGCGGCAGGGGCGGACACAAGCTCCTTGCATCTTCCGTAGAGAACGCCGCGGAAAAAGTATTCCTCCAGAATGGGGGACGCCGCCAAGAGCACCACGGCCTCCAGCCACAGATTTCCCGTAAACAGGCTCTCATCCGCCAACGCCGCTCCAGGGACCTGAAGTGCTTTCACCGCAAGACCGAACGCCAGGGATATTCCTGCACCGCAAAAAAATGCTGCAGCCGCGATTTTCCCGTTCCAGTGCTCCTTTCCCCGGAACACCGAGTCCTCTTTATAAAGGCGCATTAACATCGGAACCGCCACGATTGCCCGGAACAGTGTATCCCACAGGACCACATCGTCCCCGAACAGCGTCGTCTGCGCCAGCGGAAGCTCGATGAGACACGCCACCGCCAGACAGAACAGAATTGGAAAAAGAATCCTCCGGATTCTGATTTTCAATTGCCTCTCTCCTTTCATGCCGCCGTATTGTGCTGCCGTGAACTGGCATCCAATACGCACACCAACACATCTTACCACATTTTGCGGTGGAATACAAATATATGAGAGCGTATATATTGTAAAAATGTCTTTCCATTTGTCGTGGAATTAGATTAAAAGGATGTATTTTCATGAAATTTCCATTTTTTTATTTTTTCAAAGAACATCTGCTGGCTATCGGCCGTTTTCCCACGGGGTGCCGCCCTGCCACATTTCTCCTGGCGCTCATCCTTCTCCCTCTCTCCTACGTTCTCGGCGCTTTCGCCGCTACCGTCATTCCCGCAGTCCCGGCCTCTGCCGACGGGAACTGGGGACTCTCGTTCCAGCAGGAAGGAAAGCCCCCTGTGGCAAACGCAACGGCGGATGAATTAAAGCAGTACAACGCCTGGTACGCTGATCTTAGCGGAGAAAAGGTCATCTACCTGACATTCGACGCCGGATATGAGAACGGCAATACCCCGGCGATCCTGGACGCCCTGAAAAAGCATCAGGTTCCCGCCGCGTTTTTCGTTGTCGGGAACTATTTAGAGACCAGTCCGGACCTCGTAAAACGCATGGTTTCCGAGGGACATATCGTCGCAAACCATACATACCATCACCCGGATATGTCGAAGATCAGCGATCCGGAAAGCTTTGTGAAAGAACTCTCGAGTCTCGAAACGCTCTACACCGAGATCACCGGGGAAACCATGAAAAAATACTACCGGCCGCCCCAGGGAAAATACAGCAGAGCGAATCTTCAGATGGCAAAGGATCTCGGCTATCAGACCTTCTTCTGGAGTCTCGCCTACGTGGACTGGTATCAGGATAAACAGCCGCCGAAGGAAGAGGCGCTCAAAAAACTTCTCGGGCGCATCCATCCCGGCGCGATCGTGCTTCTGCACAGCACTTCTTCGACCAATGCGGCGATCCTCGGTGAGCTGCTGACGAAGTGGGAAGATATGGGGTACCGTTTTGGAACGCTGGATGAACTTGTCAAAAAAGCTGCTGCCGCGCAATAATTTCAGCAGGTTTTAAAATCCCCATGGTTGTAATATTCACCAGTTTCGCATAATGAATCCGATATTTCACAATACACCTGCTGACAGCTTCTTCAAGATACATATAAACGAAAAAATACCTGCTGTCCTCTAAAATCATAGAGAATACAGCAGGTATTTTTACCCTGTCTTATTCTTTTTCCGCTCTGCCGCGGCACCCCATCTTAATCCGGTTCCACGATCCGGTACCCAACACCGACCTCCGTGAAAATGTACTGCGGCTCCGCCGGATTCTTCTCAATCTTTCTCCGGATATTCGCCATATTCACGCGCAGGATCCGGTTATCATTCTTCATGTTCGGTCCCCAGATCTCCTTGATAATATAATCGTAAGTCATGACCTTTCCGGCATACTTTCCGAGGAGACTCACGATCTTATACTCATTCTGGGTCAGACCCGCATCCACGCCGTCAACAAACACGCGGTGCTTGTCATAATCGATGGTCAGACCGCCGGACTTAAACACTCCGGACTGTCCGCCCGGCTGGTTCGGAATCCCCGATCTCGTGTGGCGGATCGCTGTACGGATCCTCGCGAGAAGCTCCGAGGTTCCGAAAGGTTTCGTGATGTAGTCGTCGGCTCCGAGATCCAGCGCCTCCACTTTATCTCTCTCATGGGTTCTCGCGGACACCACGATCACCGGCATTGCGGACCACTCGCGGACGCCCTTTAAGATCTTCATGCCGTCCATATCCGGCAGGCCCAGATCCAGGATCACCACGTCCGGACACTGGGAGGTCACCATGCTGTATGCCTCCGCTCCCGTCTGCGCGACGATCACATCGTAATTGTTTGCTTCCAGCACTGTCTTGATGAAATTGCTGATCCTTTTGTCGTCTTCGACGACCAGCACTCTGTCTTTAATCTCCATATTCCGTGTCCACTCCTTTCGGCAGCCAAAACATGACTCTGGCACCGCCTTCTTTTCTGTTTTCTGCTTTCATGATTCCGTCATGGGCTCTTACGATGGTCATGCAGACCGAAAGTCCGATTCCCATATTTCTCTTGGAATCGCTCTCTTTTCCGTCCTCCGACTGAAAACTTCCATCGAACATTCTCGGAAGAACAGACTCCTTGATTCCGGCACCGTCATCCTCAACGGAGAATTTCACCTGATCTCCGTCCTCCGTCACGAGCAGCCAGATCTTTGTCATGCCGTCCGCGTGGAGCACGCAGTTCTCCAGAAGATTTACGATCACCTGTTCGATCAGGATCGCGTCCATCGGGACGAGAAGCACGTCATCCGGGATCTTTGAGATAACTTCCACGTCCGGGAAACGCTTCCGGAATTTTGTGACAGCACCGCTGATGACATCCTCCACCAGCTCATCTTCCTTATTAATTCTGGCGGTTCCATCCCCGATCCTCGTGATGGAAAGAAGGTTTTCTACCATGCGGACGAGCCACTGGCCCTCGGATTTCATGTCCTCTAAAAGTTCCAGGATATTTTCCTTTGAGAGGGCGTCGTAGTTGTCGATGATTCCGGACGCGGAACCTACGATGGATGTCAGCGGAGTTCGGATATCGTGGGACACCGCCCGCAGGAGGTTTGCCCGCATCTTCTCTCTCTCGACCTCCAGCCGCATCTGCTCCTGTTTCTTGATCTGGGTCGTCAGGGCGCTGACACTGCTGGCCACAGCCAGCATGGCGGCGAAAGTCAGCGGGTAACCCGTGATCGCAAAGTTGAATTTAAAGTACGGGAACGTAAATACATAGTTGACGCCGAACACTGCGATGATGGACGCCACGATCCCGTAGACATAACCGTCCGTAAAGCGGGAAATAAAAAGCACCGCCAGCACGAACAACAGCGGGACATGCGTATCGGATTCCGAGATCTGCTGGACAAGAAAACAAAATGCCGTCGCGATTCCCAGGATCCCGAACGCGATCCCGCTGTTCCTTAACACTGATCTGACTTTTGTGCTCATAGGGGAACCTCCGGTTTCTTCTTTTGGACTAATTATAACATATTTTC
>CAVFLH010000076.1:11076-11800 GCA_963622995.1 uncultured Eubacteriales bacterium | reverse complement strand
AAATAGATCTGGAAAAAGTTGAATAAAAATTTCAAAAAGTGTTGACATATATGAAAATATGTAGTAGAATACTTTTCGTTGAGTGAGTGACGGTTATCCGAAACCTCTCAAATGTGCGTCAGTAGCTCAGCTGGATAGAGCATACGGCTACGGACCGTAGTGTCGGGAGTTCGAATCTTCTCTGGCGCGCTTGATTAGGCATCTGCATTAGCAGGTGCCTTTTTTCGTATACGAACAGGAGACGGTTTATGAAGAGAAAGACGGAACATTTTACATATGAACTGATCCGGGCGAAGAGACGGTCCATGTCCCTGAAGGTAGACCTGGACGGGACGATCACGGTGCGGGCACCTTACCGGACGCCGGTGCAGACGGCGGACTGGTTCGTTGAGGGACACCGGGACTGGATCGAGGTGCGCCTCAAGGCGGGAGCGCGGATCATGGCGGAGCGTCCGTCCTATACGGACAGGGAGCGGGCGGAAGGAAAAAAGCGGGCAGCAGAGGTCATCAAGGCCCGCTGCAGGTACTACGCGCCGGTTATGGGAGTCTCCTACGGAACGGTCACGATCCGGGAGCAGAAGACCCGCTGGGGAAGCTGCAGCGCGAAGGGAAATCTCAACTTTAACTGGAAACTGGTACTGATGCCGCCGGAGATCCTGGACTATGTGGTGGTGCATGAGCTGGCGCATCGGATCCAGATGAACCACAGCGCGGCGTTCTGGGC
>CAVFLH010000076.1:7781-11019 GCA_963622995.1 uncultured Eubacteriales bacterium | reverse complement strand
GGATTATAAGGAACGAAGGCAGTGGCTGAAGGTAAATGGACAGAAGTATTAAAAGCAAGAATAAGCTGCCGGGAAAAATAATTATGAAAGAAATCATAATAAACGAAAATTAGAGAAAAGCAGAGTTGTCACAGTGAACGTGAAGGAAGACAATTGACGAGAGAAATAATGGGAGAAAAACATGCAGGAAAATAAAGAGATCTGGATGGTGCAGACGAAGCGGGCGGATTTTAATGGTCTGGCGATGCGGCTGGGCGTGAGTCCGGTGGCGGTGCGGGTGATGAGAAACCGCGGGCTGGTGGAAGAAGAGGAGATGAGGAAGTACCTTTACGGCACACTGGATGACCTCTATGATCCGCGGCTGATGAAGGGAATGGAACAGGCGGCTGAGCTGATCGGGCGAAAATTAAATGAGGGAAAACATGTCCGGATCATCGGGGATTACGATATTGACGGCGTGTGCTCTACATATATTCTGTTAAGAGGATTTAAGCGGGCAGCAGAAAAGTTAGCACAGAATCGCCCGGCAGTTCTGGAACAGGGGAATGCCTGGACCGGAAATACGGAAGAAAATGGTGCAGAGGCGGACCTGAATGCTGTCCAGACGGAAAATATGGAGAAAAGCAGTGCGGGGGGAAGAGTCGGACAGATGAGTTCTGAGATCGACTACGAGATCCCGGACCGCATCAAGGACGGCTACGGTATCAACGAATCCATCATTCGCCAGGCGGCTGCGGACGGCGTGGACACGCTTGTGACCTGCGATAACGGAATTGCGGCGCTGCGGGAGGTCAGCATCGCGAAGCAGCTGGGAATGACGGTGGTCGTGACGGATCACCACGAGGTCCCGGTAGACGAGTACGGACAGATCCTGCCGCCTGCGGACGCGGTCGTTGACCCGAAACAGGACGGGGAGACCTACCCGTTCCATGAGATCTGTGGCGCCGTGGTGGCCTGGAAGCTCATCAAGGTACTCTATGAGAACCTTGGGATTTCGGAGCGCGAGTGGATGGATCTTCTGGAGTTTGCGGCTATCGCCACGGTGGGGGATGTGATGAAACTTCAGGATGAGAACCGCCTGATTGTAAAATATGGGCTGAAAAAGATCGGAACGACGAAGAATCTGGGACTCCGGGAACTCATCGAGAAAAATAACCTGGATATCATGAATCTCAGCGCCTACCATATCGGATTCGTGATCGGACCGTGCTTAAATGCCGGAGGACGGTTAAAGAGCGCGAAGATCGCATTGCGGATGCTGCTTGCGGAGACGCCGGAACAGGCCGGGGAGATGGCGGATGAGTTAAAAGAACTCAACGAGATGCGAAAGGACATGACAGCCAAAGGCGAGGCGGAGGCCATCGAGCAGGTAGAGAACAAGTACATGGATGACAAAGTTCTCGTGGTGTTTCTGCCGGAGTGCCATGAGTCCCTGGCTGGAATCATCGCAGGAAGACTCCGGGAACATTTCCACAAGCCGTCCTTCGTGCTGACCCGCGGCGAGACCATGGCGAAAGGTTCCGGACGTTCCATCGAGCAGTACCACATGTACCAGGGACTCTGCGGTGTGGCGGATCTTCTGGCAAAATTCGGCGGACATCCGATGGCGGCGGGACTTTCCCTGGAGGAGAAGAACATCGACGAGTTCCGGAGACAGCTGAACGCAAAGGCGGACCTCACGGAGGAAGACTTCGTGCCGAAGATCTGGATCGATGTGCCGATGCCATTTGAGTATGTGAACGAGAAGATCGTTCAGGAGTTAAAGGATCTGGAGCCGTTTGGACAGGGGAATGAGAAGCCGCTGTTTGCCCAGAAAGGACTGATGATTCGAAATTCGCGGGTTCTCGGGAAGAACCGGAATGTGGTGAAGATGAACCTTGTGACGGACACGGGGCATCCGGTGGACGGACTCTTATTTACCGATGGGGAACGGTTCCTGGAAGAACAGGCGGACAGAAATCTTATTGATATGATCTATTACCCGGATGTGAATGAGTATAACGGGACGAGAACGCTGCAGGCGGTCATTAAAAATTACAAATTTCATTAAAATACAATCACGCACTGGAGTTGTAAATCTTGCCCGAATTCGGAAGATTCGAGCAAGATGCTGACGGGGCAGGTATGTTTTCCTCTCCATCCTCATAAACTTGCTAAAAGCGAAAGAGGATGGAGGGGATTTTTTTGCGTAATAACGGGAACGATGGTCTGTCAGTCCGCGAAGCCGAAAAACGGCTTTCTATATATGGAAAAAATGAGCTTGAGGAGAAAAAGCCGCCGTCTGTCCTGCAGCGGTTTATCGGGCAGTTTATGGATCCGCTGATCTATGTGTTGTTGGCAGCAGGTGTGATCTCAGTTCTTTTAGGGGAACAGGGGGACGCGGTGATCATCGCGGCGGTGGTGCTCTTGAACGCGGCGGTGGGGGTCGCCCAGGAGGGAAAAGCCCAGAAGGCACTGGAATCCCTGAAGCAGATGACGAAGCTGAAGGCAGTGGTGAGACGGGACGGGAGACTTCTGGAGATCGATTCCGCTGAACTGGTTCCGGGGGATCTTGTGGTGTTAAGCGCCGGGCAGCAGGTTCCGGCGGATCTGCGCCTTATTTTTACGGAAAATCTGAAGACCCAGGAGGCGGCGCTCACCGGGGAGTCTGTCCCTGTGGAAAAAGACGCGGATTTTCTCGCCGGGGAGCACACACCGCTGGGAGACCGAAAAAATATGGCATATATGTCCACATTCGTCACTGCAGGGCGCGGCGAGGGGATCGTCACGGTGACGGGAATGGAGACGGAGATCGGCGGGATCGCGAAGCTGATCCATGAGACGCCGGAAGAGATCACGCCGTTACAGAAACGGCTGGGGGACCTGGGGACAATGCTCAGCGTCCTGGCAGTGGGACTCTGCGCTGTGCTGTTTATTGTGGCGGCCCTGCAGAAACGTGATGTGGGGGAGATGTTCCTGACGGCGATCTCCCTGGCGGTGGCGGCGGTCCCCGAAGGACTTCCTGCGGTGGTCACGATCGTCCTGGCGCTCTCGGTATCCCGGATGGCGAAGGTGAACACCATCGTGCGGAGGCTGCCGTCGGTGGAGACTCTGGGAGCCGTCAATGTGGTCTGCTCGGATAAGACCGGGACGCTGACAAAAAACCAGATGACGGTGCAGGAGCTGGACGGGGATCCGGAGCTTCTTCTGACTGCATTTTTGCTGTGCAATGATGCAAGGTGGGGGAAGAGAGAGGTGA
>CAVFLH010000076.1:0-7771 GCA_963622995.1 uncultured Eubacteriales bacterium | reverse complement strand
CCACGGAGGCGGCATTTCTGCTTTATGCAGATAGAGAAAACAGCGGTCAAAGAGGAGAAAATCAGAGAAGTTGGGTGCAGGAAAACGGAAATTATAAAAATAGAAATCAGAAAGACAGAACTCAGGAAAACAGAAACAATGAAAGTGAAGTTCAAAAAAGTGAAGTCTGGGGAATTGCGGACAGAAAAGATCGAGGAAAAGAAAGATGGTCAGAAAAATTGAGACAGGAGTGGACCAGAACTGCGGCTCTTCCCTTCGACTCAGAACGAAAACGCATGACAACCGTATGCCGGAAGCAGAACCGGACGGTCTCCTTCACAAAGGGCGCGCCGGATGTGATCTTAAGCAGGTGCGACTCCTATAAGGACGGAACGGGGAGCCACCCGCTGACGGACCCCAAAAGAAGAAAATATGAAAGGCAGATTGCCGCATATTCCGCGTCAGGCGGACGTGTCCTCGGCGCGGCCATGAAGGACGGGGAAGACATGTCCGAGCGCGGAATGACATTCTTAGGACTGGCAGTCCTGGAAGACCCGATCCGCCCGGAGGCAGTGGAGGCGGTGGAAGAATTCCGCCATGCAGGTGTCGCGACGGTGATGATCACCGGTGACCACAAAAATACGGCCCTGGCGGTGGCGGAGAAGCTTGGAATCGCAGATTCCCCATCCCAGTGCATGACCGGGGAAGAATTAAACCGGATGGGGGATAAAGAACTTGCAGATCGGATCGGGAAGATCCGGGTGTTCGCGAGAGTCTCCTCGGACCACAAGGTGCGGATCGTGCAGGCCTTTAAACAGGCGGACGGGATCGTCGCCATGACTGGTGACGGGGTGAACGATGCACCGTCCCTAAAGGCGGCGGACGTTGGGATCGCCATGGGCAAAAACGGGACCGACGTTGCGAAGCAGGCGGCGGACATCGTCCTGACAGACGACAACTTCGCCACGATCCGGAACGCCATCGAGGAAGGAAGAGAGATCTACGCCAACATTAAAAAGACGGTGATCTTCCTTCTCTCCTCGAATTTCGGCGAGATCATGACCATGTTTTTTGCAATTCTCTTTTCCCTGCCGTCCCCATTAAAGGCGAGCCATATCCTGTGGATCAACCTGATCACGGATTCCCTGCCCGCCCTGGCTCTGGGGACGGATGTGTGTGACGGAAAGGAACTGATGAAGGAAAAGCCCAGAAAGCCGGGGGAGAGCCTGTTTGCCCGGGGCGGCGGGACCTGCACGGTATTTTACGGGTTCCTCATCGCCGTCATCAGCATGACCGCCTTTCTCGTGGTCCCCGTGAGTCTTCTTGTGGGGCATGGAAAGGCGGTGACGATCGCGAATATCGCAAAAGTGCTGGAGGATCCCATGATTTTAGCCCACTGCCAGACCTACGCCTTCACGGTCCTGGGGCTGTCCCAGCTTTTCCACGCGGTGGGGATGCGGGATGTGGAAAAATCCGTTTTTCGGATGAATCCTGTGAATAACCTCCTGATGGTCCTGGCGGTGGTCATAGGATTCGCGCTTCAGATCGCGGTGACGGAGCAGACAGCCCTCGTGGCGGCATTTCAGACAGTGAGACTCACATCCGCGGAGTGGAGAAGACTTCTTGTACTGGCTGCCATGCCGCTCTTTGCTCATGAACTTTTCGTCCTGATGTCCAAGTTTTGCGGCAGGTCAGAACAGGCAGGAGACTCCCAGGACTAAAAGCAGAAGTCCGCTGGACTTTGAAAAGTCGAGGTGCGTTTTCTGGGACGCGAATTTCCCGATCCAGAGACCGCCCTGGATCGCCAGGAGTCCCAGGGTCAGGGAGAATCCCAAAAGAACCGGGGCGGAGAAGTCTGAAAGCCCGGCGCTGGCCCCGGCGACGCCGCTGTCGATGGCGAGGATAGAGCCGAGGGCAGTGGCCTCATTCGTGGATAAAAGCTGCGGCTCCGTCCGGTTGCACTCCTTAGCGGCCTTTTCCGCAGGTGCGGCAAGAAGCTGACGGATCCCGAGATAGAAGAGGATCCCGGCGGCGAGTACTCTCGCGGCGGTCATGGGAAGATAGGGCCGGAACAGAACGCCGATGATGAGGGCGATACAGAGGACAACGGTGGAGATCCCCGCGATCAGGATCCTGGAAAGCGGGGGGATCGTTACATGGTCAGTTCCATAAGAAAATGAGGCGGCGAAGATGTCCGCGCTCAGGGCAAGCACAAGAAGAAAGGGAGCGAAAAGATCAGACATAGGCAGACCTTCATAAAATATGTTTAATTTATAGTATGATGTGGGACGACAACGGTGAAGGATATGGGAAAACATGATAAAAATGGGGCCTATGATATCAAAATCTGCCATAAAAGTGGGATTTTTTTAAAGAAAAGACAAATGGGGTATTCCCAACAGGGAGAAAAGTTGGTAGAATGATGGTGAAAATCAGTACTGTTCCGTACATAGAACAAGTATGAAAAATCTGCGGAAAGCAGTCACCAGGAGGTCTTTCAATGAGTAAGCTACTGAAAGAATTCCGTGAATTTGCCGTTCAGGGCAATATGATCGACATGGCAGTCGGCATGATCATCGGTGCTGCATTTAAGGATCTTGTAAATTCCTTAGTCAGCGACATGGTGATGCCTGTGATTGGACTTTTCACGGGAAAGTTAGATTTCAGCAATATGTTTATCTCGCTGAACGGAGAACACTATGCGACTTTAGCTGAGGCGCAGGCGGCAGCAGCTCCGACCGTAAACTACGGCCTGTTTATCACAGAGATCATCAACTTCATTATTATGGCGTTCGTGATCTTTATGGTAGTAAAACAGCTGAACCGTGCAAAGAAAATGTTCGAGAAGCCGGCAGCTCCGGCGGCAGTTACGGAGAAAGAATGCCCGTACTGCAAGACAAAAATTAATATTCATGCGACACGCTGTCCGCATTGTACATCCGTTCTGGAGGACAAATAGTCTTTTTGGGGCGGTAACAGGCAGGTGAGCCAGAAATTCCCGGCGGATAAGGAAAATGATCTCTGCCGGGAATTTTTGTTTAATAAGCATGCGTTTTATCAGGAAGGAACAACAATGAAGAATAATATCCGGATCACACTGGAATATGACGGAAGCCGGTATGACGGCTGGCAGAAACAGGGGAATACCGACAATACGATCCAGGGAAAGCTGGAAGCTGTGCTTTATAAGATGGCTGGGGAAGAGATCGAGGTCCATGGCTCCGGAAGAACGGACGCGGGGGTCCACGCGAGAGGCCAGGTGGCGAATTTCCGTGTGGATGCGAAGATCTGCCCGGACGGAAAAACGGCAGAGGATTATCTGAACCGGTATCTGCCGGAGGACATCCGTGTCCTCGAAGCGGAGCTTGCACCGGAACGGTTCCACAGCCGCCTGTCCGCTGTTTCAAAGACATACGGATATTATGTGGAGACCGGGGATAAGAAGGACGTATTTGAACGAAAATATGTCTATGGTTATGGAAAAAAACTGGATGTGGCAGCCATGCGGCGGGCGGCGGAACTTCTCATAGGGGAACATGATTTCAAGAGCTTCTGCGCGAACCGCAGGATGAAGAAGAGCACTGTGCGCCGGATCGACGAGGTCCGGATCGTGGAACATGGAACGAAGATCGAGCTTTTGTATACAGGAAACGGCTTCCTCTACAACATGGTGCGGATCCTGACGGGAACACTCTTAGAGATCGGCAGCGGAATGCGGAGACCGGAAGAAATGAAGGAGATCATAGAGGCGAAGAACCGTGATATGGCGGGAAGAACAGCCCCGCCGGAAGGATTATTCCTTCTTCATGTGGACTATGAAGGCGAAAGGAAAACGGTATGATGAATCAGAATGAAGAACATGAGGACATGCTCTTTGAGGAGAAGAAAAAGAAGCCGGAGTTCCGGGAAGCCGGAATGGACGCGAACGGCGAATTTTCCATGGAATCCCTGAAAAGGTGGTTTAAGCGGGCCGGCGGGGCGTTAGCGGCCTGCGCGGCGGCTGTCTGCTTGATGGCGATCCTGATGGCGGGGAAGAACCAGAAGGAGTCCCTGATCATGGAGGTAAATTCGGATATTTTGATGGAATTTACCATGAACAGACGGGGAGCAGTCTTATCCGCGAAGGGAACGATGGCGAGATCGAACGAGACGGTCTCCATGAACGCGTTTGAGGGAAAAAGTCTCGGAATCGCGGTGGGAAAGATCTTCGACCGGCTTGCGGAGAACAACAGCCTCGGCGAGGACGGGGGAATCCTGATCTCTGTCCGGAAGTCTGACACGGAAGTTAAAGCGTCGCCGGAAAAGATCGTAAAAGAGGTTCAGAAGCAGACGGAGTCCGAGCTTCAGAAAAAGGAGTCCAGGGCGACGGTCTATGTTTATGAGGTAGATTCGGACGCGGATACGCAGAAAATCGCGGCAGAATATGGGATCACACTGACAAAGGCAGAATTTTTGAAGCACTTGTTTTCGGAAAATCCGGGACTCACAAAAGCAAAGCAGGATGAGCTTGCCGGATATTCCTCGAAGCGCCTGATCCGTGAGGTCAATGAGAAGGAATATCAGATATCCCTGGAACCGGTAGTAGTAAAGACGACATTTGAGAAGGCCAGCGAGGAGACCGAGGAGGAGAGCACGCCGGAGGAGACGACGGCAGCGGAGACCACCGAGACCGCGTCCGAACAGGAATCCGGGCTCACAGATGAGACGGAGACCACGGAGAATGACGGTCTTTCCGAAATCCAGAGACGGAGAAAAGCCCTGGAGGCCGGGGAGAGCGTGGACTGGGTAGACCAGGATACGAGAGGACACCGGGACGAGACGGACGAGGAAGACAGGTATTCATCGGATTCGGAGTCTGAAAATGGATATCGGAATTGGAACCGGAACTCATGGGAGTATGGAACCTCCTATGAGGAGACGAGAACCCCTGAGACGGCACCGGAAGAGACAAATCCGGCCGCGACAGCACCGGTGGAGACAGCCTCAGTGGAAACAGCCCCGGCAGAAACGGCACCGCCGGAAACGACAGCGCCGGCAGTCCCGGAGACCACCGCGGCATCTGGAATGCTGACCCCGGAGACAAAGACCCCGGCATATCTGCAGGGACCTGGATTTGATGATCCGGACAATCCAAGAAATAAGAATTAAAGAGATCGTTCAGCTGGAAATCAGCTTGTGCAGGGAAATGCTGTAAGATTATTTGAACGGAGATTTTCCCTGGCAGGCTGGCATGGCTGAACTGTCACCCCAAAATTGAAAAAGTTTGAAAAAGTAGTTGACGAATCAGCACCATTGAGCTATAATACAACCTGTTGATGCATTGGGCTATCGCCAAATGGTAAGGCAACGGACTCTGACTCCGTCATTTTCAAGGTTCGAATCCTTGTAGCCCAGTTTATAAACTAAATATCGTCCAAGTGCTTAAGGCACATATTATTGGGCTATCGCCAAATGGTAAGGCAACGGACTCTGACTCCGTCATTTTCAAGGTTCGAATCCTTGTAGCCCAGTTTATAAACTAAATATCGTCCAAGTGCTTAAGGCACATATTATTGGGCTATCGCCAAATGGTAAGGCAACGGACTCTGACTCCGTCATTTTCAAGGTTCGAATCCTTGTAGCCCAGCTAACAAAAGACTGTTAATCTTTGTGAATGCAAGGCTTAATGGTCTTTTTTCTTGCGCTCAAGGCAGAAGTGTGTAATAATGTAAAGGCACATAGGAAAAACAAGCGACGCCGGAGGCGGCATTTGTTTTTCCTGTGCCTTTAGCGAATGGACCGTCTGCGTTAGCAGACATTTGAGCACCGAAGGTGCGTGTCCATGAGCGGGAAGCTTGAAACAACAGACAAGAGGTTAGACTATGTACGAATTAAACAGCCGGGTCCGGTACAGCGAGACGGATATTGACGCGAAGCTGTCCCTGACCGGAATTATGAATTATATGCAGGACTGCTCGACGATGCAGTCGGAGGATGCCGGAGTTGGGATCGGGTATCTGGGACAGGAGAAGAAGGCGTGGCTTTTATCCTCCTGGCAGATCGTGATTGGATGCCGCCCGGTCCTCGGGGAACGGATCAAGGTTCTGACATGGCCCTATGCGGTCAAGGGACTTTACGCCCTGAGAAATTTCGCGATCCTCGATGAAAAGGGAGAATATCTGGTGAAAGCCAATTCCTACTGGTTCCTGATGAACACAGAGACCGGACGTCCGATGAGGATCGCGGATGCGGATACTGCGCCATACGGCGAGTTCAGCCCGAGAATCGAGATGGAGGACGCGGGAAGAAAGATCGCTGTGCCGAAGGAGATGGAGGAGACCGGACGTCTGGTGGTCATGAAGCATCTCCTGGATACGAATCTCCATGTAAATAACGCCCAGTATGTGGACATCGCGAGAGAACTCGTCCCGGCGGGAACAGAGATCGGCGAGATCCGGGCGGAGTACCGGAAGGCGGCGGTGCTTGGAGATGAGATCGTTGTCAAGAGCGTAAAAGAGGGAAAGTCGTATCTCGTGTCGCTGTGCAGCGCGAATGGTGATGTGTTCGCAAATGTTGAGTTAAAAGAAAAGTAATTACAGCTGCCGGAGCAGCAGAAAATAAAAGAGAGGACGAAAGACATGATGGAAATCGGAAAAATTCAGAAACTGAAGGTGATCAAGGAGAAAGACTTCGGCATTTACCTTTCTGACGGGGACAAGGCGGACGCCCAGGGCGTTCTTCTCCCGAAAAAGCAGGTGCCGGAGGGAACAAAGATCGGTGATGAGTTTGAGGTATTCCTCTACAAGGACTCTGAGGACCGCCTGATCGCCACCACATCAAGACCGAAGGTGACTCTCGGTGAGACAGCTGTCCTTGAGGTCAAGGAAGTCTCAAAGATCGGCGCTTTCCTCGACATGGGATTGGAAAAGGACCTTCTTCTCCCGTTTAAGGAGCAGACCCACCAGGTGCGCAAGGGCGAAAAGTGCCTGATTGCTCTCTATGTGGATAAGAGCAAGCGCCTTGCGGCAACCATGAAGGCGTACCAGTACTTAAGAAGCGACTCCCCGTACCACACCGGCGATGAGGCGGACGGCTTCGTGTTTGAGATCAACCCGGATATTGGCGCCTTCGTTGCAGTCGACGGAATCTACCATGGCCTGATCCCGAAAAAAGAGCTGTTTTCCGGATACCGGGTGGGCGATGAGGTTCGCATCCGCGTGACGAGAGTCCGTGGGGACGGAAAACTCGACCTCACAACACGCGACAAGGCTGGCAGCCAGATCTTTTCTGACTCCGATCTCGTCATGAAGGTCATCGAGGAGTTTGACGGTGTTTTACCGTTCAACGATAAGGCATCACCGGAAGTTATCGCGAGAGAATTTAAACTCAGCAAGAACGCGTTCAAACGCGCGGTAGGCCACTTATTAAAAGAAGGAAAGATCGAGATCACGGAGAAGAGCATCCGAAAAATCGATAAATAAGGAAAATATGGAGGACAATCACATGAAGAAAGTAATCAGCACAACAAAGGCACCGGCAGCAATCGGACCGTACTCCCAGGCGATCGAGGCAAACGGCTTCGTATTCGCATCCGGACAGATCCCGGTAGATCCGGAGACAGGTGTGATCCCGGAGGGAATCGAAGCACAGGCAGAGCAGGTTATGAAGAACATGAAGAACCTTCTTGAGGCAGCAGGAACATCCATCGACCAGGTCGTAAAGACAAGCGTATTTATCAAAAACATGGATGATTTTGCAACCATCAACGGCATCTACGCGAAATATTTCGAGAAGGACTGCCCGGCACGTTCCT
>CAVFLH010000075.1:0-11816 GCA_963622995.1 uncultured Eubacteriales bacterium | reverse complement strand
CTTAAACAAGATGCGCGCAGACAAAGCCGGAATCAGCGTATCCGACTACGAGAAGGAAGACTTAAAGAAATTCCCGATGGCACGCTACGGCACCATCGATGAGTACGGCCGTCTCGCGACATGGCTCTGCTCTGAGGCAAATACATATGTATCCGGCCAGACGATCCTTCTGGACGGTGCTATGACAACCGCATATTAATTTAGAAGGAATCCACAGCATGCGCGGTTCCGCCTTGATTGGGGCCTTGGCGGAACCGTGCATTGGAAACAGGTATATGATATGGGGCAAATAAAAAGGAGTAACCATATGAAAGAAAAAAAGAAATTGAGTCTTGCTGCTAAAACGTTCATTGGTTTTGGTCTTGGTATCGTCATCGGGCTCGCGTTCGGCGAAAAGGCAACGATCGTGAAACCGCTGGGAACCATCTTCCTGAACATGATCAAGATGATCGTCGTTCCGATGGTATTTTTCTCCATCACAGCCGGTGTTGCCAGTCTCGGTGACCTAAAGAAGCTCAGGAATATCGGCGCAAAAGTCGTTGGACTCTACGCGCTCACTTCCGCTCTTTCCGTAGGGATCGGCCTGATCATGGCAAATATAACGAATCCTGGTAAAGGCTTTGATCTGACCGCTCTCGCAGAATCCAGCGACTACGAGGCGCAGGCAATGCCGAGCATCGTCGATACTCTCATCGATATGTTCCCGTCCAATATTTTCGTTTCTTTTACCAACACCAACATGCTTCAGATCATTGTTTTCTCTATCTTCCTCGGTGTAGCGCTGATCATGATGGGAAAACAGGGCGAACGGATCTTAGTCGGCGTACAGGGCTGTGCCGATGCCATGTATAAGATCACAGCGATCGTTATGGAATTTTCTCCGATCGGTGTATGTGCTCTCTTAGCTGACTCCGTTGGCGCTTATGGACTCAAGATCTTTGGACCGCTTGGAAAACTGATTCTTACTGTTTATGCTTCCGATATCCTTCTTCTTTTCATCATGTATGTGCCGATGGTTGCACTGCTTGCAAAATTCCCGATCAAAAAATGGTTTAAGGGCATCTGGAAAGTCTGGGTCGTAACTGCCAGCACCACAAGCAGCAGCGGTTCTCTTCCTATTACTACCTCTGTTACCAACGAAGATTTCGGTGTGTCTTCCGAGCTTTCTTCCTTCTCCCTGCCGCTTGGCGCGACCATCAACATGAACGGCGGATGCATCTACTATGCCGCAGCTATCGTCATGACCGCCCAGATCTACGGCATGAACCTTACTCCGGCGGCAATGGTGAACATTATCATCTCCACCGTATTAGTTGCGATGGGCTGCCCAGGTGTTCCCGGCGGTGCGATCATCATGACTACAATCCTCTTAGCCAATATGGGACTTCCGCTTGAGATCGTCGGCCTGATTGCTGGTATCTTCCGCCTGATCGATATGGCAAATACGACCTTCAACGTAACAGGCGACGTGGTAACAACGATGGTCGTTGCACGCAGTGAAGGTTTGATGAATGTGCCGGCCGATGACGTGCAGGACGTTGCAGCAGGACAGGCATAAAACAAAACAACAAAACTTTTAACAGAAAGGGAATTTCGTTATGGATAATTTATTTGCAAAAAGAATGGACGAACTCGCTCCGTCCGGAATCAGAAAAGTAAATGAGAAAGCTCTCGCTATGGAGCGTGCCGGTGAGACGGTAATTCACTTTGAGCTTGGCCGTCCGGATTTTGACACACCGGAATATATTAAGAAGGCATGTATCGCCGACATCGAGAAAGGTGATGTTTTCTACACCTCCAACTTCGGTACCATGGAACTCCGCGAGGCGATCGCATGGAAATTAAAAACTCAGAATAATGTCGACTACAAGCCGTCCGAGATCATCGTCAGCGTTGGCCTTTCCGAGGCAGTCTTCGATGTGATGACAGCGATCCTCGATGAGGGCGATGAGATCCTCGTTCCGAATCCAGGCTGGTTAAACTACTTAAATGTACCGAAGCTTCTCGGCGCTGTGCCGATCACCTATACTTTAAAGGAAGAAAACGACTACCAGATCGACCTTGACGAGATCCGTGCAAAGGTAACTCCGCGCACAAAAGCCATGGTCCTCATCACCCCGAGCAACCCGACCGGCGGCGTTCTCGCTGAGAATGTCTTAAAGGAACTGGCTGAGATCGCAGTGAAGAACGATATCATGGTCATCTCCGATGAGGTTTACGAGAGACTGTTATATGATGACGCAAAGCACATCAGCATCGCTTCTCTTCCGGGAATGAAAGAGCGCACGATCACATTAAACGGATTCTCTAAGGCATATTCCATGACCGGATGGAGACTCGGATACGCTGCCTGCAATGAGGACATCGTAAAGACAGTCAACAAGCTTCACCAGCATGTCGTTACATGCGCAACTTCCTTCGTACAGAAAGCAGGTGTCGTTGCCCTCAAGGAAGAAAAAAATGAAGTCAGCGACATGGTCAAAGAGTATCAGAGACGCCGCGACTACGCAGTCAAGGCCATCAATGAGATCGACGGCTTAAGCTGCCGCTGCCCGAAAGGCGCGTTCTACATCTTCATCAACATCGAAAAACTCGGCATGACCGGTCAGGAGTTTGCACCGCTCCTCCTCGAGAACGCCAAAGTTGCTCTCGTTCCAGGTGATGTATTCGGAACAGAAGGCGATCACTACGTTCGTATGTCCTTTGCAAACAGCTATGAGAATGTTGTTGAGGGATGCAAGAGACTGAAAGAGTTTATTGAGAAACTCCGCAGCAATAAATAATGGCCCCAAACAACTCTCCAGAACAAAAAAGCGAGGCAGCTGACGGCAAAGATTTTTGCTGACGGCTGCCTTACTTTTATTTTGGGAAGCATCAATACTACCGTCTCTTCTCCATTATATTGTCCGTTTTTATTTCATTCGGTATTTTTAATCTGCTATCATATAACGTCGGGCTAAACTACACTTATCTAACCGTTTCTTATTGCCCCATACAATAGAACGTAAATTCACCTTCCGCCAAAAGCTTTCCTGTCTCCGTCTCCATCACCTGGGATTTCGTAAAGCAGACAGTCTTTCCGCGCTTTGTGATCTTCGCGACAGCCTGGATGCTTTTTGCGCTGCTGCCGCGGAGGAAGCGGAAGGAACTGTCCAGAGTCACATATTTTCTGCAGTCGTTTCTCGTCACAAGTCCCGCCGCGATCTCCGCCATCACGAACATCAGGCCGCCGTGGACGGTCTGCATGGCATTTAAAGAACCCTCCGTGATTTCCGCACGGACTTCCCCGGCGTCTTCCGACAGGGCCACTGCGCGGATGTGGTTGTGGATCATGAATGGGTTGGTCTTGTTGACGCGCTCCATCTGCTCTACATAGGTTTCTTTCTGGTGAAGTTCCTTTTCCATGATGTTTCTCCTCCGTATTTTTAATATTCTGCAGCTGTTACTGTCCGATTTCTTCTAAATTTACACTTTCAGCTATTATCATGCCACCGGTCATTCCTTCACATCATAGTCATTCTATAGTTGGAATGCATGCGAAAAGTTTTCGTTTTAAACGTCGATTCTGTTCTTATTTCCTATTAGAATGCGATCTCTTCCGGACGTACCTTATCTTTCTCCGTGATCGGCCGGATCACCCTGCACGGATTTCCTGCCGCGATCACTCCCGCCGGAATATCCTTCAGCACCACGCTTCCGGCTCCGATCACAGAACCTGCGCCGATGGTCACGCCGCCGCAGACAACGGCGTTTGCGCCGATCCAGACTTTCTCCTCCAGCGTGATCGGCGCGGACGTCCCGATTCCCTCCGCGCGCTGGTCCGGATCAACAGGATGACCCGAACATGCCAGGCAGACTCCTGGCGCGATAAATGCACCGGCACCGATATTTACCGGTGAGGTGTCCAGGATCACACAGTTGTAGTTGATGATCGTGAGACCGTGTGTGTGGATATTGAAGCCGTAGTCACAGCGGAAATCCGGCTCAATAAAGGTCAGCGGGTGGCATGTTCCGAACAGTTCCTTTAAGATCTCACTCCGCTTCTCCTTCTCGTTCGGCGCTGTCCGGTTGTACTCCCAGCAAAGTGTCTTCGCTCTCTCCTGTTCCTTCGCCGGGGCGTTCTCGTGTCCGCTCTTGTAGGCCAGAGGCTGTTTCATTCGTTCGATTACATTCATATTCTTTTCCAATTTCTCTACTGCCTTTTCTATTATTTTACTGTCTATTCTGGGTTTCCAGTGAAGCTTTCCGGCCAGGATTTCTATTCTGGATTTTCCACTGACATTTTTAGCTTTTTTTACTGAATCTGCCCAGTTTTACACGTTCACTTTTCTTGGAATTCACTTCGTGCAGTTCGCCGCATCGATGGCGATCGCCAGCATCAGCGCCATGATCTCGTCCTTCGGGTCCAGAATATCCAACACATAGGTATCGCCCCATTGAAATGGCTTCTTTGAAATATGAACTACCGCGCAGCACGCCTCATACACATCGTACTCCCACGCCAGGAAATCTCCCTCGCACCGCCATCCATTATAATCCAGTTCATACCGCGGCTTAAAAAAGGAAAACTCCTTCTGCACACTTCCAAATTCTTTTCCGCCGATCTCAATATCGAATGCCGGAAGCAGGGTAAGAAGCCGCTGCTTCACCATTCCTACCTCATTACCGCTCTTGTCATACACATGGATTTGGTGACCCAAGGTGAAAAATTCCGCTTTTACAAAGTATTTCGGCTCTTCATTTTCATCATACACATCGTATGTATCGGTCCATGAGAAAACTCTCTGTTTGATCAGTAACTGCATAGGCTTCTCCTTTCTTAAAACATCCGCTCCCATCCCGCAAACGCCTCATCCACCGCTGCCAGATACTCCGGCACATGCTGGGATTTGCGGATCTTTTTGGCTAGTTTTTCGCTGTCCGGGACCTCGGCTAACATGTAGCTCCAAAGGTCCTTCATACGGAACAGGAGATTTCGATCGCCGGACATAGTCTCGCGGTAGTATTCAAAGATCTCATCGTGGAAGGCGCGGATGCGGGGCATGATGGCGCCGCATTCTTTTTTCTCAATCAACTCCGCCAGCGCCGGATTCCTTATCAGCCCCCGGCCGATCATCACGGTCTCCACTGTTGGAAACTTTTCCTGGAACTTCTTCATATGTTCCACCGTAAACAGGTCCCCGTTATACACCACCGGATTCCGGCTCTCCTTTAAAATATCGGCAAATACATCGAGATGCGGAACGCCTTTATAAAATTCCTTCTGTATCCGCGGATGCACCGTCAGCTCGCTGATCGGATACCGGTTGTAGACCGCCATGATCTCCGGCCACTCTTCCACTTCGTTCTTTCCGATCCTTGTCTTGACAGAGACCTTAAACTCCTCGTTCCTCACCGACGCATCTGAAAATACCTCTTCAAAAAACAGGTCCAGATCATCCGGATAGAGCAGAAATCCCGAACCTTTCTTCTTCGCAGTGACCGTACCAGACGGACACCCCAGATTCAGGTTGATCTCCCGGTACCCCATCTCCGCAAGTTTCTTTGCCGCCAGCAAAAAATCCCCCGCCCGGTTCGTCAAGATCTGCGGCACCACCGGCACGCCCGCGTTATTCTCCGGCAGCACGTCCCGCATCTCCTTCACGCTCATCCCCTGCTCCGGTCCCGGCGCCAGAAATGGCGTGAAATATTTCTCCACACCTACGAAATACTTGTGGTGCAGATTCCTGTACGGGTATGTTGTGATTCCCTCCAACGGGGCGAAATATATATGCATAACTGTATGTTCCTCGTATCTTTTCCATAAAATCTTCGATTTTTCCAGGACACCATTCCGGTATCCACTGAAAAACTGTTTTTATTATCGTACCACATTTAAACTTCGAGAGCAAATTTAAATGTGCAAAAAACACCCGCCAGCATCAATCTCCATTCTCTGGATGACTGTGCCGACGGGTGTTTTTATGGTGTATAAAGATATAATGAGGGTAACAAATATCGTCAACAGAACTGTCTGGGATATACAGCCCTATTTTTTACTTTTTAATTTCCTTGATCACATCGATCACAGTTCCGTCACGGTACTCGACGATGCATACGACGCGGTCGCCTGTCTCGATCGGCTTCGGAACGCCCGTTAAGGACTCCGCAAGCTGCTGCAGGTACTCGATGCTCACAAGCTTTAAGTTTGCGTTCTCTAAGTCTTCCTTTAACTCCGCATAGTATTTATGCTTCGGGTTTAACGCGATACCTGCCTCTGTTACAACAGCGGCTACGGTCTCGCCCGGCGTACAGCAGGTGAATACCTTCTTTGTGATAGAAGGAGTTCTTCCGCGGACTACCGGCAGACAAACGATGGAGATGTCGGATCCGGCTGCCACATCAGGTCCGCCGCCGAGGCCGCCCATCATCTCTCCGGAAGATCCGGTCAGGATGTTGACGTTGAAATCTGTGTCGACTTCCAGCGCTCCGAGAACGCCGAAATTCAGCTTATCTAACATGGAACCCTTTGTGAACGGGTTGGAGTAGACCGCGTTGTCGATCTCCACGATTCCCGGCTCCTCAGCGATGGCTCTCGCTGCCACTGCGTCGAAGGACTGGCTGCACTCTAAGACTCTCACGAGACCTTTCTTGTACATGTCAACGATGGCCGCTGTCATGCCGCCGAGGGCGAAGCTTGCCTTCACGCCTCTCTGTTCCATGCGGTCTGCCAGGTAGTTCGTGCAGGCGATACTGATGGCACCGGCACCTGTCTGGAAGGAGAAATTCTCCTTAAACATTCTGGAAGCCGCCATGACATCCGCCGCGCGCTCCGCGATCAGAAGGTCTCTCGGGTTCTTTGTCATTCTTGCCGCGCCTTTTCCGATCTTATCCGGATCGCCGATGCGGTCAACTTTTACGACATAATCCACGTACTGCTGGGAAATACTTGCCGGGCAGCACGGATAGTCTACAAGGTAGTCGGTAATGACAACAACTTTTCCGGCGTTCATGGCATCCACGAAGGAATATCCTAAAGAACCGCAGGCGTTCGGTCCGATCTGGCCTGTCGCGTTTCCGTACTCATCCGCCGCGGAAGCGCCGATGAATGCCACGTCGATCTGAAGCTCTCCCGCCTCAATGGCTCTCGGTCTGGATCCGTGAGTTCTAAGAATTACCGGTTTTTCCATAAGTCCGTCGAGGACTGCGTCACCCAGCTCACCACGGATACCGCTGGCCTCGATGCGGTCGATAGTTCCGTCCTTCACGAAATCAACAATAGACGGATTCTTGATATTTACAACGGCACTCGGCGCGAAGCGGAGTCCCTTGATTCCAAGCTCACGGATCGCGGTTAAAACCTGTCCGATGATCTCATCGCCCTCTCGGAAGCTGTGATGGAAGGAGATCGTCATTCCGTCCTTTAATCCGGATTTTACGATTGCATCCTTTAAATTCTCCGCCATCTTGCTGTCACCGGAGACATGTTTTCCTGCGGTGCGGAGTGTGTGTACCGGTGCGTCGGACGGAACCGTCGTGTAAGCGCCCGTGTACGGTTTTACGACATAATTGCCGATCTGTTTCGGGATCTCACGTCCCACTGCGTTGATGTAAGTCTCTTTGCTCTGTTCCATCCTAGATCACCATCCCTTCTGTGCGGATACCGGCTGCCTTCGCCTGGGCCAGCGTTGTGAGTGCACGAAGCTCCATCGGCTTGTCGATCATGCCGCCGTCGAGAGTCACAGCACCTTTATGCTGCTTCTTGCCCTCTTCCACCGCCTGCAGAACGCGGAGCGCGTACTTGATTTCCTTCATGCTCGGTGTAAAGAAAGAGTTTACGGTGTCGATCTGTCTCGGATGGATGCAGGTCTTTCCGTCGAAGCCAAGGTTCTTCGCGAGAGCCGTGTCCTCCTCGAGACCTTCCTTGTCGTTGATATCGGAGAATACGATGTCCAGGGCATCGATTCCGGCGGAACGGCATGCCATGAGGACTGCGTTTCTCGCGTAGAATACTTCCAGGCCCTTTTTCGTTCTCTGTGCCTTTAAGCTTGCGGTCAGGTCCTCAGCGCTGACGGCCATCGCAACCACACGCGGGTCGGAGTGGGCGATCTCCATGGCGTTGATGACGCCCATGTAGGACTCGATGTTGCAGATCAGCTCGATCTTACCGACCTCGAGACCGATCTTTTCCTCGATGGCGGCGATTCTTCTGGAGATATCCTGCACCTCTCTCGCGTACTCTACCTTCGGGATACGGATGCAGTCCGGGTTTGCTCTGACTGCCGCCTGTAAATCTTCCTCTAAATATTCGGAATAGATACCGTTTACACGGATGCAGACGTATTTATCTTTCGGTCTGTGGTTCTTTACCATGTTGTATACAAGGAATCTCGCCGCGTCCTTCTCGGCCGCCGGAACGGAGTCCTCAAGGTCGTAAATCAGCATGTCCTCGTTGTAGAAAATTGCCTGGATCATGTTTACCGGGCTCGCACCGCTGGCATAGAGGCTGGTGCGTTTTAAGTGGATCGTCTTCTCAGCCATTATTTCGCATCCTCCTTTGTCCAGTCATATTTCTCCTCCGCGCCGCGGCAGATGACACATTCCATTCTCGCCTTGATGACGCAGTCGAGAGCGCCCTTATCGCGGATCTCCACGTAAGCGTCCTTAACGCCAAATTCTTCTAATGTATTCTTGGCAGTCTCCCTGATGGAATCGCCGAACATGACTTCCACGTCGCTCTCTAACTCGATCTCGATGCCCTGTCCGCCGTTCGGGCGGATCACGATCTGGCAGTCGCTCGATTCTAAGGTTCCGGCTACCGCCGGTTTCTTGATCTCCATAGATCGTACCTCCTGTTTTCTATCATTTAACAAAACGGTGGCGGGCACACAGACGGAACATCTGCACGACCGCCACGCTGGATGATCACTTACTTATTTTTTCTTTTCTCTCACATAGCTCATGATGAAGCCGGAGAACGCGCACACACTTGCTACCCATACGGAGTAAGTTTTGATCGCGTTGTTCAGTCCGAGAACCATCGCGCCGTTTCCCATCAGGGCACCGATCAGCTGACCGAATACCAGGACAGCACCCATGAGCAGAAATAACGGAAGTGTGATCTCGAATACTACCATACAAATGTTGTAAATCGTCTTTTTCATGATCTTTTCCTCCTTAAGCGCCTACTACCGGGAAAATGCCCAGCATGATGAGAATTGCAATCAGGACAACCGGAAGTGCGTAATGGAACAGCAGGTTCTTAAAGATCCTGGACGGCTCATTCAGTCCGGAAATACCACTTGCGATGTAGATCGGTGCGGAGTTCGGCGGGATGCAGCCCTCGTTGGAAACAAGGAACAGGAATGCTACGCAGCATGATACCGGCGCAAGACCGAGGGAGCGGAGCGCTGCATACGCAAGAGCGCCGAGTGCGGTCGTGGAAGCGGTTCCTGTGAACGGACCAACCATCAGTGTTGTGATCACCGCGATCATGATGACTACAAGAACCGGAGATCTGCTTCCGAGTGTATCGAATACCGCGGTAAATTCTTCCTGAAGACCAAGTTTTGTCAGTACGCTTGCGGCTGCGAAGGCGAAGAATAACAGGCAGCCAACTTCGCTGTACTTCGGTGCGGACGCTTTGATCATATCTTTCCAACCTTTGAAATCATGCGGCAGATATTTCCAGCCTTCAATGATTGTGAAGAAAGTCATCATGATCGGAATCCACATTACTAAAGAGATCGCGCTGAAAGATTTCTCTGTGTGTGCGTTTAATGTCGCTTTGATCGCGTTTCCGGTCGGTCCCATCTGGAACAGGAGCGGAACGATGATTCCGAGGAAGATGATCAGGGAGGACGCATTCTTTGAGAATGCTGCTCCGAGGCTCTCACCATTTCCTGCAGATGCCTTTAAGCCATCTTTCTTAGCATAACAGAATACAACAAACAGACGATATGCCAGTACAAACAGACCAGCACACATAAGGCCTACATATAAGGTGTTGCTGTCAAGTTCAGCAGCAATCGCTTCCATACCAAGTAAAAGAAGCATGGAAGAGGATGGCGGGAAAATCATTCCCAGACCAGCGTTTCCTGCAACGATCGTTGTGGCGCGCTCGGTGCTCCATCCACTCTGTTTCATCCACGGGATCGTGATGGAACCAACTGCGGACGCGTTACCGGAACCGGATCCGGAAACCATACCGAACAGGGCGCTTGCGATGGTGGATACATATCCGGAACCGCCCGGAAGACGTCCGAGTACGCTGTTTAAGATCTCAACGAGACGTCCGATAACGCTCGTCTTATCCATCATAAATGCCATAAATACGAATGCCATGGAAGCGTAAACAACTTCCTGTTTTGCCGCTGCCTTGATACCTGTCTGGGCTAATGTGAACACGTTCTGTCCAGCAAAGATTCCGCCCATCGCGAGGATGATCAAGAATGACCACATCATGGCTTCTGCCATTTTTCTCTTGAAGACCATGTTGATCACAAGAATTGCGGCGATGTAAACAAGTAAGGAAATAATTCCAATTCCAATACCGTTCATGTCCGTTCCCCCTTAATGTCTCTTGTATGGACCGATTTCCTGGATGCGGGAAATCCGGTCGATTTTCTTTATCATTCTGCGCGCAGTCAGGTTTTTTCCTGATGGCTTTATTATAGTAAAATGGGGGATATTTGTTAAATATGGAAACTATGTTGAGGCCATAAGCAAAAGATATGCCTGTCTGCACTTTTGTCCGATACCCAATAATAAAAAGGACCTTCTTACACTTAGAAGGTCCCGCGAATCTCTTTCAAAAACTCCACCAGCTTCTCCGCCGGTGAAGAAAGATATGCATTTTTTAAAACTGCCACATTGAATGTGTAGGGCACGCTGTAAGCCGGGTCGATCTTGTAGACACCGCGCCGCCTCAATGCGTCCGACAGCTGTTTTGACGGAAGAATTACCGTTCCGTAATCTACCTGCGCCAGGGCATCCAGGGTACTCAAGTTTCTGGATACCTGCTTGATTGGCGGCCGGAAGCCCATCTTATCAAACATCCGCTCACAGATCATCCGGCTTCTCTGCCAGGACTGGGTCAGTACGACCGGTTCGTTTCTCAAAAATTCCACGTCCAGATACGGCATCGGATCATCGTCCCGGTAATAGATCATCTTGTGATACCGGCTGTTGCTTCTCGGAACGATCACCATCTCATCATGGTTGATCTCAAAATAATCCAGTTCCTCCCTCAAAAGCGGCGGATGAACGATTCCGATCTCTACCTCGCCCTTAATAAGCTTTTCTTCGATATCCTCGCTGGACGCCTCCGTGAGAACAATATCTATGGAAGGATATTTTTCCTTGAACTGCGGCAGAAAATATGGAAGCACATACATGGCCTGCATTCCCGTGAATCCAAGCTGGACGACACCCCGGTCCGAATTCTGCAGGTCAAGCAGTTTTTTCTCCATAGTCTTCTGTCCCGCCAGTGTCTTTTTCGCGAACTCCAGAAAGCACTCGCCCTCCACTGTCAGCTTTACCCCATTGGACTGGCGGATAAAGAGCGGCACTCCCAGTTCTTTCTCCACCTTCTGGACGCACTGGCTCAAAGCCGGCTGCGCCATATACATCTTCGCAGCAGCACGCGTAATGCTCTGCTCTTCCGCGATACTGACAATATATGCCATATCACGCGTCGTCATATCATCACTCTCCTGTCTCTACTTCCATTCACACTGTCCGCTTTTACTGTACCATCGTTTTTCCTTATCGGTAATTTTTCCCGAAAAGCGGAGCAAAATCGAACACTACCCTCTACGAAATGTATATAATTATAC
>CAVFLH010000074.1:0-11870 GCA_963622995.1 uncultured Eubacteriales bacterium | reverse complement strand
CTTTTAACTTAAATCTGAACTCTGTCCTCTTCACATCTGCCGCCGAAGGCGGCAAGTCCGCAAGGGGCATGGACAGCGGCCTGACTGCCGTAGAGGATTACGACGGCAGCGAGTGGAAGCTGACGTTGGAGGACACGAGCCGCGAGTTTAGCGTGGATGAGACTACGGGCAGAGTCTCCGGAGCGGTCGGAGATACTGTCACGCTGCAATATGACAGCGCGACAACCGGCTCGAACGAATATATCTCCGCCATGCTGGTGGACAACAGCGATAACGTCCTTTATTACGGCCGGGTGAAGAATATCACGAACGCTGACGAAGCAAGCGGAACGGTGAGCATCAAAATCCCCGAGGGTCTTGCGCAGGGCAGCTACGCCCTCAAGGTGTTCAACGAACAGTACAACGGCGATTACAAAACCGATTACGCCAGCGCGTTTCAGGATGTGACGCTGACGGTGACCAAGAAAACGCCAACGCTGACGCTCACCGAAAAGAGCGGCACCGTTTATTCCAACGCGGGCACGACGAGCTTTACCTACACCTACGACGGAGACGGAACGGTGATCGCGGCCAGCAGCGATACGTCCGTAGCGACGGTTTCCGTGGATGCTGAGAGCAAGACCGTGACAGCGACGATCCTCAAAGCCGGTACCGCGACGATCACGGTCAGCGCGGACGCGGGAGCCAATTACGCTGCCGCAGCCGAGACCTATGAGCTGACGGTCAAGCAGTACGTCGCGCCCTCCTACAACGACAGTGATCCGACCTACGCCATCACCGTAAACAAGGCCGAGCACGGCACGGTGACGGCCAGCCGCCGCTACGCCGAGCGCGGCGAGCGTGTGACCCTGACGGTAGAGCCGGACAAGGGCTGGACGCTGGAGACATTGACCGTGGCCGACCGGAACGGCAAGAAGATCGACCTCGCCATCGTGACGGTCGGCGAGAAGTACACCTTCCAGATGCCCAGCAACAGCGTCACGGTAGAGGCCACATTCATGGAAGACAACACGATCCTCAACTATTTCGCGGACGTTCCCACCAATTCCTACTACTACGAAGCCGTTCTTTGGGCCGTGGAGCAGGGCGTCACTCAGGGCACGGATGACAGCCATTTTTCCCCGGATGGCGTCTGCACCCGTGCGCAGGCTGTGACCTTCCTGTGGAGAGCAGCAGGCAGCCCCGCCCCCAAGTCCACCGCCATGCCCTTCACCGATGTGCCGGCGGGCAGCTATTATTACGACGCAGTCCTGTGGGCCGTGGAGAACGGCATCACCAAGGGCACCAACGCAACGGAGTTCAGCCCCAACGAAAGTTGCTCCCGCGCTCAGATCGTCACCTTCCTGTATCGGAGTGAGCAGGTCAGGGGCAGCGGCATGGACGGCGCGTGGATGTTCCAGAATCCGTTCACGGACGTGGATACGGAGAGCTATTACGGGGAAGCCGTGATGTGGGCAATCGCCAACGGCGTGACCGAAGGCACCACCAGCACCACGTTCAGTCCCGACGCCAACTGCACCCGCGCCCAGATCGTCACCTTCCTCTGGAGAACGCTGGCCAAATAACGTACCGAAGGAGCGCGAGTCCAAAAACGGGCTTGCGCTCCTTCTCAGCTTCGGTATAATCATACATGGAATTGCAGGGGCTGCTCTTGGTGTTATTCTTCATTAGCATGTGGCCCCAGCTAATATCGAAAATGACGAAAAAACGGAATCTGCCGGTGGAACACCGGACAGTTCAGAATAAGACTGGAGATTTATCTTGAGAGAGCCGCTATGAAAAAGAAAAATGAAATCACCAGCCGCAGTTCTGCGGCAGAATACCTCACCTATGTCGCTGCGGTCGACAACGACCTGTCCAAGCATTGAGATGCGCTATAAGAACGAGAACATCTGACTGACGCAGTAGATGGTAGCTGCACTGTATGATGTCGGCCTACCGGCCATCAATGGACAATCAACAAATTTACGCTGACGGCGAGTTGGCGGAAGAGGCAATTATTCGGAAATTCCGAATGGTTCAAACGGAAGGTACGCGTCAATCGTGAGGTCTCGCATTACTGAAATTACAAGTGGATAAAAACTAAACAGAAATGGAGAGTTGAATTATGGATATGATCAAAAGAAGAGATATGCAGGTTGCTTACATTTCAGATGAAGCAGTTATGAAAGAACAGATCAGGTGCAGAAAAATCCTGCAAAAACTTAATTTTGCAGATCGGTCGGATTTTGACGGGATTGCAGAAATAGTAAAAGAACTTTTGGGAAAATCTGAAGGTGCATGTATTAACCCGCCTTTTTACTGTGATTATGGCTCACACATTGAGGTGGGAAAGAATTTTTTTGCAAATTATAACTGTACGATCATAGATGTGGCAAAGGTGAAAATCGGTGATAACTGCCAAATGGCACCAAATGTAGCTATTTATACAGCGGGACATCCGATTTATCCGGATATGCGAAATTCCGCTTTTGAATATGGAAAGGAGGTTACCATCGGGGATAATGTATGGCTGGGCGGAAATACCGTAGTGTGCCCGGGTGTACATATTGGAAATAATGTGGTGATTGGTGCTGGAAGTGTTGTCACAAAAGATATTCCGGACTGGTCGATTGCAGCAGGGAATCCATGCCGGGTGATCAGAACAATAACAGATAATGACAAAAGAAAATTGTTTCACAATGAAGAGATTGATGATGAAGCGTGGAATATGATATGTGCACAGGAGAAAAAATAATATGACCATGAGAGAACGTATTGCAGCAGGAAAATTATTTACAGATTACTGCGAAGGACTTCCGGAAGATCGGGCTAACTGTAAAAAAGAATGATTCAGTTTAATTCTACTACGCCCGATGATGTAAAGGCAAGAATGGCGGCATTAAATGAACTTTTAGGACAAGAAACAGTTACTATACACGGGTAGACTTGCGTACAACCACTTGAACAATTAAAATAAAGGAGTCCGATGCACAAATCAGGCTCCATATCTTCTGTTAAAGATTTTTTGGTATTTGGAATTGTGGGAATTATTCGGGCAAATAATACAGATCATTGAAGATGACAGGACATCAGTGCTTTGGCATTGATGTCCTGCTGCTATATTTTGTTGCACTCGGCGATATCTGAGTGCTATACTAGGAATTAGCAAATTCAGGCGGTTTAAAGATACACATGAATGAAAATCACAGAATGTGAAGGAGGATGCGAAATGAACAAATTAGGTCTGATCGGCGGAACGGGTCCGGAATCCACCATCGAATACTATAAGGGAATCGAATACGGCGTACAGAAGAAGAGCGGGAAAAACTTCTTCCCGAACCTCGTGATCGAGAGCCTCAGCGTGTTTGATGTTCTCGGATTCTGCGAAAAACAGGACTACGCGGGACTCACTGAATATCTGGTAAAGGGAATGAAAAACCTTGCGGCAGCAGGCGCAGAGTACGCGGCGTTAACTGGAATCACACCGCATATCGTCTTCGAGGAGCTTTCCAAAGAATCCCCGATCCCGGTCATCAGCATGGTGGACACGGCCAGGGACTATGCGGTGGAGCGCGGATACAAAAAGATCTGTCTCCTCGGCACCCTGCCGACCATGAACGGCACCTTTTTCCAGAAATCTTTTGCGGAGCGGAGCGTTGAGGTCGTAACTCCGAATGAGGAAGAGAAGAATTATGTCGGAAGAAAGATCGAGACAGAGCTGGAATTCGGCAAAGTTCTCCCGGAGACGCAGAGGGAGTTTAAAAGAATTGCGGAGAGGATCATCAGGGAAGAGAATGTACAGGCAGTCGTACTCGGCTGCACGGAACTCCCGCTGATCTTTGCGGGCGTGGATCTGCCGGTTCCGTATATCGATGTGATGCAGGTACATATCGGGGCGCTTGTGGATCTGATTCTGAGAGACTGATAAAATTTATTTCGGTCATATACTCAGGCTGTATAAAAGTGGTTCAAACTTGACGTACCGCTATTTCTGTGTTACCGTTTGGATAGATTACAGAAGAACGGGAGAGTTGGCGTATGGGAGATCCTTATGAGATTGCGAGACATGTGCTGGAGTCCACGGCAGGCGGGACGGAGCAGAAGGCGGAGCCGGATTCAGCCGGATTTTCAAGCATCGGCCTCTACGGGGCGGCGGTGCATGGGAAAGGTGCTGAGGATGCATCCTGCAGCATATTTCACCTGGCGAATGAGAGCGGCGTGGGCGATATCACGCTGTACCATGTATTTCCGGGAATTGAGCTCGTCTACAACGACATGCACATGGAGTACTGCAACAAGAACCAGGAACCAGCCTCCGGTGTGATGGAGATCAACTACTGCGAAGAGGGCAGGAGCGAATGCCTGTTCGGGGAGTACCAGTACTGCTACATGGCGGCGGGGGACCTGTCTTTCTGCTCGCTGCAGGAAAACTCCCACCAGTCAGAATTCCCTACGTCCCACTACCACGGAATCACGATCACCGTGGACTTTTCCAAGATCACCGACGGGATGCGGAATATTCTGGGACTCCTGTCCGTGGATCTGGAGCGGATCCTGAAGCTGTCCAGGGTCCGGGAGTTTACGATCATCCGGGCAAACCCGACGGTGGAGCACATCTTCTCGGAACTCTACACCGTCCCGGAGAAGATCCGGTACGGCTACATCCGCGTGAAAGTCCTGGAACTTCTCCTGGTGCTCACGGAACTTGATCCGGGAACAGGCGAAAATGCCCGGACTTCCCACTTTTCCGAGGCGCAGATCGAGGCGGTAAAGCAGGTCCATGGATTCCTGCTGGAGCACTTTAGCGAACACTATACGATCGAGGAGCTTGCGGAACGCTTTGAGATATCACCGACTGCCATGAAACGTTGCTTTAAAGGCGTTTACGGAGATTCGGTCTATGCCTACATGAAACGGTACCGGCTCCAGGTGGCGGAGCAGATGCTGAGGGAGAGCAGGCTTACGATCGGGGAGATCGCGGATAGAATCGGCTATTTAAATCCCAACAAATTCACATCAGCTTTCTGCGCTGAGTACGGTGTTCCGCCGACAGAATATCGGAAAAACAGCTAAATTGATGTACCGCTGTTTTTGCATGCGTCTTCCTGTCCTTTGAACGGAAAGTTTCTCTCGCTTTCGGTCTGGACAGTTATGATTTAGAATGTTCCCGCAGACGGACAGTAGCTGACAATGTCCGAATGGATAGAAAAAAGCCCGTTCAGTCATTGTAATTAAAACATCCATCCTTTAAAATATGTGCCGTGGTTAGAAACTGCTAACCACGGCATTTTTATATTCAAGGAGGATCTATCATGAGACAGAAAAAACTTCTGGTTTTATTTCTTACCCTTTCCATGTCATTTTCAGCTCTGACCGGCTGCGGAAATAAAACCGCATCCGAGACACAGGCTGCAGCAACAGAAGCAGTGACGGAAGCTGCATCCACAGAGGCAGAGACAATAGCCGAAGAGACCACAGAGGCATCTGACGAGAATGAAGCGGCGGCAAAACAGCTGCTCTCCGACCTCACAGGCACCTACGAGGAACTCTGGCCGGTGATCCTGGCAGATGAGTATCAGCCGGTATGGATCGAGAACTGCAAAGAGTTAGTGGGAGAGGAGAACACCGAGGCGGCATATGAGAAGCTGGCTTCCATGGTAACCGGAAAGGTATACGGCGAGGAAGCTGTGAAGGAATATGCTGACGGAAACGGCGTCTACGACTGCGAATTCACAGAGGGAGTGAATACCTTAGAGTTTGACGGCGACAACGCCATGATCAAGGGATACGACGCAGACGGAAAAGAGCTGTTCGCCCACACATACCACTATGTAGGAATGGAGGAGATCCGCGGTCTCTACGAGTTCGAGAGCGATGACGCGGATTCCGGCGAATTTACATACTTCTGCATCGCGCCGGACACAAACGATACAACTTACCACATCGAGCTCCGCTACGGCAGCGACCTTGAGGCCCTTGGAAAGTATGATGAGGGCGCTTATGCGTACTGGCTCGGCTCCGGCATCTCCACCGATCATGATGACGAGATGATCAAGAACTGCATCAAGCTGTTCTGCACTGAGAATTTATCTGAATAATTAAGAAAATATCTGCCCGCGGTCCCCAATGCTGTGGGCAGTACACAAAAAAGAACGTACCCCGCACAAGTTACTTGCGATAAGCTGTATATTTGTGCAGGCGCGCGTCACCGCAGGGATCGGAACCATCTGATCCCTGCATATTTTTACGAGAGGAGGACTTCTTCCAAATGAAAAAAGATTCTGAAATCACCAGAATGTTCCGCTACGCCGGAGACCGTCACTGGCTCACCATGGCGGACATGATCCTGGCGGGACTCAGTACCGTGCTGTCCATGGTTCCGCTTGTCATCAGCTTCTTCTGCTTAAAACAGATGATGGGCGGCGACAATGCCCACTTCATGGAGGGCTACATGTCAGCCCTCGAGACCATGAACAAGGAAGCTGTCGAGTACATCCGAGGAATCCCGGTAGTCAAGGTGTTCCAGCAGACCGTATATTCCTTCAAAAACTTCCACGCAGCCATAGAGGAGTACGAGAAATACGCCTCCGGCTACGCGTTAAAATGCCGCATGCCGTTGACTGGCTTCAACGTGGCATTAAACGGCACCTTTATCCTTTTAATCCCGGCTGCATGCATGATCCTCGCAGGCGTCAGCGGTTAGGCATCCTACCAGAACGTACTCTTAGACTTCTTATTCTACAGCCTGTTCACCCCGACCTGCACTACCATGATGAACAGGATCATGTTCGCCAGCGAGCAGCCCATGGCCGCAAAGAGCGCGGTGAAACGGATCGAGGAAGTACTGAATGAGAAACCTCTGGCGGACCCGAAAGATCCGAAACAGCCGAAGGACGCATCCGTTGTCTTCGAGCATGTCTCTTACAGCTACCCGGGAACAGAGGAAAAAGCCCTGGACCAGATCTCCTTCGAACTTCCTGCCGGAAAGAACGTGGCCCTCGTTGGCGCGTCCGGCAGCGGAAAGAGCACGGCGGCGAAGCTGATCCCGCGGTTTTATGACGTGACAGAAGGAAAGATCCTCGAGGGCGGTGTCGATGTCCGGGATATGGACCAGAAGACGCTCATGAGCCGCATCGCCTTCGTATTACAGAACACAAAGCTCTTTAAGGACACACTTCTCGAGAACATCCGTGCCGCGAGACCGGAGGCGACGAGGGAGGAAGTCCTGGCGGCAGTGAAATCCGCCCAGTGCCAGGAGATCATCGACCGCCTGCCGGACGGCCTGGATTCCATCGTCGGAAACGGCGGAACCTATCTCTCCGGTGGCGAAAACCAGAGGATCGCCCTGGCGAGAGTGCTCTTAAAGGACGCGCCGGTGATCCTCCTCGACGAGGCGCCGGCGTCCCTGGATGTGGACAATGAGAAGGAGATCCAGGAGGCGATCTCGAGACTTGTAAAGGGCAAGACCGTCCTCGTCATCGCCCACCGCATGAGAACTGTCGAGAATGCCGATAAGATCGTCGTTCTTGACGGCGGAGTTGTCGCGGAGTGCGGAAACCATGAGGAGCTGATGAAGAAGAACGGGCTTTACGCGAGACTTGTGAAGCTGCAGACGAAGTCAGCGGAGTGGAAACTGAAGAAATAATCGGCGCTGTGACAGGCGGCTGATTTAAAAGTATGTTTTATGCCCCTTTTAGGTGGGCAGGTCAGAGGTATCTGATCTGTTCCTTTAGATGGGCATATATTTTATCTGGAAAAGAGAGCGAAACCTGCTTGAGCATGGCTGCCGTATAATTCCTGATATTTTCAACACAATATTTCCATAGAGATAAAAATTCTCAGTTACAGTACTTGACAATTCCTGCAACCGTGCTATTATTTGCGTATACCCAGTATGGGTATACAGCAACAGAAAGGAACGACAGATATGGAACAGTATACAGTTACAGGAATGAGCTGTGCTGCCTGCCAGGCCCGCGTGGAGAAGGCAGTTTCCAAGGTGCCGGGCGTTACATCCTGCTCCGTGAGCCTGCTCACGAACTCTATGGGCGTTGAAGGTACAGCTTCTTCTTCAGAAATTATCGCGGCAGTCCAGACCGCCGGTTACGGAGCGACCGTAAAAGGCGCGGCCAAAAATGATGGGGCAGGAGACAGTACCCTCTATGACGAATCTGTCCTGGAAGACCATGACACCCCGGTCTTAAAGAAACGCCTCGTTTCCTCCATCGGCTTCCTCTTGGTCCTCATGTATTTCTCCATGGGACACATGATGTGGAACTGGCCGCTTCCGGCTTTCTTCAACGGAAACCATGTGGCGATGGGACTTTTGCAGCTCCTTCTCACCGTGATCGTCATGGTGATCAACCAGAAATTCTTTATAAATGGCTTTAAGGGCCTGCTCCACGGTTCTCCGAATATGGACACCCTGGTAGCATTAGGATCCAGCGCCTCCTTCGCCTGGAGCACCTACGCCCTGTTCATGATGACAGACGCCCAGGTAAAGGGCAACATGGACGCGGTCATGAGCTACATGCACGAGTTCTACTTCGAGTCCGCGGCGATGATCTTAACGCTGATCACCGTCGGAAAGATGCTTGAGGCGAGATCAAAGGGCCGCACCACAGATGCCTTAAAGGGCTTGATGAAGCTGGCTCCGAAGACCGCCGTGATCGAAAAAGACGGCGTTGAGACCACAGTCCCGATCGCGCAGGTCAAGAAAGGCGATATCTTTGTGGTCCGCCCGGGTGAAAATATACCCGTGGATGGTATTGTTTTAGAGGGAAACAGCGCGGTAAATGAGTCTGCCCTCACCGGTGAGAGCATCCCGGTGGACAAGGCGGCAGGCGATCTCGTCTCTGCGGCGACCTTAAACCAGTCCGGCTTTATCCGCTGTGAGGCGTCGAGAGTCGGAGAGGACACCACACTTTCCCAGATCATCAAGATGGTCAGCGATGCGGCTGCCACAAAAGCGCCGATCGCGAAGATCGCGGATAAAGTATCCGGTGTGTTCGTGCCGGCGGTTATCACGATCGCAGTTATCACGACGATCGGCTGGCTTCTCGCAGGCGAGACAATGGCCTTTGCCTTAGCCCGCGGCATCTCCGTCCTCGTTATCAGCTGCCCGTGCGCCTTAGGTCTCGCCACACCGGTTGCCATCATGGTGGGCAACGGAATGGGCGCGAAGAACGGAATCCTCTTTAAGACAGCGGTCTCCCTGGAAGAGACAGGAAAGGTGGAGATTGTTGCCTTAGATAAGACAGGAACCATCACAAGCGGCGAACCCCGCGTGACAGATATCGTCCCGGCGGATGGTGTCGGCGAGACAGAACTTCTCTCCATGGCGTATGCCCTCGAGAAGAAGAGTGAGCACCCGCTTGCAAAGGCAGTCCTCTTAAAAGGCGAGGAGATGGGACTCTCCGCAGCCGATGTGACAGATTTTGCGGCACTTCCTGGAAACGGACTTTCCGCGAAATTAAACGGAAATACGATCTACGGCGGAAGCATGAAGTTTATCGGAACCCATGTGGCTGTCCCGGAAGATATGAAGAAGAAATCAGAAGCTCTCGCAGAGAGCGGAAAAACTCCGTTATTCTTTGCGGAAAATGAGAAACTTGTCGGCATTATCGCGGTTGCTGATATGATCAAGGAAGACAGCCCACAGGCCATCAAGGAACTTCAGAACATGGGAATCCATGTAGTCATGCTGACAGGTGACAACGAGCGCACCGCAAAGGCCGTCGGAAAAGAGGCAGGCGTCGACGAGGTCATCGCCGGAGTTTTCCCGGACGGCAAGGAAAGCGTAATCAGAAAACTCAAGGAAAAAGGCAAGGTTGCCATGGTCGGCGACGGAATCAACGACGCTCCGGCCCTCACGAGAGCCGATATGGGTATTGCCATCGGAGCCGGAACCGATGTTGCCATCGACGCGGCGGATGTGGTCCTCATGAAGAGCCGCTTATCCGATGTTCCGGCAGCGATCCGCTTAAGCCGCGCGACACTTACGAATATCCACGAGAACCTGTTCTGGGCGTTCTTCTACAACGTGATCGGAATCCCGCTTGCCATGGGACTCTGGATCCCGGTATTCGGATGGAAACTGAATCCGATGTTCGGCGCCGCGGCCATGAGTTTATCCAGCTTCTGCGTCGTATCCAACGCCCTGCGTTTAAATTTCTTTGATATCCGGCGTTCCGACAGGGACAAAAAGATAAAACATAATCATAAGGAGAGTAAAACTATGGAAAAGACATTAAAAGTTGAAGGTATGATGTGCGAGCACTGTGAGGCAACTGTCAAGAAGGCACTCGAAGCTATCGACGGCGTATCCGCTGCAGAGGCAGATCACGTAAAGGGAACTGCAACTGTAACACTCACAAAGGATGTTCCGACAGATGTTCTTAAGAAAGCAATCGAAGATAAGGATTACAAGGTAATCGGCTAATTGGCGCTTGCTTGAAATGACAGAATATCAGCTGCCCTGGGATGAAAAACTCCCTGGGCGGCTTTCCTGCTATCAAGGCAGACTTTGCGATGAGAGAACGCTGTAATACCGGTCAGGGGTATATAAATATTGATGGCAGATGAGAGAAAAACTCGGAATAATGTAGAGATAATTGGGGGAGGCTGCACATGGAAAAAAAATCATGCTGCTGTGCCGGAGAGACGGAGACAGCAAACGCAAATATGGAGACAACAGGAGCAGAGGCAGCAGCAAATGCGGTGACTGCCGAAACAGAAATACCGTCCGATGAGGCCGTCTGTCACTGCCGCCACAAACACAGAACCGAAAAGGAAGAGAAAGACCTTCTGACCCGCTTAAACCGCATCGAAGGCCAGGTCCGAGGCATCAAAGCCATGGTCCAGGACGAGCGTTACTGCCCGGACATCCTCGTCCAGGTATCCGCCGTCCAGTCCGCCTTAAACGGCTTCTGCAAGGTCCTCCTTTCCAACCACATCAAAACCTGCGTGGTGGAAGATATCCGGAACGGAAACGAGGAGACCGCAGTGGCGGAGCTGTGTGAGACTATTAAAAAGATGATGTAAATGTTCATGAAAACAGGGACCTGTATTGCTGTCTATATTGTAGACAGTGCGCGATGGGTCTGTTGGAGAGGGCAATTGTAAAGGATGTAATATAATGCAGCCTGAGCAGCTGCAAGACATGCAATCAGAAAAGCCTGGCATCGAGAAGGTGATGCCAGGCTTTTTTATACCCTATAGACCTATCCAATCGTGCGATAAGTAAAGAACGCAAATCCGAGAATACAGAGGGATGCGATGATCTCGCTGATGACACGGACCACCGTGTGCGGCGTGTCGCTGCTGACGATCCGGTGGATGATCCGGATGCCGATCGTGACGGCAACGAGAATGATCAGCGTGAAATATGCGGTCCGGAGTGGGATCACGTTGAACGCGCCGAGACCGGAGGTGATTAACATTAGGATGGAAAGAATGATTCTGATTGCCTTCATAGTAACGCCCCCTATTAGTAAAATGGCTTTTCTTCTATTATCATTATACCACAATTCTGATAAAATGGAAAATTTTTCTGTTAATTTCTTTGCAAAAATTCAGAAAAAAGATATAAATATGACCCCAAGTCCTACCGTTTACTGCTTTTGAACTTGAATTTGCACTGGTGAGTAGTGGATGGAAAAAGCGGTGCGCAGAAATACTATTTGTGGAGTCCCCACCTTAGAGTATAAAACCTCAGAAAGTGTGCCTAATGTAGAAAAAATGCAAAAAATAGAAAAAAATCAAAAAAGCTGTTGACATTTCCGCAAATCTATATTATACTTACGTACGTAATCGAGACGAGGCGTGGCTCAGTTTGGTAGAGCGCTGCGTTCGGGACGCAGAGGTCGCAGGTTCAAATCCTGTCGCAT
>CAVFLH010000073.1:0-11933 GCA_963622995.1 uncultured Eubacteriales bacterium | reverse complement strand
GAACTGGATCTGAGTTGCTTTCGTTCTGCGGAACGCGCACAGCTGGAGCTTTGCGCATTATATGAAAAAGCAGGATATCACAAATACCACATGAGCCGTTTTGAGGAATACAGCCTGTATCAGGAGAACAGGAGATTCCTGAGCAGTGATCAGGTGATCACGTTTACGGATCTGGATGGTCGTCTTCTTGCACTGAAGCCGGATGTGACGCTGGGAATCGCGAAAAATGCGCAGCCGTCCCCTGGAGAATGCAAAAAATACTATTATGTGGAAAAAGTATACCGGCCGAGTCTGGAAAGCCATACGTTTGAGGAGATCAACCAGATGGGGCTGGAATGTATCGGGGCTGTCAATGATGATGTGGTCAGGCAGGTCATGAGTCTTGCCGTGCAGAGTCTTTCAGTGGCAGAAGTCCCGTATGTGCTGGAGATCAGCCACATGGGCTTTGTTAAGGGACTCCTGGATGCCATCGGCGCGCCGGAAATGAGTCTGCAGGTACTGTTAAAGTACCTGCAGAGCAAGAATGCCCACGATCTGTGTTCAACCGCCATGCAAGCGGGAATCAGTGCATGGGGGACTGATGCGCTCTGTGGTCTTTTGGAATTAAACGGACCTTTTGCAGAGACGATTCAGAAAGCGCGGGAAATGGTGAAAAGTGAAGCCATGAGCGCAGCGCTTGATGAGCTTACTATCCTGTGTGAAGTTCTTAAAAATGAGACACAGGGAGTTCGTCTGGATCTCAGTCTGGCAGGCGAAATGGAATATTATAATGGTCTCGTGTTTAACGGATATTTGCAGGGACTGCCCCGCGCTGTGGTGCGTGGAGGCCGGTATGATCTTTTGGCACAGAGATTTACATCAGGGGCAGGCGCGATCGGCTTTGCGGTATATCTGGATGAACTGGAGCGGCTTCCGGCTGCATCGGCGCCGTTACAGAAAGACAGCGCGGAGCGCACGCTGTTAAATGTGGCGCTTCCAAAGGGACGTCTTGGCGATAAGGTATATCAGATGCTTGAGAGCGTGGGCTACGGATGCCCGGAAAATTATAACGAGACACGGAAGCTTGTTGTGGAGAATCCTGAGGCGGGGATCCGGTATTTCCTGGTGAAACCCAGCGATGTGGCGATCTATGTGGAACATGGCGCAGCCGATATCGGTATTGTCGGAAAGGATATTCTGGTGGAAAGCGGCGCGGATGTGTATGAACTTTTGGACACCGGACTTGGAAAATGCCGGATGTGCGTGGCGGGACCGAAGGATTTTGTGGATGATGAGAGCCGCAGCCTGCGGGTGGCGACGAAATTTGTAAATATCGCAAAGCGGCATTATTCCGAACGCGGACGGGATATCAATATCATCAAGCTCAATGGTTCTATCGAACTGGCTCCCATCCTAGGACTGTCAGATGTGATCGTTGATATCGTTGAGACAGGAACGACACTCCGGGAAAATAACTTAACCGTTCTGGAAGAATTTATGCCGATCAGTGCCCGATTTATCGCAAATAAAGCCAGCAGTAAATTTAAGGAAAAAGAACTGCAGACGCTGATAAAAAAATTGAGAGAGGTGATTATGAAATGATCCGGATCTATGACTTTGATAAGATCAGTGCGGATGAGATACTGAACCGGGATATCCGGGCTGAGAAAAATGTGGAGGACGTAGTCGATGCCATTATTGCGGATGTGAGACGGCGCGGTGATGAGGCGCTGATCGAATATGCGGCGAAATTTGACGGTGCAGAGCTTGAAAACCTGCGCGTGAGCCGGCAGGAGATCGATGAGGCGTTTGCTGCCGCCGATCCGGAATTTATAAAAACACTGCGTATGGCTGCGGCAAACATTGAGAAATTCCATTCGGCACAGGTACATAAAAATTTTACGGTCAATGATCAGCCGGGCGTGATCCTTGGACAGAAGTATACCCCTATCGAGAAAGCGGGTGTGTATGTACCGGGCGGAACCGCGGCTTATCCGAGTACTGTGCTGATGGATGTGATCCCGGCGAAAGTCGCGGGAGTCGGGGAGATCGTGATGACGACCCCGGCAGGGAAAGACGGAAAGGTAAATCCGGTGATTCTGGTTGCTGCCGCAGTCGCAGGTGTGGATACGATCATCAAGGCTGGAGGAGCGCAGGCAGTGGCGGCGCTGGCCTATGGAACAGAGAGTGTACCGGCAGTGGACAAGATCGTAGGTCCGGGAAACATTTATGTGGCGACCGCGAAAAGAAAAGTATTCGGCAAGGTCGGCATCGATATGATCGCCGGACCGAGTGAGATCCTGGTCCTGGCAGACGGAACCTGCAATCCGGCCTGGGTCGCTGCCGATCTTTTAAGCCAGGCTGAGCATGACAGGCTCGCAAGTCCGGTTCTGGTGACAGACAGCACGGAGCTTGCGAAGATGGTTCAGAAGGAACTGGAAATTCAGATCCCGCTTCTGCCGCGCAGGGAGATCGCCAGGGAGAGCGTGGACACAAACGGAAAGATCATTGTCTGCGGTGACCTCAGAAAAGCTGTGAAGGCGGTCAACATGATCGCCCCGGAGCATCTTGAAGTATGTGTGGATGAACCTTTCGGACTTCTGCCTGAGATCCGGAACGCGGGAAGCATCTTCCTTGGGAAAAATGTGCCGGAGGCGCTTGGAGATTACTTTGCGGGACCGAACCACACGCTTCCGACCAGCGGAACGGCACGGTTCAGCAGTCCCCTCAGTGTGGATGATTTTGTAAAAAAGAGCAGTTTCATCTATTACACAAGAGAGGCATTGAGAGAAGTGCAGGGACGGATCGCGGATTTTGCTGAGCGCGAAGGTCTGCATGCGCATGCAAAAAGTGTGACCATCCGCTATGAGGACGAAAACGGAGAAAAGTAAGAAGAAAGGGGAGTACGAGCATGAGCAGATTTTTTACCGGAACATTGGGGACACTGGATCCATATACCCCTGGCGAACAGCCGCAGGAGAGAACATACATAAAGCTAAATACAAATGAGAGTCCGTTTCCTCCGAGTCCAAAAGTCATAGAAGCAGTTGATCGCGGGGAAGTGGAAAAACTGCGTCTTTACAGTGATCCGACGGCAGCAAAGCTTTGCAGCGCGATCGCGGATCATTACGAACTGAAGTCGGAAAATGTGATCTGCGGGAATGGAAGCGATGAATTGTTAAGTTTTGCGATCCGTGCGTTCTGCGACGAGGATCATCCGCTGGCGTGTCCCGATATCACTTATGGATTCTATAAGGTATGGTGCCGTTTCTGGGGAGTTCCAAACCATGAGATTCCGCTGAAAGAAGATTTTTCCATTGATCTTGCGGAATATGGAAATCCGGGTGAGACCGTTATGATCGCGAATCCGAATGCGCCCACGGGAAAATCCATCGGCAGGAGCGCAATCGAAGAACTTCTTAAGAAAACCCCGGATCAGGTAGTCATCATAGATGAGGCATATGTGGACTTTGGCGGCGAAAGCTGTGTTCCGCTGATAGAAAAATACCCGAATCTTCTTGTGGTACAGACTTATTCCAAGAGCCGCAGCCTTGCGGGCGCGCGTCTCGGCTTCGCGCTTGGACAGAAAACGCTGATCGATGATCTGAACCGGATCAAATACAGCTTTAATCCCTACAATATCAATCGGCTGACCATGGCAGCGGGTATTGCGGCGATGGAGGATCAGGAGTACTTTGAGGCATGTACGTCAGAGATCATAAAAAACCGTGAGTGGACGACAGAGCGCCTCCGGGAACTTGGATTTGAAGTGATCGACAGTCTGACAAACTTCATATTTGCCCGTTTTCCGGCAGTTTCCGGCGGAGAGCTGTATGCGCGGTTAAAGGAATGCGGGATCCTGGTACGTCATTTTGAAGCGCCGCGAACGGCAGACTGGCTGCGAATCACGATCGGAAGCGGCACTGAGATGGAACAGTTCGTAAAAACAGTAAGAGCGATCTTATCCGGGAAAGAAGAGGAGTAGGAATATGCGCACAGCAAAGATAGAAAGAAATACCGCGGAAACAAAAATCAGGCTCTCTCTGGATCTTGACGGGAACGGAAAGTATGAAAGCAATACGGGATGCGGCTTCCTGGATCATATGCTGGATCTCTTCGCGAGACATGGGAGATTTGACCTGACTGTCTTCTGCGAAGGGGATACACAGGTCGACGATCATCATACCGTGGAGGATGTGGGAATCGTACTGGGAAAAGCATTTTCCGAGGCATTGGGAGACATGCGGGGCATCACACGGTACGGAAGTTTTATCCTGCCGATGGATGAGGTCCTGATGGTGTGCGCCGTGGATCTTTCCGGACGGAGTTCACTGGGATATCAGATAGAGCTGTCGTCAGATAAGGTCGGAACCTTTGACACCGAGCTTGCGAAGGAATTCTGGCTCGGGTTCGTCCGTAACTGCCCGTGCAGCCTGCACTTTAAGCAGCTTGCGGGGGAAAATACGCATCACATTCTGGAAGCATGTTTTAAGGGCATGGGGCGTGCGCTGGCACAGGCGGCGGCGATCGACGAGGCTCATAAGACGGAGGTTCCCAGCACAAAAGGAGTGCTTATATCATGATTGCAGTGATCGATTACGGCGTGGGAAATCTGTTCAGCCTGTCTTCAAGTCTCCGGTATATTGGACAGGACGCGGAGGTCACATGTGACAAAAAAGTGATACAGAATGCGGACCGGGTCATTCTTCCGGGAGTCGGGGCGTTCGGTGACGCGATAAAAAAGCTGGAAAACACAGGCCTCATTCCGGTCATAAAGGAAGAAGCGAAAAAAAAGCCGCTTCTCGGGATCTGTCTCGGAATGCAGCTGCTGTTTGAAAAAAGCTATGAGTACGGCGCGCATGAAGGGCTTGGGCTGATCCCGGGAGAGGTCGTATCTCTCAGGGAAGATATCCAGGATCCGGCGCTGAAGGTGCCGCACATGGGGTGGAACGCGCTGGAACTTTTACAGCCGGAGGACCCGTTGTTCCGATATATAAAGGAAGGTGAATGTGTGTATTATGTACACAGCTTTTACGCAAAAAACTGTCTGAAAAACACGCTGGCTGTCAGTGAATACGGCATCCGTGTGACAGGAACGGTGAAAAACGGACTGGTATACGGAACGCAGTTCCACCCGGAAAAGAGCGGTGATACAGGACTTCGCCTGCTGAAGGCATTTGCGGAAATTTGAGGAGGAAACATCTATGCAGATCTATCCTGCTATTGATTTGCGGGGCGGACATGTGGTGCGCCTTTTTCAGGGAGATTACGATAAAATGACTGTTTACGGTCAGGATTCGGCGTCCCAGGCAAAGAAGTTTGCCGGGGCGGGGGCAAAATATCTTCATGTGGTGGATCTTGACGGGGCAAAAGACGGTACGCTGGCGAATTTTCAGTCGATCCGGGATATCGCAAAAGAAAGCGGATTGTTTATTGAGGTCGGAGGCGGAATACGCACAGAGGAGCGGATCGAAACATACCTTTCCCTCGGTGTAGGGCGCTGTATTCTCGGCACCATTGCGGTGAAAGATTTTGATTTCACGGTCCGCATGGCGAAAAAGTACGGCAGCAGGATTGCTGTCGGTGTGGACGCCAAAGATGGATATGTCGCCATCAACGGCTGGAAAGAGCTGAGCCGCGAGAAGGGCGTTGATTTCTGCAGGCGTCTGTACGACGCGGGAGTGCAGGCGGTGATCTACACGGATATCGCCTGTGACGGCACCATGCAGGGCACAAACCTTAAGGTATATGAAGAGTTGAGGAAGATCGCGGGACTTAAGATCACGGCGAGCGGCGGCATCAGCAGCATCAATGAGTTGAAATTGCTGGATCAGATGGGGATCGACGCGGCGATTCTCGGAAAGAGCCTGTATACGGGAGCCATCGATCTGATCGAGGCCGTGCAGACGGTACAGGAAAAATAAGAGGAAAATATATGATCACAAAACGTATCATTCCCTGCCTGGATGTGAAAAACGGGCGGGTGGTCAAAGGCGTAAATTTTGAGGGATTGAAAGATATGGCAGATCCGGTGGATATGGCGCGCATGTATAATGCTGCAGGAGCCGACGAACTGGTATTTTACGATATCACAGCTAGTTTTGAAGGACGCGCCCTGTTTACGGATATTCTGACAAAGGTCGCGAGCGAAATTTTTATTCCGCTTACCGTCGGTGGCGGAATCAACACGTTAGAGGATTTCGACCGGGTATTAAAATGCGGAGCCGATAAAGTGAGTGTGAATTCCGGCGCGATCCGGAATCTGAGGTTAGTCGCAGAGGCGGCGCAGAAATACGGGGACCAGTGCGTAGTGCTCTCCTGCGATGTCCGGCGGGTGGACGGTGAATTCCGCGTGTTTGCAAAGGGCGGACGTGAGGACACTGGATTAAACGCGTTGGACTGGATCGAACAGTGCGTAAAAAACGGAGCAGGGGAGATATGCTTAAACAGCATCGATACCGACGGTGTCAGAGGCGGATTTGATCTTGAGATGCTGGACGCAGTGGCAGCCAGGGTGGATGTTCCGATCATTGCCAGCGGGGGTGCGGGAAAACCGGAAGACTTTAAGGAATTGTTCGCCCATCGGGGGATCGATGCCGGTCTGGCAGCAGGGATCTTCCACTCAAAGCTGGTAGAGATCCCAAAACTTAAGCAGTATCTGAGAGAACAGGGTGTTCAGGTAAGACTCTGAGAAGAAATAGAAAAGAAAGGTCAGATGAATTATGGAACTGAAATTTGACGCAAATGGACTGATCCCTGCGATCGTGCAGGATCATTATACAAAACAGGTTTTGACGCTGGCATATATGAATGCTGAGACACTGGCCCTCACGATCGCTGAGGGACGCACGGTGTTTTACAGCCGCAGCCGCCAGGAGATCTGGAGGAAAGGCGAGACGAGCGGGAATGTGCAGAGAATTGTTTCCATCACGGCGGACTGCGATGCGGACGCGCTTGTGGTAGAAGTCGTGAAGGATGGTCCTGCCTGCCACACGGGCGCGGAGAGCTGCTTTTTTAATGAGGTGTATGTAAGCCCAGAATTAAAGCAGTTCAGCTGGGAAGGTCTGTATGAGCTGATCCGGGGCAGGAAGACGGACCCGAAAGAAGGAAGCTACACAACATACTTGTTTGAAAAGGGAATGGAAAAGATCTTAAAGAAAGTCGGAGAGGAATCCACAGAGGTCATCATCGGCGCAATGAAAAACAGCAAGGAGGAGACTGTGTACGAGATCGCGGATGTGGCGTATCATGTCATGGTCCTGATGGTAGAGATGGGGATCAGCATCGAGGATATTACGAGAGAACTGGAAAAACGCCATGTGATTGATCACAAGGTAAAACAGGAGACGATGCAGTAATGGCAGATTACCGAAAAAGCAGTGTCCACTGCCACAGCAGTCTTTGCGACGGAAAAAATACACTGGAAGAAATGGCAGAGGCGGCGTGGAAGCAGGGATTACAGACGATCGGATTTTCCGGTCACAGCCACACGCCATGCGATCTGTCGTATTGTATGAGCCTGGAAGGGACGGAACAGTATCGGTCGGAAATTGCTGATCTAAAATGCCGGTATCGGGGACGGCTCGACATTCTCTGCGGGCTGGAGTGGGACCTGTTTTCCGATACGGATCCTGGAATGTTTGATTATTTTATCGGATGTATACACTATATCCGCGGGCCGCGGACAAGAAGATATTATCCGGTTGACTGGCGGAAAGAGGATCTTAGGGCATGTATGGAGCAGGAGTTTTCCGGTGACGGATTTGTCATGGCGGAGCATTATTTTTCCCAGGTGGTGGAGTTATCGAAAAAACGTCCGGATATTCTGGGACATTTTGATCTGATAAAAAAGCTGAACAGGGATGGAGAATTTTTTGATGAAAATGATCCGCGTTACCGGAAAGCGGCGCTGACAGCGCTTGAAAAAGCCTTTTTGAATTGTCGTCTTTTGGAGATCAACACGGGAGCCGTCTCGCGGGGATACCGGAGGGACTTTTATCCGGCTGATTTTCTGCTTGAAAGATGGCGGGAGCTTGGAGGAGACGTAATCATCACCGCAGATTCACACAGCGCGGACACGCTGACGGCTTATTATGATGAGGCGGCAGAAGCCGCGAAAAAAGCGGGATTTTCCCGCGTTATGGTTTTAACAAAAAACGGATTTGAAGAGTGTGAACTCGTGTAAAAGTCCGGCTCTGCGTCGAGTGATATTAAAGATGTCAGGGCCGGATTTTAAAAATCTACTTGACAAAACACCAGACATCCATTACGATTAGAATCAAATATTTTGAATATCAAATTATTTGAAACAAAAAACTATTGCGTGGAATTAAATTTCTTCCGCATGAATGAAATGGCAGGATTTAAAAGATTATGACAGCCAGAATTGCTGGAATCGGCGCGTATGTGCCGGAGAATATTATTACGAACGACGATCTGGCAAAGATCGTAGACACAAATGATGAGTGGATCCGGACACGGACCGGGATCCGGGAGCGCCGGATCTCCTCCGGCGAGGGAACGCGCCATCTGGCATCGAAAGCGGCAGAGCGGGCGCTGGCGGCAGCGGGAGTTGCGGCGGAAGAGCTTGATATCATCATTCTCGGAACTTCCTCCCCGGACCGGAATTATCCAAGCGACGCCTGCAGCGTTCAGGCGGCCATCGGGGCGGTGAATGCAGTCGCCTTTGACATCTCGGCGGCATGCGCGGGATTTATTTTCGCCATGAACATCGTCGAAGGATTTTTTAAAGCCGGAATTTACAAGACGGCGCTGATCATCGGGGCGGAAACGATCAGCAAGGTGACAGACTGGAGCGACCGCGGAACCTGCGTCCTCTTCGGGGACGGAGCCGGGGCAGCTGTCTTAAAGGCGGAAGAGACCGGAATCATCGACATGATGATGGGGGCGGACGGAACGAAGGGCGATGTCCTCGCCTGCACGTCGAGAACCGTCGGAAACTTCCTCACAGGAACAAAGCCGGAGCTCGGGTTCATGACCATGGACGGACAGGAAGTCTTTAAGTTCGCGGTGCGGAAAGTGCCGGAGAGCGTCCTGGAGCTTCTTCGCCGGAGCGGGACGAAAAAGGAAGACATTAAATATTATGTCCTCCACCAGGCGAACGAGCGGATCATCGAGGCGGCGGCCAGACGGTTAAAAGAGCCGATGGAGAAATTCCCGATGACCATCGACCAGTTTGGAAATACGTCCACGGCATCGATTCCACTGCTGCTGAATGACATGGTCCAGAAGGACATGCTGAAGCGGGGCGACAAGATCATCATGTCGGGCTTTGGAGCCGGAATGACATGGGGAGCAGTACTTATGGAGTGGTAAAAAAACACTGCAGCCGGAAAATAAAAAGTTATGATTTGCGCATACTGCAAAAAGTAACATGAAAAGTTAGAAATTCACAAAAATATATAAAACATTAAAAAATAAGAACATTTAAAGGAGATCAAACCATGTTAGAGAAAATGAAAGAAATCATCGCAGAGCAGTTAAGCACAGAGGCAGACGGAATCACAGAGGCAACTTCCTTCAAGGATGACCTTGGCGCAGACTCCCTTGACTTATTCGAGCTTGTTATGGCCCTTGAGGACGAGTATTCCGTAGAGATCCCGGCTGAGGACCTTCAGAACCTCGCAACTGTCGGCGATGTTATGAAGTACTTAAAAGACAAGGGCGTTGAGGAATAATCAAACCGCATAAGTATGAGTTAAAACGCGTCTATGACGCGTTTTACTGATATAGAAGATAATAAAACATTCAGCAGGCGGCACGGCCAGAATGCTGGAATGCATCAATAAAGATTTGGCGGAAAGCGCAGTTCCTGTGCTGACCGCAGACTCCGGGCAGTGCCCGACAGCTAGATTTCAGGAAGTGAGAGCAATGGAAATGAAGACAAGAGTTACAGAAATGCTGGGAATCGAATATCCGATCATTCAGGGCGGTATGGCATGGGTCGCTGAGCATAACCTTGCGGCGGCTGTTTCAGAGGCAGGCGGTCTCGGCCTGATCGGCGGAGCAAACGCGCCGGGCGAGGTAGTCCGCGAGGAGATCCGCAAGGCGAAAGAGCTCACAAAGAAACCGTTCGGTGTCAATGTCATGTTAATGAGCCCGTATGCGGACGATGTGGCGAAGGTTGTTGTGGAAGAGGGCGTGAAAGTCGTTACGACAGGTGCCGGAAATCCTGCAAAGTACATGAAGATGTGGAAAGAAGCAGGAATTATCGTGATCCCGGTCGTTGCTTCTGTGGCTCTTGCAAGACTCATGGAGCGCGGCGGTGCTGATGCAGTCGTTGCCGAGGGAACCGAGTCCGGCGGACATATCGGTGAGGCAACTACCATGACGCTCGTACCGCAGGTCGTTGACGCGGTATCCATTCCGGTCATCGCGGCAGGCGGCATCGGCGACGGCAGAGGAATCGCGGCGGCATTTATGCTGGGCGCTGAGGCGGTCCAGCTGGGAACAAGATTCGTTGTCTCCAAGGAATCCACTGTCCATGAGAACTACAAGCAGAGAATCATCAAGGCGAAGGACATCGATTCCGCTGTAACGGGAAGAACCCACGGACATCCGGTACGCTGTCTTAGAAACCAGATGACGAGAGAGTACAACCGCCTCGAGGCTGAGGGAAAATCCTTTGAGGAGTTAGAGTATCTGACACTGGGAACTTTAAGAAAAGCTGTTCAGGAAGGCGATACCACAAACGGAACCGTCATGGCCGGTCAGATCGCGGGTCTTGTGAAGAAAGAGCAGACATGTAAGGAAATGATCGACGAGATGATGGAACAGGCGAACAAGCTGCTTGGCGGATGCGGTAAATAAAAGGCTTATACAGGCAGGGCCGCAGCATTGGTTCCAATGAGGAACGGAGCGGAGCTGAACTGCTGTAATATTAAGGAGAATCATGGGAAAGACAGCATTTATTTTTCCGGGCCAGGGCGCGCAGGTATGCGGCATGGGCCAGGATTTTTATGAGAATTCAGAGACTGCGAAGGCAGTGTTCGACCGCACCACGGAGCTTTTAGGGTTTTCCGTGCCGGAGTTATGTTTTGAGAAGAATGACCGTCTGGACATCACAGAGTACACACAGGCGGCGATGGTGACTACAAGTGTTGCCATGATGAAGGTGATGGAGGAGCGCGGCATCCATGCGGATGTGGCTGCAGGCTTAAGCCTCGGCGAGTACTGCGCGCTGGTGGCTGCAGGCGTTATGATGGCGGATGACGCGATCCGCACCGTCCGTGAGCGTGGAATCCTCATGCAGGAGGCAGTTCCGGCGGGAGTCGGCGGAATGAGCGCCGTTCTCGGCATGACTGCGGAGCAGATCAACGCCGTTGTGGATGAGATCCCGAACGTGCAGGTCGCAAACTACAACTGCCCGGGCCAGATCGTAATCTCTGGTCTTAAGGAAGCAGTCGAGACTGCGGCGGTGAAGTTAAAAGAGGCAGGCGCGAGACGCGTGATCCCGCTGAACGTCAGTGGACCGTTCCACTCCTATCTTTTGGAGGAAGCTGGGGCGAAGCTTGGAAAATTCCTGGAGAATGTTCCAGTATCTGAGCCGAAGATCCCATATGTGGCAAATGTGACAGCTGCCTACGTGACGAAAGCTGAGGACGTGAAGCCGCTCTTAACACGCCAGGTATCTTCTTCTGTCAGATGGCAGCAGAGTGTGGAAACCATGTTAGCGGACGGTGTTGACCGGTTTATCGAGATCGGACCGGGAAAGACACTGGCTGGATTTATCAGAAAGATCAACAGGGAAGCGACGGTCATCAATATTGAGAAGTTTGAGGATCTTGAGAAGCTGAACTAGGTGATAAAAAGAGAAAATTGTTCAAGAAATCTACACAATAATAATTTTTAAATGTTGAGGAAATGTTTCGAAGTAAAGTGCAGTTCCAAAATTTGATTAAATTACACAAAAAAATAGACAAGAAGAACAATTT
>CAVFLH010000072.1:0-12204 GCA_963622995.1 uncultured Eubacteriales bacterium | reverse complement strand
GTTATGTTTTCATAGTTTTTATAAACATAACTATTCCAAATATTACTCAACACTTCGGACTTTCTTTACCTTCTAGAGCCTCTTTACCTGCCTCTTTCTGCGCCTGTTCTAATTTCTTTCGCTTTCCTTCTTCCCGCAGCGCCTTAAAGAAGTCCTTCAGCATCTGTGAACACTCATCCCCAAGAAGTCCGATCTCCGTCTCCACCTGATGGTTGAATCCGCCCTCGTGCAGCATGTCGAGGACCGATCCGGCGCAGCCGGCTTTCGGGTTCATGCAGCCAATCACGACCTTCGGGATTCTCGCCTGGACGATGGCCCCGGCGCACATCGGGCATGGTTCTAGGGTTACATACATTGTGCAGCCCTCTAAACGCCAATCCCCCAGGATTCGGCAGGCTTTCCGCATCGCGATGATCTCCGCGTGGGCCAGCACATTCTTATCCACGGTCCGGCGGTTATAGCCTCGCGCGATGATCTTTCCATCGTACACGATCACGCAGCCGATGGGCACTTCCTTGAGCGCCGCCGCCTTTTTCGCCTGGCGGATCGCTTCTTTCATATAATGTTCCTCTATCGTCATCTTTCTCATACGTTTCTCCAATTTTGTTTCGATTGATCCTGCCTATTATTTTACCGTATTTTTGATTTCTGACAAGATAGAATATAAAAAGACCAGCCATGCATGAATATACTCTCTACCTTTTTGATTAGGAAAGTGCAGAATATGTTCTTGCGTATTAAGCTGGTCTTTTTCGATCATCTGAACTTCAACGAATCTTAAGATCTGTATACCAATAACCAAACCGGCCATCTCCCACCGGCTGACGCCTGGAAAGAACAAAATTCGGGAAGCCGAACATGGTGGCCATGTATTTTTCGCTGCTGTAATAGTGTCCGGGGACACCTAACAGATAGCGGGCTTTCTTCTTGTTTCCGCCGAGTTTCACGAGGATCAGGTACCGGAAGTTGTAGTAGCCGTGGAGCAGAAAACTGTTGTTTCCGTGGATCCAGCACTCCCGCGGGAGTTTTCCGATGTCCTGGGGACGGATCGTTAAGATATCACAGCCGTCCTCGTACTCGAAAGGCTGGATCTTCGGGTATGTCTTCTTGAATTCTTCCCAGAGTTTTTCCGGGTCAGCCGCCAGGTCCTCGGTCTCCTGCAGATACCGCAGGACTTCCGGGTTTTCAAGTTCCGGTGAGACCATGGGGGCAGCGTTGGCTGCAGGGCGTACTGGCTGGCGGGGCTGCGGCTGGGATGAGCGCGCCGCGGCGGATGATAAATCAACCGGCTGCTTTTGAGATGCTGATGACATGTCTGGCTGAGACATTACCGGCTGCTGCATGGTGTTTTGCTGTGGCTGCATAACTGGTCGCTGTGATCTCTGCGGCGGTCTCATGAGGAACGGTGGTCTGGCTGCCCATGGCATCTGTGTCTGTTGTGCGTGTGATTCGTTATGTTTCTTTGCCTGCTGTCCATTCACAGGCGCTTGCATTGAGTTCTGCATCGGCTGCATTGGATCCCGCAGCGGCTCTTGCTGCTGTTCTATCGTCTCCACATGATTGTTATCTGGTTCAGTCTCTGAAGATTTCTGAGTCTCCTGATCAATAGTCTGGTTTTCAGTGTTTCCGCACGCAATATTCTCGCCATCCTGCGGCGAATTTTCTGCTTTCTTCACTGTCTCGTCAATCTCTTCCGATTCTTCCGTTAGATATACCATTCCATGGTCTTCACTGTTTTCTTTCTGTTGTTCTCCGTCTGAAACAGTGCTTTCATTCTGCATGGACGGGTTCTCTTCTGTCTCACCCGCTTCTTCCCGCAGCTCCGCCGCATGCGCAGTCTTCTCCTCCTGCTCCCGGCGTTCCTCTTCTTTGGCGATCTCATCCTCAATCTCTTTTACCACCTTCGAGACTGCCTGGGGCGTCATCTCTTTTTCGGCTTCCGGCAGCATCTCCGCGGTAAATTTCGGAACAGAGAGTACCGGATTTTCCGCAGTATTTCCCTCTTCCGCTGCCAGCGCGTCCTCCCAGATCGTCTTGTAGCACCGCCAGGAATTCTTTACGTCGTGGACGGAGAGTCCAAAATATGTATCGAGCCCGGTCCCGGTTCCTTCCACGTTCTTTGAGTCCACGTTCGCCCGGAATTCTCCGTTTCCGCCCCGCACGAACACATTCCCGATAAATGTCTCCCGACCGCCTGTCCCTAAAAGGTACGCGCCGATGGCATTTCCGCCCATATAGATCCGCTTCACATTCACATTGATCCTGCACTGCCCGTTCCGCGCTTCCAGCTTCGCGAATCCCACATTTTTCCCTTTTTGTTTTCCTTCGTACTCATAAATATAAGAAATCAGTCTGCGATAATCTGCCATAATCAAAAACACTCCTTCTGCACCTATGTATATGCAGAGGGAGTATTTCTCATGATTCTTTTATGAAATTTATCATTCGCGAACACCTGCCAGATCGATCATCTGCAGGTGTTCCCTGAACTATCATAAATTTTTAGAGGTGTTCCCGGGGAACACCTCTATATTTGACGTATTTTTTGTTTTAATTACTTGCGGATCGCTCCGGACTTCACAGCCGCCTCAGCTACGCGTCTTGCGACATGCTCAGCCACACCTTCTTCAAGTGCACCCGGGATAATGTATTCTGCAGAGAGTTTATCCGGTGTCACAAGTTCAGCAATCGCCTGGGCTGCAGCGACTTTCATGTCGTAGTTGATGTCTCTTGCGCCGCAGTCTAACGCGCCGCGGAATATTCCCGGGAACGCGAGAACATTGTTGATCTGGTTCGGGAAGTCGGAACGGCCGGTTCCCATAACCTTTACGCCTGCTGCCATTGCCTCATCGTACATGATCTCCGGATTCGGGTTTGCCATTGCGAATACGATCGGGTCCTTCGCCATAGTCTTGATCATCTCCGGTTTCAGTGCGCCTGCTACGGACACGCCGATGAATACGTCCGCGCCGACGAGAGCGTCAGCCAGAGTTCCGCGCTTGTCCTCAAGGTTTGTGATGTCGCAGAGCATCTTCTTGTGGTCTTTGATGCCGACTCCGCGGTCTTTGTAGAGGATTCCGTTCTCATCGCAGGCGATAATGTTCTTTACACCTGTGGCAAGCAGCATCTTGATGATCGCGGTTCCGGCGGATCCCGGTCCGTTTAATACGACATGGATCTCGTCGATCTTCTTTCCAACAACTTTTAACGCGTTTAAGAGGGCTGCTGTAACAACGACAGCGGTTCCATGCTGGTCATCATGGAATACCGGGATATCCAGCTCTTTCTCAAGACGAGACTCTACCTTGAAGCACTTCGGGGAAGCGATATCTTCCAGGTTGATGCCGCCGAAGCACGGTGCGATGTATTTCACTGCTTTGATGATCTCTTCTGTGTCTGTTGTATCGAGGCAGATCGGGAACGCGTCAACGCCGCCGAACTCTTTGAAGAGGACTGCCTTTCCTTCCATAACCGGCATAGCGGCTTCCGGTCCGATATTTCCGAGGCCTAAAACTGCGGTTCCGTCGGAGACAACTGCCACCAGGTTGCCCTTTGCGGTGTATTTGTAAACGTCTTTCTTATTATCATGGATCTTTCTGCACGGCTCGGCAACACCCGGTGTATAGGCGGTGCTTAAGTCATCTCTTGTCTTTACCGGAACCTTGCTGACAACTTCGATCTTTCCATGATGTTCCTCATGGAGCTTTAACGCTGCTTCATTGAAATTCATTGCGCTTTCCTCCTGCGAATTCGTTTTCGTTGCTGAACTGCTCGTCTGCCTCATATTTCCGAATAGTTTATGTTTCTTCGGGTGTCTCTGGCAATCGGATTTTTTGCACTCGTTTAAGTGTGCTTTTCCAGACAATTCTTTATCTGCTTAATTTTGAGTTTACCACAATCACTAAGAAAAGAAAACTGCTTTTTGCTGTGTCTGCCGCTCATTCAATCCCGGCAGCAATTAAGTACACACTACCACACAGCCACCGTACCGTCCGCCCGCGGCTCCGTCGCCCCGCAGAGCACACCGTTCTCATCTCTCCAGATGATCTGACCGCGGCCGAAGGTCAGAGAACTCTCGAGGATTTCCATCTCGTGTCCCCGTTTTTTCAGATCTTCCACAATATCAGCCGGGAATGACCGCTCCACCTGGATCTTCTTTCCACCGACCCACTGCCATCTCGGCGTGTCTAGGGTCTCCTGGGGATTCATCATGAAATCCAGCGTGTTCATGATCACCTGTACATGGCCCTGGGGCTGCATGAAGCCGCCCATGACACCGAACGGTCCCACGGCTTTTCCATCCTTCATCAGAAATCCCGGAATGATCGTGTGCAGAGACTTCTTTCCCGGTCCCAGGCAGTTTTCCATGGTCTCGTCCAGCGTAAAGTTTGCTCCGCGGTTCTGCAGCGCGATTCCTGTTCCCGGGATCACAATGCCGGAGCCAAATCCCATGTAGTTGCTCTGGATGTAGGAAACCATGTTTCCTTCCCCGTCCGCCGTGCAGAGGTAGATCGTTCCGCCGCGGAACGGATCGCCCGGCTCCGGATCTTTCGCCTCATCCCCGATCAGTGCTCTCCGCTCTGCCGCGTATTCCTCCGACAGAAGTGTCTCCACCGGCGCACGCATGAACTCCGCGTCCGCCACATACCGGTTGCCGTCCGCGAATGCCAGCTTCATCGCCTCCAGCTGCTTATGCACCGTATCAGCGCTGTTTCTGTCTGTAAAGGAATAGCCATTTAAGATATTGAGCGCCATCAGCGCGATGATCCCATCCCCGTTCGGCGGAATCTCGCAGACATCATATCCCCGGTAATTCACATGGATCGGCTTCACCCACTCGCACCAGTAGTTTTCCAGGTCAGATTTCCGAATATATCCGCCGGTCTTTCTCGAATATTCGTCGATCTTGTCCGCAAGTTCTCCTTGGTAGAACGCTTTTGCGTGGGTCTTCGCGATCTTTTCTAAGGTCTTCGCGTGGTCTTCTGACTTCCAGATCTCTCCCGGCTGTGGGGCATGTCCGTCCCCGGCGAACGTATCGAACCAGGGCTTAAAGCACTCGTCCTTGAGTGTACCAGAGAATTCTTTGTATGCATTATTCCAGAGTTTCGAGATCACCGGACTCACCGGATATCCCTCTCTGGCGTATGTAATTGCCGGTTCCATCACCTTTTCAAGCGGCAGTCTCCCGAATTTTTCCGAGATCTCCGTCCATGCCGACGGCGCGCCGGAAACCATCACCGGGATCCAGCCGCGCTTCGGCATCGCGGTGTATCCCTGTTTTTTCACCTCTGCTGCCGTGATCGCCATGGGCGCTCTTCCGCTGGCGTTGAGGCCGTGAAGCTCCCCTTTCGTCCAGATCAGGGCAAAGGCATCGCTTCCGATTCCGTTGGAGGTCGGCTCCAGTACGGTCATGCAGGCCGCCGTGGCGATAGCTGCGTCAATGGCATTTCCGCCCTGCTTTATGATATCGAGTCCCGCCTGTGCCGCCAGCGGCTGGCTTGTGCAGACCATGGCTTTCCGGCCGTATATCACACTTCTTCGTGATGGATAATCGTTTTTCTGCGCGTCAAATTTCAGCATAGCTTTATCCTCCCGGTCTATTTTTTGTATACTCACTCCGAAACAGATCAGCATCTATTCCAACCTCGTGAGTTGTAAATCTATATGTCGAAATCGTACCACTTTAATGTATTAAATGTCAATCTGTGAAAGAAATAACCTCGATATATTCTCGCGCTAAGTGTAGCTACTTATGCCCACGCGCAAAAACGGCGCAGGAACTATCTCCCACGCCGCATTCTCTATTCCAATATAAAATTTTCCACTAACTTCTTCGTAAATTCCGCCGTCGGATGCCCGATCACATCCTCTGTCCGTCCCATCTCCACGAATTTTCCTTCCTCCATCACCGCGATCTCATCGCAGAACCAGCGGACCACGTCGAGGTCGTGGGAGATAAACAGGTAGCTGAGACCCAGCTTTTCCTGAAGCTCCTTTAAGAGTGTCATGACCTGGGCCTGCACGGAGACATCCAGCATGCTGGTGGGCTCGTCTAGGATTAGGATTTTTGGATTCAGGGAGAGTGCCCTGGCGATCATGATGCGCTGCGCCTCGCCGCCGCTGATCTGGTGGGGATAGCGGTCTAAGAGTTCTTCCCCGAGATCTACCAGGCCCAAAAGTTCTTTTACGCGTTCTTTTCTTCCTGCTTTGTCGTACATTTTATGGATGATCATCGGCTCTTCCAGACTGTAACCGATCTTTTTTGCAGGGTCCAGGGATGTCTCCGGGTGCTGGAAGATGATCTGGATCGTTCCGTCGATCTCGATGGTGCCGGAATCCGGCTTGATCAACGAGAGCAGCATGTTGGCGATCGTGGACTTTCCGCAGCCGGAATTTCCGACGATTCCGAATGTCTCCCCATCGCGGATCGTAAAGGACACGTCTTTCACCGCGTCCACACGGGTCTTTTTGATAATTCCGCCCGTAAATGTCTTGCAGATATGGCTGACCTTAAGCATACAGGACGCACCTCACTTTCCGCCCATCCGGAAGCTCCGCCTCCGGGATCGGCCCGTTTTTGCAGGCGTCCGTCGCATGCGGACATCGCGGGTAAAAACTGCAGCCGGAGTTTCCTTCGTTCTTTCTCACCGCGCGCCCGATAGGGTTCATCCCTTTCGCCGGAAGCGACGCAACCAGTCCTTTTGTGTACGGGTGAGCCGGATGTTCCAGGATCATCTTCGTGTCCCCGGCTTCCATGATACTTCCTTTGTAGAGCACCATCAGCCGGTCGCAGAGTACGCCCGCCAGGGCGATATCGTGGGTGATCACGATCATTCCTTCGGTGTCTGTCTCAGAGATCTCCTTCAGTACCTGGTAGACCTGCCGCCTTAAGATAGCGTCCAGGCCTTTCGTCGGCTCGTCGGCGATGACCCACTTGGGCCGGTTCATAAGTCCCATGGCGGAGATCACGCGCTGGTTCATGCCGCCGCTGAGCTGAAAGGAGTAGGCGCGGTTGATCCGGTCCGGATCCGAAAAGCCGAACCGGCGCAGGAACTCATCCCGCCGGGAATTTGCCAGTTCTTTGTCCTTGTTTCCATGGACTGTCATACATTCCGTGAGCTGTTTTCCGATTCTCCGGATCGGGTTTAACGACTCCGTGGGATTCTGCGGGATCAGGGCGATCTCTTTTCCGCGGATCTCCTGCATCTCCTTTTCCGGCAGCCGGTACAGGTCCATGCCCTTATACATGCAGGTTCCGTCCACCTTCGCCTGGCCGGAGAGCAGTCCTAAGATGGACATGCCGAGAAGTGATTTTCCGCTGCCGCTCTCCCCGATGAGTCCGGTGACACTGCCCGCCGGGAAGTACGCATTGACGCCTTCCATGGCACGTACCGTCTCGCCGCCGTCCTGGAAGGTGACGGAAAGATTCCGGATCTCAATGTCGCTTTTTTCTCCTGTTTTCCATTCTTTTCTATCTTCCATTTCATCTTCCCCATTTTCTGTTCTCTGTATCTGATATCAGCCCCTGTGCTTTGCACGCCCACGCTGCTCATAATTTTTCGTAATTCGATCTTCTTTCAGCAACGTTAAGGGCAAAATTTTCCAAGCGGGCTTGCAGCGAATCATTTTCCCTGGCACTACATGTTCTTCATCACATCTTTCCTTACATCCAGCCTGTCGCGAAGTTCATCCGCAAGAAGGTTGATGCTCAGAGAAAGAAGCAAAATACAGAGTCCCGGTGCAACAACGAGCAGCGGTTCCTGGCGGAAATACTGTCTCGCGTCGTTGATCATAACGCCCCAGTCCGGCGTCGGCGGCTGGAGTCCCAGGCCCAGATAGCTGATGGACGCCACGGAGATCACATTCCCGGCGATTCTTGTGGCGAAGAGCACGCATAAAGTTCCAAGAATATTTGGTGAAATATGGAGAAACAGGATCCTGAGATCACTGGCTCCGATGGTTCGCAGACCCTTGATAAAGCTCTCCTGCTTTAATTTCATGACCTCGCCCCGGACGATCCTGGAAAATCCTACCCAGGAATTGATCACGATGGCGATCAGCATACTCTTTACTCCCTGTCCCAGGAGACCTGCCACAGCGATCATGAGCGTCAGACCCGGAAGTCCCTGGAAAATGCTGGATATCGTCGTGATAACTCCGTCGATCCAGCCGCCGAAATATCCCGCAAAAAGTCCAAGAACAAAGCCCAGCAGCATGGAGAGCACCGTTGCAGCCAGTGCAAGAAGAATGGACTGTCTTCCGCCATAGAGAACACGGCTCAGGGTGTCCCTGCCGATATTATCAGTACCTAAAAGGTGCGCGGCAGACGGTTTCTGAAGCGCCTCCGACAGGTTTGACAACAGCGGATCATACGGTGCGAGAACTGGCGCAAGGACACTGGCGAGAAGAATGATAAATAAGATCACAAGACCGATTTTCGTCTTCACGGACAGGCGGAGTTCTTTTAATTTTCTCACGATTCCACCGCCTCTCCCTCGCGGATCTTCGGATCAAGCGCGATGTAGATCAGATCGATCAGGATGTTTGTCAGCACATAGATGCATCCGGAAAACAGGACATAGGCCTGCACCACATAGTAGTCCTTCGACTGTACGCCCGCGATGGCGTAGCTTCCGATTCCTGGGATCGCGAAGATCGTCTCCACGATGGACGCGCCGCCGATGATGCCCGCCATATGATTTCCCAGGTAGGTGATGATCGGGATCAGGGCGTTTCCGAAGGCGTGACGGATCACCGCGTGACGGCGGCTCATGCCTTTCGCGTCAGCCACGGTCATGTACTGGCGGCCGATCTCGTCGAGGATCGCGCTCCGTGTCAGTCTCGCGCAGACGCCGATGCTCGGGAGCGCCAGTGTGACCGCAGGGAGAATAAAGCCGGAGCCGTCGGAGATCCCGCTGCTGGGCAGGATCTTCCACTGCTCAGCGAAGATGAAGATCAGGACGATGGCGATCCAGAATCCGGGGACGGATAATGCCCCTGTGGAAAATGTCCCCAGGATATGATCCAGCAGCCGGTCTTTCTGCACCGCCATCAGGACTCCGAAACCCACACCAAAGACGATGGTTAAGATCATACTGAATCCCGCAAGCTTCAATGAGATCGGGATCCGCTTCGCGAGCTGGTCCATGACACTTTTATTCGTGAAAAATGAGCGGCCCAGGTCACCATGTGCCAGGCCGTCGACCCAGTTGAAATACTGGACGACTGCCGGCTGGTCCAGGCCCATTTTTGCCGCCATGGCGTCATATTCCGCCTGTGTGTAGGATTCATTTCCATTTGGATTCAGCACCTGGTCCACCGGATCTCCCGGTGACATGATTCCAAGCGCAAAGGCAATGATACTGATCCCGACGAGTACCGGCAAAAGCATCAGCATTTTTTTCAGAATGTACTTTAAAAGTGCCATAAGTGTTCCTTTATTTCACCCAGGAAATTGTCGGAAGGCCGACACCGAAGGTCTTTCCTGCGTAGTGTGTGATCGCTTTGTTGTGGATGTTAACGTTGATCTGGTAGCAGATCGGAACGCATGCGCTGTCATCGAAGAGTTCCTGCTGGATCTCATCGTAGATCTTGCTGCGCTCCTCCACGTCAGCGATGGTCGGAGCTTTTGCAACGAGTTCATCGATTTTCTCGTTGTAGTAGTTGTAGTTTAATGTTGTGTTGCTGTTTCCTTCGCTTGCGAAGTACTGCTTAAATGTGGAAGTCGGATCTGCGTTGTTGATTCCGAATACGGTGAGTGTCATGTCGTAGGTGCCTTCCTGCTGTCTCTCTTTGTAAAGGGAGGAATCTACGATCTCGATGTTGATGTTGACGCCGAGTTCTGCGTAAACCTGCTTTAAGTACTCTGCAACAGCCTTGCAGTTGTAGTCAGAAGCTGTGCTGGAACGGATGATCATGGTCATGTCAACGGTCTTGTCGCCGAGAACCTCTTTTGCGAGGACTTTTGCCTGCTCCATGTCGTAAGTTCCCTGGATATCCAGATGGAATGTAGACTGGGTGCTTAAGAAGGAGTATGCCGGCTGTAAAAGTCCGCCGTAGATCACGCTGCAGATGCTGTCGCGGTCTGTTGCGAGGTTGAATGCCTCTCTCATGCGCTTGTCTGCAAGGTACTCGTTCTTATCGTTGAACATGATGTACTCGGTCATATGGCTCGGAGTGCTGTCCATCTCGAAGTTGGAGTCCGTGTCGCAGAGGTTCTTTGCAGCGTCCATGGTGATCGCGCCGTTGTCCGCAAGTCCAAGAACTTCACCGGATTTTAATGCGGATACACGAGTCTCGGCATCCGGAATGCAGCGGATCTTGAAGGTCTTTACCTTGCCGTTCTCGCCATAGTAGTTGTCGTTTCTCTCAAGTGTCACATACTCGGACTCTACATGGTCAACGATCATGTACGGGCCTGTACCGATCGCGTAGTCGGAGATCACGCCTGTCTCCTCGTCGAAGCAGTTCGGGCTGTACATCGGGCTGCCGTAGTCGGAAAGGACGTACTCAAGTGTTGTGATCGGCTGTGTGAATGTGAATTTTACAGTGAAGTCATCAACTTTCTCCATCTTGTCCAGATTCGGGAGAGATTTCTCGATGCTGAGTGTTGTGTATGTGGAGTTGATTCCATGGCCCCAGCGCTCGATGTTCTTTAAGCATACATCAGCATTGAACTGAACGCCGTCTGTGAAGTATGCGTCATCGCGCAGGCTGAAGGTCCACTCGGTACAGTCATCGTTGTGCTCCCAGGATTTTGCGAGCCACGGATCGATCACGCCACCGTTGTTTGCTGTGAGCGCTTCCCATACATACGCGCCTTCCCAGCAGTAGTAAGCGTCTCCGCTGCCCTGTACGGCATCACGCGGAGTCGCGATGACAACTTCGTCTGTCTCGTTTTTCTCTGTGTCTTCCTCTGCCTCGGCTGCGGCTGTTGTCTCCTCTGCTGCGCTTGTTTCTGCCGCTGCAGTTGCCTCTGTCTTCTCTGTCTCAGCTGTGCTGCTGTTTGTGTTTGAGCTACTTCCGCATCCGGAGATTACGGATGCTGCCATTGCTGCCGCTAAGAGCAGACTTACATGTTTCTTTTTCATGTTCTCCTCCATGTAGTATAAATGTTAAGTTGTTTTGCCTTTCGGCCTATCCTTATTTCATATCGTCCTGGTAATTGTGCAGGATCAATGGATAGATATGTTTTTTACAATTTCGGAGTTGGTATGGAGATGTTCCATTTGAGAATTTTTCGAATACCGAAATGCCTGTGCATCAGAAAAAATGTCCGCTGGAATCAGCCGACACATAAACGGTACGATCAATGCCTCGTGATCTGGAAATTTTCTTCCTGTACCAGCATTCCGGCAGGTTTCCTGACTCACAGATCACCACACAAAGCCGCCTTCCCAAAGCTTTCGCGGCAGTTTATCAGACTGCCCCGTTTTCCTCAGTGACCGCGCATTCGCGCATGGCCTTGTATTCCCTGCTCACAGTGACGAGATCGCACAGGTCTTTCACCTGTTTCCCTTTTACCTGCTGTCCGCCTGTTTTCATGAACTTTTCATGGTGGAAGCAGCACCGGATGCCTCTTCGATTGTTATGGGAGATATTTTAGCATTACAGAAATTATTATGCAATAGGCTATATAAAAACGGGGACAGATTTTTTAGATCCATCCCCGTTTTATTCATAAATCTGCGTTTTCTTACGACCAGTGCGGCAAGTGTACAGACCTCTTGAACCATTGCAGCTTCTTATTTGCCTGCGCTCATAAATTACAGAGTTTGGCTGTGATAAGTTTCTCCATCCAGATTTTTCCAGACGGCTTCCCCGTTCTGCAGAATCATGTAACTATGCTCACTTCCCGCTTTCGGAATCGACACGGAACCTGGATTCAGGTACAAATTTCCGTCACCGAACGGTTCCCACGCCGGGATGTGGGTGTGTCCGTGGAGAAGAATGTCTCCCGGCTGCATCGGCGGGAGTGAGTTCAAATTGAAATGGTGGCCATGGGTGGCATAAATCAGGCGCTCCCCCACCGGGAGTACCGCGTAATCCGCAAGAATTGGGAACTCCAGAACCATCTGGTCCACTTCGGTGTCACAGTTTCCGCGGACGCAGAAGATCCTGTTTTTCCGCTCATTTAACATTTTGATGACTTCCTTCGGGGCGTATTCCTTCGGGAGATCATTTCTCGGACCATGGTATAAAATG
>CAVFLH010000071.1:0-12287 GCA_963622995.1 uncultured Eubacteriales bacterium | reverse complement strand
GGATAAATACTGTTCGTATTGTTTGACTTATAATCACAATGAATATTTTTTCAATCTGATAACCAATCCCAATTATCAGCAAGCACGTCATGATGAATAAAATTCCCATAACAATAGCTGCAATCAGCCAGTACACAATCCCGGAAATGATACTATTTGAGATTTCTCTTCCAGCATGGCAAAATATTCATCATACGACATCAGGTACACCTCTTGGAGCAAATAAAACAGCAATCCCTTTAATATCAATTCTTCTTAAAAGGAAAACAGGATCTCTCCTCCGAGTTTTCCTGCCTATCCTTTAATCTTTATACATTTTCTCGATCACACAAGTATGTGTCTTGGTATCTCTATCATAATGACCACCGCCCCAGTCACAAGAAACGGTGCCTCCATCCAGTAATTTCTCATAAAAACTTCCGAATCGATCCCCGTCCCGATCTGGACCGCCAGCAGTACGATTCCCAGACAGATCCCCGCAATAATAACTGCTTTTACACGTTTCATTCCCGAATTTCTCCTTCTCAACTTTTATGGTTACAAAACCTGCATCTGACAGCACAATTCGACGCGTGTCAGCTGAAACATTCTTCTCTGCTGTCATTATAACATGGCATCTTCTTCATTCGGTAAATCTCATAAAATCTTACATTTTTTGTAATCAATCCGTTATTATTCCACGATTCCCTTCAAATACAAAAATCCCCACTCATACGCTGGAATGACCGACGCATGAGCGGGAAGAAACAAGAATTACTCCAAATAATTTCTTTGCCCCGGCATCCAGAAATACAGCCGGTGCATATGACCTGAAATAAGCAATGTCAGAAATTCAGCCACAGGAATGGCGATCCACGCCCCCGTAATGCCGAGGATCCGCGGAAGGATCAACAGCGAGCCGACAATAAAAAGCAGCGTCCGGCTGAACGAGATCAGAGCAGATACCTTTCCGTTTGACAACGCGGTAAAAAATCCTGAGGATGTAATGTTGATACCGCTGAACAGGAAATTGACGGCAAACATCCGAAAACCGACAGAGGCCAGTTCCCAGGTGCGCTGATTCTTTGTAAAGATCGATACAATGACCGGCGAAAAGCATATCGCTGCCGCAACGATCATAACGGACGAAGCTGCCACCGACAGGAAAGAAATTCGGTAAATTTTTCTCAGTTTGCCCTTGTTTCCTGCTCCGTACTGGAAACCGATGATCGGGCTGATTCCGATGGAAAAGCCCAGATAAAAAGCATTGAACAGAAACTGTCCGTACAGCAGAATCGTAATGGCGGCAACGCCATGCTCTCCCGCCAGGGACATCATGACGATATTAAACAGAAACGTGATGACCGCATTGGAGAGCTGGGATACCATCTCAGATGATCCATTATAGCACGCATTCAGGATTTCTTTCACGGAGACCCGAAACCGGCAGAAACGGAGCTCCTGTTTTGTGAACAGGAAAAAACACAGCCCGCACACCGCCGGAATACACTGGCCGATACCAGTTGCGAGCGCAGCTCCCGCAATTCCCATTTGACATGGAACGATCAGCACATAATCAAGAATGATGTTGCAGATACCGGCTCCGATCATGAGCAAAAGCCCGAATCCCGGACGCCCCGCCGTCACCAGAAAGGACTGGAAAACAGCCTGCAGCATACAGGCTGGTACAAACAGCATGGCAGTTCCGAGATACAGGCGGCAATCCGCCAGCAGGACATCGCTGGCTCCCAGGAAGCGGCAGACCGGTGTGAGAAATACTTCTGAAAAAATGTGCAGGGCAACGCTGAGCAACAATGCCAGCACCACAAACTGTGTCAGCGCTTCACGGGCACGCTCTTTCTTTCCTTCACCCAGATACTTACTGATGATCGCGCTTCCTCCGGTCCCCAGCATGGTGGACAGAGCGATAGCTACATTAATGACCGGATATACAATATTTACCGATGACAGGGCATTGCTGCCCAGAAAACGTGAGACAAAAATTCCGTCCACGATGGTATACAATGACATAAAAATCATCATGACGATCGACGGTGCGGCAAACTTTAAAAGCCCTGCGGGCGTAATTTCCTGATTGATCGAATGACTCATCTGTAAAACTCCTTTGTAAATTTAGCTCTTGTGATTGACAAAAGGCAGTATATACTATAGGGTTACACTATAGTCAAGAGAAAATTGGGGGGATTTGCGGAAGATGGATAAAAAAATGTATATAACGACCGGGGAACTTGCAAAACTCATGGGAATCACAAAAGAGACGCTGTTTCATTATGATGAGATCGGGCTCTTTCAGCCGGCTGTCGTAACGGAGAACGGATACCGGTATTATGAGGTCGGTCAGATGGAACTGCTGGACGCGATCCTTCTCTTAAAAGAGCTTGGAATGCCGCTTAAAAATATCCGGGAACTTCTCGGATCCCGCAGCCCGGAAAAAATACTGGAAGTTTTTGCGGAGCGGGAACAAAAGATCCAGGAAGAAATAGCAAAATTGGAAAACATGGAGCGATGGATCTCTCACAGAAAAAAACGGATCCAGACAGGACTTCACATCCGCACAGATGAGATCCTGGTGCAGCATTTTCCTGAGCGCTATTACCTTTACAGCAGTGTGGAGAGCGAATGGGAGGAAGACCGGTATAAGAAGCTCAATGAACTGATCACCCGATTTCTGGAATCCAACCCCGGATTTAAAAGTGATTATGAAGTCGCATACATTCAACATGGAAAAGACGTGGAACAGGGCATTCATGACCGGAATGACAACGCAGTCGTGTTACTGGAAAACCGGTCGTCAGATCTCCCCTGCCGGGCATTTCCGGAAGGCGATTATGTGACTGCCTATCACCACGGAAACTGGCAGACTATCGAATCCACCTATGACCGGCTTCTTGCGTATATCCAGGAGCATGATCTTTTGGTGGAAAGCGACTACCTGGAACGGTATCTGATCGATGTCCTTGCGGCAGATGATATGAACTCTTATGTGATCGAGATCACGGTAAAAATAAAAAAATAAAAACGACTGGTCGTCCTCCTGCCTCAAAGGAGATACGGCCAGCCGTTCTGTTTTATGAGTTTATTCTACTGAAAATACGGATGCTGTCTTTCCGCCGGTTCCGGACCGCAGTACATTCCGTATGCGTCGCAGATCCAGTACGTACCATCATTCATCGCGACACGGGTCCACTGATGGGAATACTGGTTTTCGTTGATGTGTTCGTATGGGATCCCCAGAATATTCAGACAAAGTCCCGTCGTTCTGGTACACCCGGCACAGGACGCGGAATGAAGAACCAGATATCCGTATGGATCATTATAGTGATCCGTGGACATGGAATAGCTCATCTGTGTATCAAAAAGCTCCCTTAACGACACAGCGATATGATTTAACTGCTCTTCACGGCTCGCAAACGCTACCGGAGTCACGATCTTTAACGCCTCCTGATATGCCGCTTCAAACTCAGCATCCGTCATGCGCTTTTTGATGCTCTTGTAATTAGCAAGCTCTGCGATCGGAACAGGTGTCCATGCCGCCTTGATCTGTTCTTCCGTCAGTTCCAGACTGTCACCCGCCTGCCCCTGCTCCGACGGCTTGCGGCCTTCCGCCATTCCAAAATTCATGTAATGCCGAAGCAGGGATGCCTCATCTGTTCCGCAGGCTGCCGCCACATCCGGATTTGCCGCTGCATAATACGCCGGATCAAATTTTGACGATGCATATGCCGGAAAACTGGAAATACCCGCGCAAAGCGCTGCCGCACACATCATGACTTTAAGAAAATGTTTCATACTCATTCCTCCTGTCTGTTTGTATCCGTTCACGGTAATACGTTCTGCTTACAATGTATCACGATTTCCTCTGTCCGGCAACCAAATCCGTTATTAATAGCTGAATTTCTGTATCTTCAAGAATGCCGCGCTGAGCACCAGTACCATCAGCTCTACCACCGGCATCACCATCCACAAAACGTTTCCGCCGAAGATCAGCGGGAGTGCCAGGATCGACACACTGCTCAAAATCACATTTCGTAACAGTGAGATGCAGAGCGATTTCTTCACGCTCAAGATCGACTGCAGATAGTAGGAGGTCAGCAGGTTCACGCCCATCGGGAGGAACGCGATAAAGTACAGTCTCAGGCCTCTTCTGGCGATAGCTGTCATCTCCTCATTCATGGACATGAACACGGAGCAGACTCCCTTCGGCGATAAGACTCCGCATGCGGAGAAAATCGCGCCCATGATGATGATCGTGGCGAATGCCATGTTTCTCACCTGTTTGATCCGATCCCACTTTCCGGCACCGTAGTTTGTGGCGATGATCGGCTGAATGGACTGTCCGACACCGGTAAACAGGGAGTTGAACAGGATCACGCAGTTTGAGATCACGCTGTATACGGACAGAGCCGCATCCCCGCAGTATTTTAGGATCTGGATATTGAATAACAGCACAATAAAGCCGTTGGCAAACTCGTTAAAGAAGCTCGGAATTCCGTTCCCAATGATCTGGCCCACACTGGAGACCACATGTTTCGGCCGGATAAACTTCAGTCCATTCTTCTTGCTGAAGAAATGGGATGTACCGACAACGACCTGGATCACCATGCCGATGGCCGATGCCAGGGCCGCACCGCCGCTTCCCATCTGAACCGGGAATACGAGGACGATGTCGAGCACAATGTTGAAGGCGCCGCCTAAGAGCACTCCCGCCATCGCCCGGTTCGGATCACCGTCCGCACGGACGAAGATCGCGAAGTAGTTGGAAAATACAGCAACTGGAAGGAAGATATTGATATATCTCATATAGGCAAGCGCATAGGGAAACAGCGTGTCATTCGCTCCCATTAAGTGCAGCAGACCCGAGATTCCAAAACCGTAAACGATCCATAAAATAACAGAAATGATCGCGAGGGACGCGAAGGACAAGGTGAAATACCGGTTCGCCTTCTCAAAATTTCCCGTTCCCCTGTGAACGCTCATCTGCACCGAACCGCCCACGCCGAAGAGAACTCCCATGGACATCAGGATGCATAAGAGCGGTGTCGTGATGCTGAGCGCCGCCAGCGCGTCCGGGCCCACGCCCTTTCCGATCACGATGGCGTCCGTCAGCGTGTAGATCGACATGACCATGGCGCTTCCCAGAGATGGAATCAGGAAGCGGAAATATAGTTTTTTCAAATTGTCTTTTAGCAGATCCATTTGAGTTTCCTCCAGTAATTTACAACAAAATTTATTATGGTCGGAATTTTCTATCGCACAAAAAAGCCAGATAAGACTTTTCTCGTCTTATCTGGCTCATGATCATCATGTCCATCCGGGAATCTCAAATTTTTCAATCAATTTGAGACACCTTGCAAGGCACATCCTCTGTGCCGTCCGACCGTTTGATATTATAGCAGGAAATAAATGAATGTCAATCATTTTTTCGCAGGAACCATACCTGAAATTCCGTTCTGAAACTCAGAATTTTTACAAATCACAAACTAATTTTTCATTCAAATAGGCTGTTTTCCAGGTCATAAAACTTTCTTTATTCTCTCCAGGCACTCCACAACAATTTTCCTCGGCGCCGCCACATTGATCCGCTGAAATCCCGCCCCGGTCTTTCCGAATATCTTTCCGCTATCCAGCCACAGCTTCGCGTCGTAGATGATCCGGCGGTCCAGCTCGTCGGCATCGATTTCGGTCGCTCTGAAGTCCAGCCATAAAAGGTAAGTTCCCTCGCCGTCGATGATGTTCACTCCCGGCATGTTGTCCTTCACATATTTCTTTACATAGGCGATATTCTCCCGCACATACGCAAGCATACTCTCGTACCACTCATCGCCCTTCTCGTACGCCGTCTGCGCAGCCACAAGCCCCAGAACGCCCAACTGGCTGATTCCCGCGGCGTCGACCTGATGCTGAAATTTCTGTCTCAGTTCCTTATTCGGTACAAAGATATTGGAGATCATCATGCTGGCCAGGTTGAAGGTCTTGCTCGGAGACGTGCAGACCACACAGATGTCCTCAAACTCCTTCTTGATGGACGCAAACACCGTATGTTCGCCCTGGAACACGAAATCGTTGTGGATCTCATCGCTGACCACCGTGACGCCGTGCTTCACGCAGATATCTCCCATCGCTGTCAGTTCTTCCCTCGTGAACACTCTTCCCGACGGGTTGTGGGGATTGCAGAGAAGGAACAACTTGACACTATGTTCCACGATCTGCTTTTCAAAATCGGTCAAGTCAATATGATACCGGTTGTCTTCCCCCAGGATCAGGTCATTACTGACGATCACCCGGTCGTTGTCCCGAATCACCTCTGAAAACGGATAATAAACCGGCTGCTGGATCAAGACGCTGTCACCGGCCTTTGTGAACGCCTTCACCGCCATTGCCAGGGCAAACACCACGCCCGGAGTCTTGATCAGCCATTCCTCCTTGATCTTCCAGTGATGATGCCGTTCCATCCATCCTGCCACCGCGTTAAAATACACTTCCTGGGTATCGCTGTAGCCAAATATCCCATGCTTTGCCCTCTCGATCAGGACGTCCTCCACATAGGATGATGTCTTGAAATCCATATCCGCCACCCAGAGAGGAAGCACGTCCTCCGGCTTTCCTCTTCTCTTCGCAAAGTCATATTTCAAGCAGTCCGTTCCCCGCCGCTCGACGATCTCATCAAAATTCAAATTTCTCTCTGCCATACCGAAATTCTCTCCTCTTTTTGCGTTTCTGATCCTATTTTAATTTTTTAAATACTTCCGATAACTCCGCAAGGAGATCTTCGATGTCCTCGATTCCCACAGATACCCGGAGCGTACACGGTGTGATTCCATTTTTCAGTCGTACTTCCTCCGGCACATCCGCATGAGTCTGGGTCGTCGGGTAAGTGATCAATGTCTCCACACCGCCGAGGCTCTCCGCGAACTTGATCATTCTGACGCTCTCAAGGATCTGCAGCGCATGTGCCTCTGTGTCCACATCGAAGGTCAGCATCGCGCCGAATCCCCTGGCCTGTTTTTTCATGATCTCATAACCTTGATGTTCCGGAAGTCCCGGGTAGTACACATGTTTTACAACAGGCTGTTCCTTCAGCCAGTTCGCGATCTTGATAGCATTCTCCTGGGACCGCTCCATGCGGATTCCGAGGGTCTTGATGCCTCTTAAGATCAGCCAGCAGTCAAATGGAGCGAGTCCGGCTCCGGTGGTCTTTATGATAAACCGCAGTTTTTCCTGGACTTCTTCATTGTTCGTCACAATAAATCCGGCTAAAGTATCATTGTGTCCGCCCAGGAATTTCGTTCCGCTGTGGATCACGATATCTGCGCCGAGCTTTAACGGATTCTGAAAATATGGGGACAGGAATGTGTTGTCGACGATCAGGTAGAGTCCGTGTCTTTTTGCGATCTCCGCAATCTTGGAAATATCAGATACATTCATCATCGGGTTCGTCGGTGTCTCAATGTAAATCGCCTTCGTGTTCTCCTTTATGGCACCTTCGATGTCATCTCTGGAACAATTTAAGTACGTAAACTCATATCCGTTCTTTTTCGATACGTTGTCGAACAGCCGGACACTTCCGCCGTAGAGATCCGCCTCGGCAATGATATGGTCGCCCGGCTTGAAGATCTCCATGAGCAGTGTGATCGCCGCCATTCCGCTCGAAAGGGCGAAAGCATCGATGCCGCCCTCCAGGCTCGCAACCACCTTCTCCAGCTGCTCTCTTGTGGGGTTCTGAAGTCTGCTGTAATCATATCCGGTGCTCTTTCCGACACCCGCATGGGCGTAAGTCGCTGTCTGATAGATCGGGTAGCTCAGCGCCCCGTAGTTATCTGTTTTTCCCTCTGTTTCCTCTAAGTGTAAACATCGTGTGTTAATTCCTCTCTCCATAATATCATTCACTCCTGTCCTGTTATTTCAGTAAATTTAACGTCCATATTCCTATCACACTGATAGGATATTCGACATAAATCTACCACAGGATGATGGTTCTGTAAAATCTTTCTATTTTATGGTTGAGTATAGGGAAAACTTATAGCAAAAGGCAGTTCCCGCATTCCTTCTCAAGTTCTTTCCACACCGGATATTCCGCACCGTTCTCAAAGATTTTGCAGATATCATAATTTTTTTTAATTTTCACTTACATAAACGAAAAATTTATGCTATGATATCTCCTGTTGAAAAAATGAATACAGGAAATAAATAACGACATAAAATATCGATATGGCTGTTGTCTGGTGGCCATCCGCCGATATTTCATGTCGTTTTTTGTTTGCCAGGAAATTCCAATATAGCTTCCTGTTAAAACACGTTTTATTTCCCAGAAAAAGGAGTATTATTATGCCAAAAACAAAATTTCAAAGCATCATCTTCACCGCAATCATGGTCTTCTGCATGGTTTTCTGCATGACGACCTACACCATCGCCCTGAAATTCGGCGCTCTGAGCTATCAGGTCTTCGGACTCGCCATTAAAGAAATGTGGCTGGAATATGTCGTCGTCTTCTGCCTGATCTTCTTTGTGATCACAAACACAGCAAAGAAACTGGCATTCCGGACCATCGATCCCGCAAACATCCAGCCGATCTTCATCGTGTTAGCCATCCAGTGCTTCACCGTATGTCAGATCGTCCCTGTCATCACCCTGTTCGCCACCCTCGTACATAACGGCATCACCGCCAACTGGTTCCCCCAGTGGATCCAGCTCGCCGTAACCTGCTTCCCGATGGCACTGTGCTTACAGGTATTCTTCGTTGGACCATTTGTCCGCGCGATTTTCAGAACGATCTTCAAAAACAACTAATCAACTTTCAGTACCGACGGCATTACCAAATTACCGCCGGTACTTTCAATCTCCACCTGTTCCTTCCAACTTTTACCAATATAACAGCTCCCGCCTCACTTTTCTTCTAATGCCGCCAATCTACAGCGCCGATGAGCCTCCGGGCACGGACCGCCTGGGTGCAGGGAGCTGGCTTCCTCTTGGCTCGCGGGAAAATGCGTTGGAGACCCGGGGACACTTGTCTGAGCAACGCAAGTTGCGAGTTGTGTCCCCGGGTCTCCGCCCTTAGCATTTTTCTGCAAGCTTAGAGGAACCCTCCCGGAATCCCGTGAAGCGTCCGCGCCCGGAGGCTCACCGGCGCGTACCCCTCGCAATACTACTACTATCTCATCACTTCATACACCCAATAATAACCTCCTCACACCTCTCATACCCCAACACCGAACTATTCAACGTCAGCGTATAATTCCTTGCCATCCCCCACTTCTGCTCCGTATAGAAATTATAATTCGCCACACGCCTCTTATCGACATCATCCATCATCTTCACCGCCTCACGCTCCGAAACATGATACAGACTGCAGATCCGCTCCGTCTTCTCCGGCAGATCCCCATGGATAAACACATTCAGCACATCATCCCTGTCCCGCAGAATAAAATCCGCGTTCCGTCCAATGATCACGCAGTTCCCCTTCTCCGCAATATCCAGAATCACCTTCCTCTGCGCCTCATAGACCATGTCCTCCACCGACTTTCCGGCACTGTTCCGCCCTGTAAACGCATAGGCAAACAGTCCCTTCTTTGGCGATAACTCCGCGCTCTCCTCGATATACTCCGGCGATAACCCGGACTCCTCCGCGATATGCCCGATGATATTCTTGTCGTAATAAGCAAATCCCAGCTTCTTTGCGATCTCCTCACCAATAAAGCGTCCGCCGCTTCCAAACTGTCTGCTGATCGTAATAATCCTCTTCGTCATCACACATTCCTCCTTACTTTAAACGATTGATCCGATTCTTCCTGATCTTCTTTAAAAGTCCATACCCAACGAGACAAGCCGCAGCTTCCGTGATCACAAACGCCCACCAGATCAGCGAAACTCCAGCCTGTCCGTTCCTTACAAACGCAGAAAAAATTCCGGCTAACGGCAGAATAATGACCAGCTGCCGCAGAAGCGAAATGATCAGCGATTCCACACCGCTTCCCAACGCCTGGTAAATTCCCTGGAAAGCGACATTGATCCCCGCAAAGAGGAAACTGATCGATATGATCCTCATGGCGCCGATAAAATACTCTCTCGACTGCCCGGCATTGAATAACGCCGCAAACGTCCCCGGAAAACCTTCCGTGATCGCCATGCCGATGACCATCAGCACGACCGTATACAGCAGACCATACTTAATTCCGTCCTCGATCCTCTTCTTACTTCCCATTCCATACGCAAATGCAATGATCGGCGTGATCGCGTCGCGAAGACCAAAGGCGAGGAACAGAACAAACTGCTGCACCTTATAAAACAGACCATAGGCCGTCTGGGCGGACGGACTGAACTTCAGGATCAGATTCATCGCGTATACCATGATCGACATGAGGGCCTGGGCAATGATCGCCGGGAGTCCGATTGCGTAGATCTCCTTTATGATTCCGGCATCCGGTCTCATGTTGGCCATATCATGGTCAAATTCCGTATTCAGTTTCCTGTGGAAGATCAACAGCAGCACCGCGGATGCCACCTGACCGATCACCGTCGCGTACGCCGCGCCTTCCACTCCCATCTCCGGCACCGGACCAAGTCCGTAGATCATGACCGGATCGAGAATAATGTTGATCACAGCTCCTGCTACCTGTCCGATGGTCGAATAGAGAGACCGGCCTGTCGCCTGCAGAAGCTTCTCAAACAGGGAAAAGAAAATGATTCCAAACGAGATCACACAGCAGATCCGCAGATAGCTGGTTCCCATCCGGATCACCTCCGGGTCCACCGTCTGTGACGCGATATACGCCCGCACACCAAAAATTCCAAATAACAGGCAGAGCACATAGATCACTCCGCCGAGGAACAGGCAGTTTCCCGCGACCTTCGCCGCCTTCTTCCCGTTTCCCTGTCCAAGAGTCCTCGCCAAAAGCGCGTTCGTTCCCACGCCTGTACCGATTCCAACCGCAACCATCAGCATCTGCACCGGGAATACCAGCGTCAGCGCATTCAACGCCGCCTCACTCCCATTCTTCATGTTTCCCACGAAAGCGCTGTCCACGATATTGTAGACAGCCTGCAATGCCATGGATAAGATCATCGGTATTCCCATCCGGATCATCAGCTTATTCACCGGCATCTCTTTCATGTTGCTGTTTTCAGCCATTTTCAAAATCCTCCTTTTTTCGCACAAAAAAGTGTGCGCCCGCGTCGTAAAGCTGGATTTACGCTGCAAGGCTACACACTTTTAAATGCATATGTAATTGTTACGGCAGCCACCAAAGCCATGTGCATGCCCGGACTCTGGCCCGTTGTCCGTATAAACAAAAAACGAGCAGCAAAACTGGATTTACGCTAGTCTGCTACTCGTTCATCGACAATTATATTTCCTGTTTTCAAAAAAGTCAAACGAAAATTTTTCTTAGCAGTCTTTCCGATCGATATATTCAATAATCGTGTCAACGATCTCCTGCTTCGGCTTTCCAAGAGCTGTTCCCAGTTCCGCATACAGCAGATCTTCCGCGATCTGGAAATATTTCGTATCCGTCGCGGTACATCTCTTTCCCTGAGCAAGTCTCTCCTGCTTTCTCTGATAGATCATCTTTATGATCCCGACCAGCGCTTCCGGATCGTTTGCCTTAACCGCCTCTTTATACTTCTGCTCCCGCATCTTTTCATTCTCCGTCCATGCCGTCGGGATCTCCGGGATCTTCTCGATCAGTTTCCACGCGCTCTCTTCTGTCAGGCATGGTCTCAAAGCAGAGTCCGAATTCGAAACGGACACATATATCTTTTCCTTTTCATCCACCACCGGCCGCATGAGATAATACAGTTTATTGTCCTTCTTCCCCTGCGCATCCAGGTACAAGATATCCTCTATTCTGCATACTCCCGTAACCGGCTTGCAGACAAAATCTCCAATTTCATACTTCATGAAATTCTCTCCTTGCTGAACACGATCTTTATGTTTCATATAAACTGATTTCCTGTTCCAAAACCGGCAGATCAGTTCAGATAGTCCCCAACCGGAGATGTATTGTACTGCTTTTTGATCTCGATCATGATCGAGCCATCTTCATTTGTCTTCTCTGACAGAATTTTATATTTTGTTCCACTTCTGTCCAACTGTACCTTATACTTCTCATATTCCTGACCGATCATCTTCTTCGCGTATTCACTCGTGTCACCGTCATGGTTCGAAAAACATACCGTCTGGGTAATGCAGGCTGCCTTGATTCTTTTCATTGTAAATACCTCTCATCTCTATTTTTACATCCTGTGCTATATTTATTATAACAGTTTTAGAGATTAAATTCAAAAGGCACTTT